>NZ_JBGNUT010000027.1:0-144207 GCF_041951385.1 Actinomadura sp. NTSP31 | reverse complement strand
CCTTAAGCGCTGCCTCAGGGGCCGCAGAGGCTCCAAAGTCAAGGGTGGACGAAGTCCATCGCGAAGCGACGCCGAAGGCGCCCTTGACTTTGGAGGGGCGGCCCCGTACGCAGCGCCACCCCACCACCCGAACACCCCTGTCGCCGTTCATCCCACCGCGAGCACCGAACACCGACTACGCGGGATCAGCCCATCCTGCCGGGCGCAGAGCATTAACAGCGGCGACGTCGAGAACAATTGTGTCGAGGTCGCCGACCTGGAGGAAGAACATCGGCAGCAGCGACAACAAGAACCCGGCCGCTGAGCATCTCACCATCTCCCGGCGGCACTTCGCCGCGCTCCTCGCCGACCTAGGGCGTGTTTCGAAGTAGGTGGAGCCATTGGTTGATGGCGGTGGTCTCCAGGATCGCCTGGTAACGGGCGGAGAGCTTGTCGTGTCTGGTGGCCAGGGCCCGGTGGCGCTTGAGGCGGTTGATTCCGCACTCCATCGCGTGGCGGCCGCGGATCGCCCGGGACGAGTACGCCTGGTCGGCCCGGACCCGATCCGGCCGGGTCCGGGGGCGGCCTGGCCCGGTTCGGGCGACGCGGAGGCCGGCCATCACGACCTGGAACTGCGGGGCGTCCCCGCGCCGCCCGGCCGTCACTACCAGTGACAACGGCATCTGCCCCCTGCTCATACGCCGGATGCACCTTGGTCGACAGCCCGCCGCGGGAGCGCCCCAGCCAGTGATCGGCCGGCTCGGTGACCGTCCCGCCGGGCGGCTCGCGTTACAGGTCACCGTGCCGCCGGGCTCCGGCGGCGTGCTGGTGGGCGCGCATGACCATGGAGTCGACGTTCACTTCCCAGCCGATCAGGGCGACCGCGTCCGCGCGCACCCGCCAACGGATCCCATCGATGAGCTGCCCTCTAGTCCATTTCGACGGTCAACCCAGCCGCCGGACGACGGGCAGCAGCGGCCCCAGGATCACCCATTGCGCGTCGGTCAGGTCGAACCGCCTCGTCACCGCCAGGGCGGCCACGAGGTCTCCGGTTTCAGGTTCTTCCTGGTCGATGAACCATCTACTGGAGACCTCACTGCATCCGGCTCACAACACACCGACACACACCCCACCTCGAAACACGCCCTAGGCGGCGTCGATGCCGTCGATGAAGCCGAGGATGGCCTTCGCCAGTTCTTCGGGGGCCTCCATCGCGGCGTAGTGGCCGACACCGTTGAGCTGGACGGAACTGACTTCCGCTGACGCGGCCTCGGACATGGTCCGGGCAGTGAACGGGCCGCCGCCGGCTCCGACCGCGAGCACGGGCGCGGTCAGCCCGGGGGACTCGGCGAGGGCCTTGAGCTCGGGCCCTTCCCGAAGCAACGACCGGTAGAGGCCGGTCGCGCCGCGCCAGCCGTCCGGGCGTGCGTAGGTGCGGGCGAAGTCGTCGATGTCGGCATCGGTGACCGCGCCCGCGACGGCGGTCATGGACGGGAACGCGTACTGCCCGAGGAACTCGCGCTCGCGGCCGGCCAGGAGCATCTCGGGAATGCCGGGCGCGGCGAGCACCCCGATGTGCCAGGCGCCGCTGCGGCCGACGTCGGCCAGCGCCTCCCAGCCGAAGCCGGGCAGGCCCGTCTCGATGGCGGTGAGGCTGAGCACGTCCTCCGGGCGGGTGACGGCCAACCGGAAGACCGTCGCCCCGCTGACGTCCTGCCCGGTCAGGTGGACCGGGCCGAGGCCGAGGTGCGTGATCAGCTGGTGCAGGTCCTCGGCCGAGGCCTTGCTGTCGTGGTCACGCGGCGCCGTGTCGGAGTCACCGAAGCCGCGCAGGTCGACGGCGAAGACCCGGTGGCCGGCGGCGAGCAGGGGAATGAGCTTGCGGAAGGCCCTCCAGGTCTCGGGGAACCCGTGGACCAGCAGCACCGGGGACCCGGTGGTCCCGGCGGCGGCGTAATGCAGGCTCGTTCCGTTGACGTGTGCGCGGTGGTGGGTGATCTCGGGGGCGGTGGGGACCGCCGGTGCGCTGGTCATGGTTTCTCCTTATTTCGACAGCCTGGCTGTCCAATATAGACAGCCTGGCTGTCCTTTGTCGAGGGCCATATCCTTCTCGCATGTCTCGCTCTGGCGCTGATCTCGCGCTGCTGCTGCTCGGGGGCTTCCGCACGCTCGTGGACGCCGCGACCGCCGAGCTGGCCGATCGCGGCTACGAGGACGTGCGCCCCGTTCATGACTTCGCCATACGGGCCATCGCCGCCGGCGCCGACAGCGCGTCGGAGCTGGCCCGCCGCCTGTCGATCACCAAGCAGTCGGCCGCGAAGACCATCACCGTCCTGCAGGAGCGCGGGTACGTCGCCCGGGAACCAGACCCGCACGACGCCCGCCGCAAGCGCCTTCGGGTGACCGAACTCGGCTTCGACGTGCTGCGCCAAGGCGAGGCGATCTTCGAGGAGCTCCGCGATCAGTGGGCGCGGCGAGTCGGCGCCGCCGAGCTGGAGCGCATCGAAGACCACCTCACGACGCTGGTGGGCACGCAGCCGGTGCGCTTCGACACACCGGCGTGGATCGCCCGCGACGTAGGCGAGCCGGCCTGAGCCAGGCTGCTGACGGGCGGACTCGACGGCAGGATGTTCCGGCCGACGCTGCGCGACGTCCAGGTTCGATGGCGACGTGGACCATGGCGTCGCCGCTGCTCAAGTGGTCCTACGAGGGACGGCCGAGGCGGGCCGCCCCGGCCCCCGGCGCCGGGTCAGGACCGCTCCGGCGCGTCCGTTGGCGAGAACGGGACGCGCAGGACGGTGCCTTGGTCGAGGTCGGCGGCCAGGACGGCACCCTTGTGGGTCTTCAGGCCGTGGCCACCAGATACGACAAGATCCCCGTCCGTTACCAGGCGGTCCTGGAGACCACCGTCATCACCAATGGCTCCACCTACTTCGAAACACGCCCTGGGGGCGCAGGACTGATCAGAAGCGTTCGCCGTAGTGGTCTTCCTCTGCGAGGTGCCAGCGTTCTTCCGCATCCCCGTGGATCTGCACGCATCGCTTGCACGTGGCGTGGCGCGGGTCGTCACGGATCTCGTCCGCGGAGACGTATTGGCGGCACAGCGTCTGGACGAGGCCGTTCTTGTCCTTCTCCGGCAGGTGGAGCACTCGCTCCGCTGACGCGCTCATGCTCGCGACGCTACGCCCGTTCAGACGAATTCGAGGGGGCGGACGACGTAGTCGGCCGGGACGTCCTCGTGCATGGCGTCGACGGCGCGCTCGGGGGCGGTCTCCTCCAGCAGGGCGGCGCGGCGGACGCGGTCGGTGCGGAAGATGCGGCGGCCGCCCCGCTTGCGGCACCAGGCGGTCAGGTACCAGCCCTTGCTCGACGCGGTGAACGAGACGGGCTCGACGTCACGTTCGGTCTCGGCGCCCGTCCGGTCGGTGTAGGTGAGGCGGACGACGCGGCGGGTCAGGACGGCCTCCTCCAGCACGGCGGGCACTGAGCACGGCTCGCCGGCGTCCGGCGGGGTGAGGAAGCGGACGCGGGCGGCGAGCTCGCGGGCCGAGGCGCTGTCGTCCGCCGACATCGCCGCGACGATCTTGTGCAGGGCGGTGCGGGCGGACCGGGAGTACGGCGAGCCGCCGGCCCGGGACAGGGTGATCGCGACGGCGACGGCCTCGGCGGGGGTGAAGTTCAGCGGCGGCAGGGTGCGGCTCTTGTCCAGGGTGTAGCCGCCGCCCCGGCCGACGTCCGCGAAGATCGGCACGCCGGCCTGCTGGAGCGCGCCGATGTCGCGTTCGACGGTGCGGACGCTCACCTCGTAGCGGGCGGCCAGCTCCCGGGCGCTGACCCGGCGCGGCGCGCACGCCCGCAGCTCCTCCACCAGGGCGTACAAACGGTCGGTGCGGTTCACGCCGCGACCGTACGCGGCGCCTCCGACATTCAGAGGGCGCGCAGGAAGCCGATCAGGGCGTCGTTCACCTCGGCGGGCCGTTCCTGCTGCACCCAGTGGCCGCATCCGGACAGCCAGACGGTCTCGCGGAGGTTCGGCACGAAGTCGGTCATGGTCTCGATCGCGTGCGGTGCGCCGGTGGCGACGACGTCGCGGTCGCCGGCGAGGAAGAGGGCCGGCGGGCTGACCTGGGCGCGGTGCCAGGCGGTGGTGAGCTCCCAGTTGCGGTCCAGGTTGCGGTACCAGTTGATCGGCCCGGTGAACCCGCTGTCGGCGTATTCGGCGACATAGGTGGCGATGTCGTCCTCGCTCAGCCAGGCGGGCAGCTTCTCCGGCTCCGGGACGGTGTCGAGGAGCCCGCCGCCCTCCGGCGCGATCCAGGCTGCGCCGCCGCCGTCGCCGGACGCGCCGTGCATCAGGCGGCGGAAGACGGCGGCGCGGTCGCCGTCGAACTCGGCCTCGGGGGCGCCCGGCTCCTGGAAGCGGACCATGTAGAAGCCGTCGCCGAACATCCGCCGCATCGCCTCGACCGGCGGCCTGGAGCTGCGCGGACGGTGCGGGACCGACATCCCGACGACGCCGCGGACCTTGTCGGGGCGCATCAGCGCGGTGTGCCAGGCGACGGGGGCTCCCCAGTCGTGCCCGACCACGACGGCGCGGCCGCCCCCGAGCGCCTCGATCAGGCCGACGACGTCCCCGACCAGGTGCAGGATCGAGTACTCGCCGGTCTCCAAGGGACCGCCCGTGCGGGCGTAGCCGCGCTGGTCGGGCGCCACGGCGTGGTATCCGGCGTCGGCGAGGGCGGTGAGCTGGTGGCGCCAGGAGTACCAGCATTCGGGGAAGCCGTGCAGCAGCAGGACGAGCGGCCCCTCGCCCGCCTCGGCGACGTGCATGCGCAGGCCGCTCTGGGACTCGACGTGGCGATGCGTGATCTCGGTCATCGGAACCTTCTGGGCGGTGAGGCGACCGGGCGGGGCCAACGGTAGCCAATGCGCAAGATCATCGCGCAAGGACCGGGGACCGCGCGGCACGAAAAGGACGGCTGTAAGGCTCGTCCATACTGTTCGTCATGGGATTGTGTGTCGGCGCCACATGGGAGCCCGTCGCCGCGCTTCGTAGGTTCTGCGCATGACGAGCGTGACACCGCGGCCTGCCGCGCAGGACGCGCCGGGGCCCGCCGCGCGGCCGGCGCAGGGGCCCGCGGCCCGGGCCGGCGAAGCGCTGGACCTGTCGGGGAAGCGAGCCCTGGTCACCGGCGGCGCGAGCGGCATCGGGCGCGCCTGCGCCGGGCTGCTGGCCGGGGCCGGCGCCCGGGTGGTGGTCGCCGACGTGGACGGCGAGGCGGCGCGCCGGGCGGCGGAGGAGATCGGCGGGATCCCCCTGCTCGCCGACCTCTCCGACGTGGACCGGCTGGACGGCATCGCCGCGGGCACCGACATCCTGGTCAACAACGCCGGCGTCCAGCATGTGGCGCCGGTCCACGAGTTCCCGCCGGAGGTGTTCGCGCGGATCCTGCGGCTGATGGTGGAGGCGCCGTTCCGGCTCGTCCGGGAGGCGCTTCCCGGCATGTACGAGCGGGGCTGGGGACGGATCGTCAACATCTCCTCCGTCCACGGGCTGCGGGCCTCGCCGTTCAAGTCGGCTTACGTGACGGCCAAGCACGGGCTTGAGGGGCTCTCCAAGGTGATCGCTCTGGAGGGCGCCGCGCACGGCGTGACGTCCAACTGCGTCAACCCGTCCTATGTGCGGACGCCGCTGGTGGAGGGCCAGATAGCCGACCAGGCGCGCGCGCACGGCATGGCCCCGGACGAGGTCGTCGAGCGCGTCATGCTGGACCATTCGGCGGTGAAGCGGCTGATCGAGCCCGAGGAGGTGGCCGCGCTGGTCGGCTACCTGTGCTCTCCGGCCGCCTCGATGGTGACCGGCGCGTCCCTCGCCCTCGACGGCGGCTGGACGGCGCACTGACAATGGCCCGTATGTCCTGCGGCGTCTTCCTCGAACTGCTCGCCCGCGAGGCGTCCCCCGTCGAGTTCGAGGGGCCGCTGGTGCAGGCGCGGGCCCAGGGCGCGCCGGCGGCCGTGCTGGCGGAACTGGAGGCGGCGAAGCTCGCCGCGCTGCGGGTCCGCGCCGTCATGCGGCGGCACGCGCGCCGGGAGGCGGAGCTGGCGGCGCTGTTCGACACCGCGGGCGACCTCGCCGGGCTCCGCGACCTGGACGCGGTGCTGGAGGCGATCACGCGGCGCGCCCGGCGGCTGCTGAACGCCGACATCGCGTACCTGACGCTCAACGACGACGAGCGCGGCGAGACCTACATGCGGGTCACCGACGGGTCGGTGTCGGCGGCGTTCCGGCGGCTGCGGCTGCCGATGGGCACGGGCCTGGTGGGCCTGGTCGCGCAGACGGCGATGCCGTACACGAGCGCGCACTACCTCGGTGACGAGCAGTTCCGGCATCGCGGGTTCATCGACGAGGCGGTGGCCGAGGAGGGCATCGTCGCGATCCTCGGCGTGCCGATGCGGCTGGGCAGCCGCGTGATCGGCGTGCTGACGGCCGCGAACCGCAGCGAGCGCCCGTTCGACCAGGAGGAGGTCGCGCTGCTCGGCTCGCTGGCGGCGCACGCGGCGGTCGCGATCGACAACGCCCGCCTCCTGGAGGAGACGCAGACGGCGCTGGAGGAGCTGAGCGCCGCCAACGAGGTCGTCAAGGCGCGCAGCGCGGCCGTCGAGCAGGCGGCGCGCGCGCACGACCGGATGACGGCGGTGGTCGTGCGGGGCGGCGGCGTCGAGGACGTCGGGGCGGTCGTCACCGAACTGCTGGGCGGGACCCTCCACGTCCTGGACGCCGACGGCCGGCACCTCGCCACGACGGGCGCCGTGTCGGCGTCGTTGAGCGACGAGGAGCTGTCCGGTGTGATGGCGTCGGCGCACTCTGCGCGCGCGCAGGGACGCACCGTCCGGCGCGGGGACCTGTGGATCGCCTCGGTGACGACCGGCGACGAGATGCTCGGCACGCTGGTGCTGCGCACCGCCGACGAGGTGTCCGGCGAAGACCAGCGCATCCTGGAGCGGGCCGCGCTCGTGACGGCGCTGCTGCTGCTGTTCCAGCGCAGCGTGACCGAGGCGGAGGGCCGCGTCCGGGGCGAGCTGCTCGACGACCTGCTGTCGGGCCGGCGCACCGACGCCGACACGCTGATCGTCCGGGCCAGGCGGGTGGACGTCGACCTGAGCGCGCCGCACGTGGTGCTGTCGGCGCGGTACGAGTCGCACGACCACCGGCAGCGCGCCGCCTTCTGGGCGTCGTCGTTCGCGGCGGTCGAGCACGGCCTGGCCGCCTCGCGCGGCGACGAGATCGTCCTGCTGCTGCCCGGCGAGCGGGCGGGCGACGCGGCGCGCCGGGTCGCCAAGGAGCTGGGCGCCTCGCTCGGCCGCCCGGCGACCGTCGGCGCGGCGGGGCCGGTGCGGGGGCCGTCCGGTATCGCGGCCGCGCACACCGAGGCGCGGCGCTGCGCGGACGCGCTGCTCGCCCTCGGCCGCCGCGGGGACGGCGCCGGCGCGTCCGAGCTGGGCTTCGTCGGCCTGCTCATCGGCGACGCGCGGGACGTCCCGGGGTTCCTCGCCGGCACGATCGGGCCCGTCCTGGACTACGACGAGCGGCGCGGCACGGCGCTCGTGCAAACGCTGGACGCCTACTTCGGCACGGGCGGCAGCCTGTCCCGGACGGCCGAGCGCCTGCACATCCACGTCAACACCGTCAGCCAGCGCCTGGACCGCATCGCCCGCCTCCTGGGCGACGACTGGCAGTCCCCCGAACGCGCCCTGGAACTCCAGCTGGCCCTCCGCAGGTCGACGCGGTCAGACGGGGGTGGTGATCTTGGCGGGGGCCGGGTCGGGGCGGCGGTTCGCCGTGCGCTTGGCAAGGAGGGTCCGGGCGGTGCCCCAGACGCCGCGGCGGAACACCAGGACCACCACGATGAAGATCGCGCCGGTGATGATCCCGGTCTCCTGGAAGCCGGCCGTGGCGAGGTAGTCGTTCAGCTCCACGATCAGCGCGGCGCCGATCGCGCCTCCCCACAGGGTGCCGATGCCGCCGAGGACGACCATCATCACGGCCTGCCCGGACGTCGTCCAGTAGACGCCGTCCAGGGACGCGAAGCCGTGGCCGATGGCGAACAGGCCGCCGCCCAGCCCGGACAGCGCCGCCGACAGCACGAACGCCAGCAGCTTGTAGCGGTCGATGCTGTACCCCAGCGCGCGCGCACGCGCCGGGTTGTCGCGAATGGACACCAGTACGCGTCCGAACGGCGACCGGACGATCCGCCACGCGACGAACAGGCCGGCGAGGATGAACGGCAGTCCCGCGTAGTAGAAGAAGAACGGGTCGGACAGGTCAGCACCGAAGAAGTCCCTCGGAATGCCTTGCAGCCCGTTCTCGCCGCCCGTGACGTCCCGCCACTGGTTGGCGACGAAGTACACCATCTGCGCGAACGCGAGGGTGACCATCGCGAAGTAGATGCCGCGCAGCCGGATGGACAGGTAGCCGATGGGGACGGCGAGCACGGCGGAGAACGCCGCGCCGCCCAGGATCGCCACCGGGAACGGCAGCCCGGAGTGCACCGCGATCAGGCCCGTCGCGTAGGCGGCGGACCCCCAGAACGCGGCATGGCCGAACGACAGCAGCCCGGTGAAGCCGAGCAGCAGGTCCACGGCCGCGGCGAACAGCGCCCAGCAGGCGATGTCCAGCGCGACCGGCGGATAGACGAACCACGGCAGCACGAGCGCCGCGACGAGACCGGCGGCCAGCAGGACGGGCCGTCCGGCGAGCCTCGACAACACCATCACTGTGCCCCTTCAGTAATCACAGGGCCTCCTCGCGGCCGAACAGGCCGGCCGGGCGCCACAGCAGCACGGCCGCCATCAGGATGAACACCAGCGTCTGCGACAGCGACGGCACGTAGTAGTTGCCGAGCGCCGAGACGATCCCGACCGCGAACCCGGCGGCGACCGACCCGAACACCGAGCCGAGCCCGCCGATCACCACCACGGCGAACACCGTGATGATCAGGTCCGAGCCCATCAGCGGGTTGACCGCCCGCATCGGCGCGGCCAGCACGCCGGCGAACCCGGCGAGCGCGACGCCGAACCCGAACACCGGCGTCACCCAGCGGGCGACGTCGATGCCGAGCGCGCGGGTCAGCTCGGGCCGCTCGGTCGCCGCCCGGACGATCATGCCGACGCGGGTGCGGGTCAGCACGACCCAGACCGCCCCGCACACCACCACCGACACCGCCAGCACGAACACCTGGTAGGCGGGGTACTCGAACAGGCCGAGGTCGATGGATCCGTCCAGCGCGGACGGGCGCGGATACGGCTGCGACTGCACGCCGTACTCGCGCTTGACCAGGTCCTGGAGGATCAGCGCGAGACCGAAGGTGAACAGGAAGTTGTAGAGCGGGTCGAGCGGCGCCAGGCGGCGGATGAACAGCCGCTCCAGCACCGTCCCGGCCGCGCCCAGCACGATCGGGACGAGCGGCAGCGCGACCCAGAAGTTCACGCCCCACGAGTCGAGCAGGACGTAGGAGCCGAACGCGCCGAGCATGTAGAACGCGCCGTGCGCGAAGTTGACCACGCCGAGCATCCCGAAGATGACCGACAGGCCGAGGGCGAGCAGGGCGTAGAACGCCCCGCCCACCAGCCCGTTGAACGCCTGTTGCAGCACGCCGGGCCCGCCTTACAGCTTGCAGGCGGGGTCGGGCTGCTGGAACGCCTGCGCCGCCGGGATCGTCTTGAGGATCTTCTCGTAGTCCCAGGGCTCCTTGACCTCGCTGGACGGCTTCACCTGGGCGATGTAGGCGTCGTGGAGGAGCAGGTGGTCCTGGGCGCGGATGGTGCCGGTGGCGGTGAACACGTCGTTGACCTGGTGGCCTTCGAGCTGCTTCACCACGCCGTCGGACTTGTCGGTGCCGCCGCGCTGCACCGCGTCCAGGTACTGCAGGGCCGCGGAGTAGTCGGCGGCGTGCACCGCCGTCGGGCGCTTGCCGGTCTTGGCCTGGAACTTGTCGGCCCAGGCGCGGTTGCCCTGGTTGGCGTTCCAGTACCAGAAGTCGGTGAAGCGCGTCCCGGCCAGGGCGTCCGGGCCGAGCGAGTGGATGTCGGTGATGAACATCAGGCCCGTGGCCAGGCCGACGCCCTTGTCCCGCAGCTTGTACTCGTTGTACTGCTTCACCAGGTTGACGAGGTCGCCGCCCGCCTGCATGGCGCCGAGCACCTGCGGCTTGGGCTTGAGCCCCGGCGCCTTCAGCAGGAACGTCGAGAAGTTGTCGTTCGGGAACGGCGTCGGGTCGGACCTGACGACGGTGCCGCCGGTGTCCTTCACGGCCGCGGTGAACGTCTTCTGCATGTCCTGGCCGAACGCGTAGTCCGGGTAGACGATGTACCAGTTCTTCGAGCCGTCCTTGGTGACCTCGCTACCGGTCCCGTGGGCCAGCATGTAGCTGTTGTAGCCGTAGTGGAAGGTGTACTTGTTGCACTGCTGGCCTTCCAGCGCGGTGGACGCGGCGCCGACGTCGATGAACAGCTTCTTCTTGTTCTTGGCAACGGTCGCGACGGCGAGGGCCGCCGACGAGGTCGGCACGTCCACGATGAGGTCGGCCTTCTGCCGGTCGTACAGCTCCTGCGCCTTGGAGTTCGCCACGTCGGGCTTGTTCTGGTGGTCGGCGGACACCACCTCGATCTTCTTCGCTACCGCCTTGCCGCCGTACTTGGCCTTGTAGTCGGCGACGGCCATCTTCACCGCCTCGACGGCGTTCTTGCCGGACAGGTCCGCGTAGACGCCGGACTGGTCGGTGAGGACGGCCAGCACGACCTTGCCGTCGCTGATCTTTCCCCCGCCCCCGCCGGGTCCGCCCGCGCAGCCGGCCAGCAGCGCTCCGGCCGCGGCGAGCGCCGCCGAACGTCGCACAAGTGTCATGGGGGTCTCCCTGCTGTTCCGAGGTGGATCTAGATTCCGAGGTATTCGAGGAGCTCGCCCTCGCGGGCGAGGACCTCGTCGTTGTCCAGCGACTCCACGACGCGGCCCTCCGCGAGCAGGTGGTGGCGGTCGGCGACGGTCGCGGCGAAGTGCACGTTCTGCTCGATCAGCAGGACCGTGACGCCGGCCGCCTTGACCTCGCGCAGGATGTCGCCGATCTGCTGGACGATCAGCGGCGACAGGCCCTCGGTGGGCTCGTCGCACAGCAGCAGCCGGGCGCCGGTGCGCAGCACCCGGGCGAGCGCGAGCATCTGCTGCTCGCCGCCCGACAGCTTCGTCCCGGGGAACCGGCGCCGCTCCCGCAGCCGCGGGAACGTCTCGTACACCCGCTCCAGCGACCACGGCTCCGGGCCCATGGCAGTGGGAAGCGTGAGATTCTCCTCGACCGAGAGCGTGGCGAAGACGCCGCGGTCGTCCGGGACGTAGCCGAGGCCGCGGCGGGCCCTCTTGTGCGGGCCGAGCGCGGTGATGTCCTCGTCCAGGAACCCGATCGTCCCCTTGGCGTCCTTGTGCAGGCCCATCAGGCAGCGCAGGAGCGTGGTCTTGCCCGCGCCGTTGCGCCCGACCAGGGTGACGATCTCGCCCTTGTCGACCCGCAGGGACACGTCCCGCAGCGCCTGCGCCTCGCCGTACCAGGCCGACAGTCCGTCAATGCGCAGCATTGGAGTCTCCGAGGTAGGCGGTGACGACGCGGGGGTCGCGGCGGATCTCGGCGTAGGGGCCCTCGACGAGCACCCGGCCCTGCTGGAGGACGGTGACGCGGTCGGCGAGGCTGGAGACGACGCTCATGTTGTGCTCCACCATCACGACGGTCAGCGATCCGCCGGCGGCCTCCCGGACCCGCCGCACGAGCTGGACGGTGCGGTCGACGTCCTCCACGCCCATCCCGGCGGTCGGCTCGTCCAGCAGCAGCACCTTCGGGTCCAGCGCGAGGGCCAGCGCCAGTTCCAGCGCGCGCTTGCGGCCGTAGGCGAGCGCGCCGGCGGGCGTCGCGCCGTGGCCGTCCAGGCCGACCTGTTCGAGCAGTTCGGCGGCGCGGCCGGAGAAGCGGCCGAGCGCCTTGTCCGAGCGCCAGAACCGCCAGCCGAGCCCGGTCCGGCCGGCCAGCGCCAGTTCGACGTGCTGGAGCGGGGTGAGCTCGGCGAACAGGCTGGTGATCTGGAACGACCGGGCCAGGCCGAGCCGCGCGACGTGCTCGGGGCGGCGGCCGGCCAGCTCGTGCGGGCCGAGCCGCACGCTGCCCGCCGTCGGCTTCAGGAAGCCGGTGAGCAGGTTGAACAGCGTGGTCTTGCCCGCGCCGTTCGGCCCGACCAGCGCGTGCACCGAGCCCTCCGCGACGTCCAGGTCGACGCCGTCCACGGCCCGGAAGCCGCGGAACTCCCTCACCAGGCCGCGGGCCGCCAGCACCGGGGCCGCTGCGACGGGACCGGCCATGCGCCCTCCTCCCGTTCCGCACGTCCTTCGACGTGATCAGTGACCCGGACCACACCGGGTCGCCGTGACCGGGAACGCTAAATCCCGTCCGGGGGGCGGACCATGTGAGTCGCGCCCACATTCCGGGGGCCCGATACGGGTGTGACCCACATCACGTGCAGGTCACGGCCGTCGGCACATCCCGCCGCCTCCGGATATGTGGGCCGCGCACGTGGCCGCGCCCACGCCGGCTCACCACCATGACGGCACCCGTCCCCGCCCCGGGGACCGCCGAAGGAGCCGGAATGCCGAAAGTCCGCAGCCTCCTGACCGCCGCCCTCCTGACCGGCACCGCGCTCGGTGCCGCGGTCCCGGCCCCGGCCCGGGCGCAGGCCCGGGACTGCGCCCCGCGCGCGACGGTCCCGGGCGCGCAGAAGCAGGTGGCGGCCTGCCTCAGCGACCTCACCACCGCCGGGACGGTCGCGTCCGGCCACACCGTCCCCGCCGACTGGGCGGGCCTGCACTCCACCGCCACGAAGAACCCGGCGCACGTCCCGGGCGTCCAGATCGACGGCTACTTCCCGGACACCTCGGCGTTCAACACGAACAACGGCTGGAACCACGACGCCCAGTTCGTCATCCGGCTCCCCGAGCACTGGACGGGCGGCCTCGTCGTCGCCGGCTCGCCCGGCAACCGCCGCCAGTACGCCAACGACTTCACCATCTCCGACTGGGCGCTCGCCAAGGGCTACGCCTACGCCGCCACCGACAAGGGCAACAGCGGCACCGGGTTCTACCAGGACGGGAAGCGCCCCGGCGACGCGATGGCCGAATGGAACGACCGGCTCACCCAGCTCACCCGCGCCGCCAAGAAGACGGTGGCCCGCCACTACGGCCGCTCACCCGGCCGCACCTATGCCGCGGGCATCTCCAACGGCGGCTACCTCGTCCGCTGGCAACTGGAGAACCACCCCGAGTTGTACGACGGCGGCATCGACGCCGAAGGGACGCTGTGGCGCGCGGACGGGCCGAACCTGTTCACCTACCTGCCGTCGATCCTGCGCGCCTACCCGTCGTACGCGGCGACCGGCGACCCGTCCGCCCACAAGGCGCTCCTCGACGCCGGCCTCGCCCCCGGCTCGGAGTTCCTCTGGCCCTTCCACGACCAGGTCTACTGGAACCTCACCCAGACCATCTACCGCAAGGAGTTCGACCCGTCCTACACCGGTGACGAGGCGGACTACGACTACGCGGCGCGCCCGCGCTCCGTCCACGAGGCGGTCGCCCGCGTCGCCCTGACCGGCCGCATCCGCAAGCCGCTCATCACCCTGCAGGGCACCTACGACTCGCTCCTGCCGATCGGCACCGACGGCGACGTCTACGCCCGAATGGTCCGCGCGCGCGGCTCCGCGCTCTACCGCTACTACCGCGTAGAGGCCGCCAACCACGTCGACGGCCTCTACGACACCTACCCTGACCGGCTCCGTCCGCTGCTGCCCTGCATGCGCAGCGCGTTCACGGCCCTGGAGTCGTGGACGACGCACCATCAGTCGCCGCCCAGCAGCGCGACGCTCCCCCGCCCGGCGACCGGCGACCTCGTCGACACGTGCTCTCTGGAAGCCGCGTCCTGAGGTCATTTAGACGCGGAAGTGCGGGCCGGTGGAGCGCGGTTACAGCGGTTCCGGGCGGGTCCAGGTGAGGAGGGCCTCGGCCGGGAGGGTGTTGACCACCCGGTCGGCCGGGACCCCGCAGCGGGCGGCGCGCTCGCACCCGAAGTGCTGCCAGTCGAGCTGGCCCGGGGCGTGCGCGTCGGAGTCGATCGAGAAGCGGCAGCCGGCCTCGACCGCGAGGCGCAGCAGCCGCTTGGGCGGGTCGAGGCGCTCCGGCCGCGAGTTGATCTCCACGGCGACGTCGTAGGCCGCGCACGCGTCGAAGACGAGCGCGGCGTCGAACTCCGACTCGGGCCGCAGCCCGCCCCGCTTCCCGCCCGCTTTGACGATCCGTCCGGTGCAGTGGCCGAGCACGTTCACGCGGGGGTTCGCGACGGCGGCGACCATGCGCTTCGTCATCGCGACGCGGTCCATGCGGAGCTTGGAGTGGACGCTCGCGACGACGACGTCCAGCCGGTCGAGGAGGTCCGGGTCCTGGTCGAGGGCGCCGTCGTCGAGGATGTCTACCTCGATGCCGGTGAGGATCCGGAACGGCGCGAGCCGCTCGTTCAGCTCGGCGACGACGTCCAGCTGGCGGCGCAGCCGGTCGGCGGACAGGCCGTTCGCGACCGTCAGGCGCGGCGAGTGGTCGGTGAGCGCCAGGTACTCGTGGCCGAGCGAGCGAGCGGTCTCGGCCATCTCCTGGATCGGCGAACCGCCGTCCGACCAGTCGCTGTGGGTGTGCAGGTCGCCGCGCAGGGCCGAGCGCAGCGCGGCGGTCGCCTCGTCCAGCGGCTCGCCCTCGGTGGCCTCCAGCCGGCGCAGGTAGACGGGGGTCTCCCCGCGCAGCGCCTCCTCGATCACCAGGGCGGTGACCTTGCCGATGCCGGGCAGCTCGGTCAGCGTGCCCGCGCGCGCCCGCTCTCGCAGCTCGTCCGGGGACGCCGCCTCGACCAGATCGGCGGCCTTGCGGAACGCCCGGACGCGATAGGTCGGCTCATGCGCGCGCTCCAGCAGGAACGCGATGCGCCGCAGCGCTTCAACGGCCTCCACGCCCAGCACGCTACCCAGGTATGACGGCGGTGTCGCACCGCGGTGTCATACGGACCCGGGCGCGGTGTCTCTAGCCTGGGCACATGGCCGGGCAGAACACCGACGACGCGACTTCGGCGCCGAACAGCCTGCTGAAGGGCGTCCTCGCCGCGGCCGTGACCGGTCAGGCCGACCCCGTGCCGCCGGACCGCCCGTGGCCGGCGCCGCTGCGCTGGACGCGGTTCCTCGGGATCGGGCGGCTGCCGTACGGCCTCGTCGTCAACGTGGCCGGCATCGGCCTGACGATCGCGCTCGCCGCCGGGACGAACTCGCTGCTGGCCACGCCGCAGCCGGCGCGGCCGGGCGTGCACATCGAGGCGTTCGTGCGGCTGGTGGTGTCGATCGCGGTCACGCTGCCGCTGGCGCTGCGCGACCGGCATCCGCTCGGGGCCTGGCGGCTGAGCTTCGTGGCGATGGCGATCATCCCCGCGGACCGGTGGCTGACCGTCCCCTACCTCCCGGCGGGGACATTCGCCGCGATCGTGTGCCTCTACACGGTCGCGGTGCGCTGCTCACGGGACATCACCATCGGGGTCGGCCTGCTGTCGCTGGCAGGAGTGTGGGCCAAGGACACCCAGACCGCGGGCGGCGCGACGGTCGTGCTGCTGCTCGCCCTGGTCGTCGGGTACACCGTCCGGCTGCGCAACACCGCGCGGACGCAGCTGGCCGAGCAGCGGCGCGAACTGATCGAGCAGGAGAAGCGCCACCAGGCGGCCGAGGCGGTGCTGACCGAGCGGCAGCGGATCGCGCGGGAGCTGCACGACGTGGTGGCCCACCACATGTCGATGATCGCGATCCAGGCCGAGGCGGCGCCGTACAAGGTCGAGACCGTCCCCGACGAGACCCGCAGGGACCTGTCGGAGATCCGCGCGACGGCGCTGGACGCGCTGACCGAGATGCGGCGGATCCTCGGCGTGCTGCGCTCGGAGGACGGCGCCGAGACCGCGCCGCAGCCGAGCCTGGAGCGGCTGGACGAGCTGGTCGCGCACGCGCGCGGCGCCGGCCTGGCCGTCTCGACGCGGCTCGCCGGCGACCTGGACGGGCTGCCGCCCGGCGTCGGGCTCACCGCGTACCGGATCCTCCAGGAGGCGCTGAGCAACGCGATGCGGCACGCGCCCGGATCGAAAGTGGCGGTCGCGGCGGTCCGGGAGGACGGCAGACTGCGGCTCGGCGTCGTCAACGGCCCGCCGGGCGACGGCCGCGTCCCCACCCCCGCGCCCGAAGGCGCCGGCCACGGGCTGATGGGGATGCGCGAGCGGGCGTCCATGCTGGGCGGCGACGTGTCCGCCCGGCCCACCTCGGACGGAGGTTTCGCCGTGAACGCCATCCTTCCGGTGAAGGCGCGGGCCGCGTCGTGACCGTGCGCGTGGTGATCGTCGACGACCAGGGCATGGTCCGCACCGGCTTCGGCGTGCTGCTGAACGCCCAGCCCGACATCGAGGTCGTCGGGGAGGCGGTGAACGGCGAGGAGGGGCTGCGCCGCGTCGCCGAGCTGCGGCCCGACGTCGTCCTGATGGACGTGCGGATGCCGGTGATGGACGGCCTGGAGGCCACCCGCCGGCTCCTCGGCGGGGACGGCGGGGACGGCGGCGCCGCGCCGAAGGTCCTCATGCTGACCACGTTCGACCTGGACGACTACGTCTACGAGGCGCTGCGCGCCGGGGCCAGCGGGTTCCTGCTGAAGGACGCCTCGGCGGCGGAGCTGGCCGACGCGGTGCGGATCGTGGCGGCGGGCGACGCGCTGCTGGCCCCGTCGATCACCCGGCGGCTGATCGCGGAGTTCTCCCGGCTGGGCGGGCCGCGGGCGCCGTCCCGCAAGCGGCTGGAGGACCTGACCGAGCGGGAGACCGAGGTGCTCGGCCTCGTGGCGCGGGGCCTGTCGAACGGGGAGATCGCGGCGGAGCTGGTCGTCGCGGAGCAGACCGTGAAGACGCACTTCGGGCGGGTCCTGATGAAGCTCGGGCTGCGCGACCGGCCGCAGGCGATCGTGTACGCCTACGAGGTCGGCCTGGTCCGGCCCGGCGACTGACGCGCGGGCCGCCTCGGAGGTGGCGCGCGTAGTACCGGAGACCGACGCCGCAGACCGCACCACCGGTTGATCCGCGGTCGGGCGTCCGGTTCCTAGCGTCCTGTTCAGTGCTTCACCCACTGACCAGGAAGGGCCCCGATGAGCAGCGGTCACCCGGCTTCCGGCCGGCGCACCAGGGCGGTCGCGGCGGTCGCGGTGCTGGCGGTGGTGGCCTCGACGACCGCGGCGGCCGGGCGCGCGGAGGTGTACGCGGTGCCCGCCCCGCTCCCCGCCCTGTCGGCCGCGGCCCTGGCCGCCCGGTACCAGGCCGTGGACGGGGAGATCGTCCGGGCGCGGGCGACGGCGCTGCGGGTCCGCGACCGCGACCGGGCCCGGACCCTGTCGGCGTTCCTCGCGCCCGGCCGCCGGTTCCTGGCCTTCGACGCGCGCGGCCGCGGCCTGGCCGTCGAGGTCCTCGGCGACCTGGCCGCCGCCGACCGGATCGCGGTCGTGGTGCCGGGCGCCGACACCGCGCTCACCACCTTCGACTCGCCGAAGTTCGTCGGCGGCGGCAGCCGCGCCCTGTACCGGCGGGCCCGCGCGGACGCCCCGGGCGAGCGGATCGCCGTGATCGCCTGGCTCGGCTACCGGGCGCCGCGGACGCTGAGCCCGGACGTGCTCACCGACGGCCGTGCCGCCGCCGGCGCCCGCGCGCTCGACCGGTTCCTCACCGGCGTCCATCAGATCAACGGGCGCGCCCGGATCGCCCTGCTCTGCCACAGCTACGGGTCGGTGGTCTGCGGGAAGGCCGCCCGGCGTGCGGCGGCGGCGCCGGTCGACGAGATCGCACTGTTCGGCAGCCCCGGCGTCACCGCGCGCAGGGCGTCCGACCTCGGCACGTCCGCCCGCGTCTGGGCGGGCCGCGCCGGCGGCGACTGGATGGGGTACGTGCCGAACGTCCGCTTCGCCGGGATCGGCTTCGGTCCGGACCCGGCCTCGCCCGGGTTCGGCGCGCGGCGCTTCGACGCCGGGACGGGCCCGCACAGCGCGTACCTGAAGCCCGGCACGGTCGCGCTCAGCAATCTCGCGCTGATCGCGCTCGGCCGCGACGCGCAGGTCACCCGCGCCTGACCGGGCCGCGCCCCGGCGGGCGCCACGCCCGGACGGCCGTCCGCCCGAACCCGGCCGCGAACCCGCGCATCTCACCACTGACCTCCCGATCACGGGAGCCCGGCCGGAATCCGCCGGGGCCCCCGGATGGTAGAAAGAGCGAAGATGCCGCCGCCACGCAGGACGACCTCGGGGGGCGCCCGACGGCTCCGACGGGCGCTGGCCTGCGCCGTCTCCATCGCGGCCATCATGCTCACCACCGCGGGGACCGGGCACGCCGACCCCTACGCGCCGCCCGCCGCCGTCCCCTCGCTGGCGGCGTCGACGCTGGACGTCCGCTACGCCGCCGAGCACCGCTCGATCGAGCGGGCGCTGCGGACGGCCAGGAACGTCGGCGACCAGAGCCGGGCCCGCGCGCTCAGCGCGTTCCTCGACCCGGGGCGCCGGTTCCTGTTCTTCGACCCGCGCGGCGGCGGACGGGCCGTCGAGGTCGTCGGCGACCTCGCGCACGCGCGCCGCGTCGCGGTGCTGGTGCCGGGCGCCGACACGACGCTGACGGCGTTCGACAGGCGGGGCGGCAAGCCCTGGTCGACGCCGGGCGGCGGGGCGCGGGCCGTCCACGCCGAGGCCGGCGCACTCGACCGCGACCCCGGGCTGGCCGTCGTGGCGTGGCTCGGATACGCCGCGCCCAAGACCTTCAGCGGCGACGTCCTGACCGGCCGGCGCGCCGACGAGGGCGCCCACAAGCTGCTGGACTTCCTGGCCGCCATGCGCCGGGTGAACCCCCGCGCCGGCGTCGCGCTGCTCTGCCACAGCTACGGCTCGGTCGTGTGCGGGCGCGCCGCGCTCGACGACCACGGCACCGGCGCCAAGGCCGCCGCATGGCGGCAGGTCACCGACATCGCCCTGTACGGCAGCCCCGGCACGACCGCGTGGAAGGCCTCCGATTTGAGCCGCACCGCCCGCGTCTGGGCGGGCCGCGGCGCGACCGACTGGATGGAGGACGTCCCGCACGTGCGCATCCTCGGCCTCGGACTCGGGCCCGACCCGGTCTCCCGCGGCTTCGGCGCCCGGGTGTTCGCCGCCGGCTCCGGCGGCCACAGCGACTACCTGCGGCCGGACTCGCTCGCGCTGCGCGACCTCACCGGGATCGCGCTCGGCGACGCCGCCTCCGTCGTCCGCGGCTGACCGGGGAGCCCGAAGGGTCCCTGCCCCAGGTGTCCCATGGGCCCGATCGCTCACTCGAGGACGGATCATCTCCCGTTCGATGGCACCCTGGGGAGGTGGACACCGCAAGCGAGGCCGAGATCCGCGAGCAGACCACCCAGCGCCTGGAGAAGGCGATGGGCACGTTCGGCACCGCGGCGCTGACCAGCATGGAGGAGCAGCTCCCCTGGTTCCGGCGGATGCCGCCGGACCAGCGCTCCTGGATCGGGCTGGTCGCGCAGGCGGGCATCGCCGCGTTCGTCGAGTGGTTCAAGAACAACGAGCGGACCCGGCCCGCCATCGCCGGCGAGGTGTTCGGCACCGCGCCCCGCGAGCTGCTGCGCTCCATCAAGCTGCACCACACCATCGACATGATCCGGGTGATCATCGACGTGGTGGAGACCCGGCTGGACGAGCTGGCCGCGCCCGGCGGCGAGGCCCAGCTCCGCGAGGCCATCCTGCGCTACACCCGGGACGTGGCGTTCGGCGCCGCCCAGGTCTACGCGCGCGCCGCCGAGACCCGCGCCGCCTGGGACGCCCGGCTGGAGGCCCTCGTCGTGAACGCGGTGCTCCGCGGCGAGGTCGACGACGGCATGCACTCCTGGGCCGCGGCGCTCGGCTGGACGTCCAAGCCCGTCACGGTGATCGCCGGGTACACCCCCGAGGACGACGAGCCCGAGGTCACCATCGACCAGATGCAGCTGGCCGCCCGGCGCGCCCGCGCCGACGTGCTCGCCGGCGTGCACGGGCACCGCGTCATCGTGATCGTCGGCGGGGACGCCGACCCGATGGAGGCGGCCCGCCCGGTCGCCGCCAAGTGCGGCCCCGGCCCCGTCGTCGTCGGTCCGCAGGTCAGCGACCTGTACGACTCCACCAAGTCCGCGCAGGCCGCGGTCGCCGGGCTGCGCGCCGCGGCCGGCTGGCCCGACGCCCCGCGCCCCGTCCTGGCCACCGAGCTGCTGCCCGAGCGGGCCCTCGACGGCGACGGCGAGGCGCGCCGGTACCTGGTGGAGAGCGTCTACAACCCGATGCTCGCCGCCGGCGCCCCGCTGCTGGACACCCTCGCCACCTACCTGGAGCAGGGGTCGTCCCTGGAGGCGACGGCCCGGCTGCTGTTCGTGCACCCCAACACCGTCCGCTACCGGCTGCGCCGCGTCACCGAGCTGACCGGCCTCGCGCCCACGGACGGGCGCAACGCGTTCACGCTCCGCATCGCCCTGGTCCTGGGCCGCTTCGCCGCCCGCCCGCCCCGCGCATAGCGGCTTGTAGGGGTCGTACAAAGGGGTACGGAGAAAGTTCGTTGCGATCGGCATCGAGAGCCGGACCGCATTCGCGGGAGGCTGGTCATCGTGATCCTCCTCGCATCGCCCGGCCAGGGCGCCCAGACCCCCGGCTTCTTGCAGCCATGGCTAGAGATACCCGGAGTCGCCGACCGCCTGGCCTGGTGGTCGGCCGTCACCGGGCTGGACCTGGTCCGGTACGGGACGACCGCCGACGCCGAGGAGATCCGCGACACCGCGGTGGCGCAGCCGCTGCTGGTCGCCGCCGCGCTCGCCGCGTACGAGGTGCTCTACGAGGACGCCGTTCCCGGCGCCGTCGCGGGGCACAGCGTCGGCGAGCTGGCCGCGGGCGCGATCGCCGGGGTGCTGACCCCCGAGGCCGCGCTGGTGCTCGTCCGGGAGCGGGGCCGCGCGATGGCCGAGGCCGCCGCCGTCACCGAGACCGGCATGACGGCCGTACTCGGCGGCGACGCCGACGAGGTGCTCGCCGCGATCGACAAGCACGGGCTCACCCCCGCGAACGTCAACGGCGCCGGCCAGGTCGTCGCCGCCGGGACCATGGAGCAGCTCGCGCGGTTCGCCGACGAGCCGCCCGCCAAGGCGCGGCTGCGGCCGCTGTCGGTCGCCGGCGCCTTCCACACCGACCACATGGCCCCCGCCGTCGACACCCTCCGCCGCCTCGCCCCCGGCGCCCCCGTCGCCGACCCCCGCACGAAGCTGCTGCAGAACCGCGACGGCGCCGTCGTCGCGTCCGGCCGCGACTTCGTGGCGCGGCTCGTCGAGCAGGTCAGCGCCCCGGTCCGGTGGGACGCGTGCATGGCGACGATGCGCGGGATCGGCGTCACCGGGATCATCGAGCTGCCGCCGGCCGGGACCCTGGCCGGGCTGGCCCGGCGCGAGCTGAAGGGCGTGGAGCTGGTGGCCCTCAAGACCCCCGCGGACCTCGACAGGGCCCGCGAGCTGATCAAGGCGGACGCGGCATGACCGGGCTGCGCATCCCCGAGGCGGCCCCCGGCGCCCGCATCCTGGCGTTCGGCGACTACCGGCCGGCCCGGATCGTCACCAACGACGAGCTCTCCGAGACCGTCGACACCAACGACGAGTGGATCCGCAGCCGCGTCGGCATCCAGGAGCGGCGGATCGCCGGCGACGACGAGGGCATCGTCGAGCTCGGCGTGCACGCGGGCGGCAAGGCCCTCGCCAACAGCGGCCTCGACCCCTCCGACATCGACCTGGTGATCCTCGCGACCTGCTCGGCGGAGTCGCCGATGCCCGGCCACGCGCCGCAGGTCGCGCACCGGCTCGGCATCGACGCGCCCGGCGCCTTCGACCTGAACGCCGCCTGCGCCGGGTTCTGCTACGCGCTCGGCACCGCCAGCGCCGCCGTCCGCGCCGGCAGCGCCCGCAACGTGCTGGTGATCGGGTCCGAGAAGATGTCCCAGTGGATCGACTGGACCGACCGCTCCACCAGCATCATCTTCGCCGACGGGGCGGGCGCGGCGGTCGTCGCCGGCAGCGAGTCCCCCGGCATCGGCCCGGTCGTGTGGGGCAGCGCCGGCGACAAGTACGACAAGATCATCATCGACGACCGGCACTCGTTCATCCGGCAGGAGGGCCAGGCGGTGTTCCGCTGGGCCACCACCGCCATCGCGCCGGTCGCGGTGGAGGCGTGCGAGCGCGCCGGGATCGCCCCCGGCGACCTGGCCGCCGTCGTCCCGCACCAGGCCAACCTCCGGATCATCGAGGCGATCGCGCGCAGGATGAAGGCCACCAACGCGGTGGTGGCCGACGACATCGTGCACTCCGGCAACACCTCGGGGGCCTCCATCCCGCTGGCCCTCTCCCGCATGATCGAACGCGGCGACGTACCGTCCGGCGCCCCCGCCCTCCTGGTGGGGTTCGGTGCCGGTCTGTCCTACGCTGCCCAAGTCATCCAGATCCCGTAGGCCGTCACGCCTGCTCGCAGGCTCTGGACCAACCCATCGAAGGAGAAAGCAGAACCATGGCAGTCGCCACCGAACAGCAGATCCTGGACGGCCTCGCCGAGATCATCGACGAGATCGTCGGCATCGACAAGTCCGAGGTCACCCCGGAGAAGAACTTCATCGACGACCTCGACATCGACTCGCTGTCGATGGTGGAGATCGCGGTGGCCGCCCAGGACCGGTTCGGCGTCGAGATCCCCGACGACGAGCTGCGCAACCTCAAGAGCGTCCAGGACGTCATCAACTTCGTCCAGAAGCTCCAGAGCTAGTCCAGACGGTGGCCGGGCGTGCGCGACGCGCCCGGCCGCAGGGAGGGCGCGCCGCCGCGCCGCCCGCGGGCCCCGCACGGGGCCGCCGGGCGGTCCGGGCCGGGCGCGCCCTGCCTCCACTCCCCCTCCAGTCCGCAAGGAGCACCTGCCATGAGCAAGAGCCAGACCAGAGTCGTGGTGACCGGTCTCGGTGCAACGACCCCACTCGGCGGAGACCTGCCGTCGACCTGGTCCGCCCTGCTCGCCGGAGAGTCCGGGGTCCGCAGCCTGGACTGGGAGGGCGTCGAGGACCTGCCCGTCCGCTTCGCCGCCACGCTGAAGGTCGACCCCGAGGAGGTCATGCCGAAGCAGGCGCTGCGCCGGCTCGACCGCAGCCAGGCGATCGCGCTGATCGCGGCGCGCGAGGCGTGGACCCACGCCGGTTTCGCCCCGGCGAAAAGCAACAAGACCATGCGCAACGAGGAGCCCGCGGGCGTCCCGGGCGGCTTCGTCGTCGACGGCGACCGGCTCGGCGTCGTGGTCTCCAGCGGCATCGGCGGCCTGCACACCGCGCTGAACAGCTACGACGTGTACCGCGAGCAGGGCTGGTCGCGGGTGTCGCCGTTCACCGTCCCGATGCTGATGCCGAACGGCGCGTCCGGGCACGTCGGCATCGAGTTCGGTGCCACCGCCGGCTCGCACGCCCTGGTCAGCGCGTGCGCGTCCAGCGGCGAGGCCGTCGGCTACGCGATCGACATGATCCGCGCGGGCCGCGCCGACGTCGTGATCTGCGGCGGCACCGAGTCGTGCATCCACCCGCTGCAGATGGCCTCGTTCGGCCGCATGCGCGCGATGTCGACCCGGAACGAGGAGCCGGCGCGCGCGTCCCGGCCCTACGACAAGAACCGCGACGGGTTCGTGCTCGGCGAGGGCGCCGCCATGATCATCCTGGAGTCGGAGGAGCACGCCCGCGCCCGCGGCGCCCGCGTGCACGGCATCGCCGCCGGCTGCGGGTACTCCAACGACGCCTACGACATCGTGCTGCCCGACCCGAGCGGCGGCGGGCAGGCCAAGGCGATGCAGCGGGCCCTCGACGACGCGGGCCTGCGGCCGGAGGACGTCGTGCACATCAACGCGCACGCCACCTCGACCCCGTCCGGCGACGTGGCCGAGCTCAACTCCATCAAGGCGGGCCTCGGCGACGAGGCCGCCTCGAAGGTCGTCATCACCGCGACCAAGTCGATGACCGGGCACCTGCTCGGCGGCGCCGGCGCGCTGGAGTCGGTGTTCACGATCCTCGCGCTGCGCGACGGGCTGGTCCCGGCCGTCGCCAACCTGGAGGACCTCGACGACGACGTCGAGCTGGACATCGTGCGGGACGAGCCGCGCAAGCTCGCCGACGGCCCCGCCGCGGCGCTCAACAACTCGTTCGGCTTCGGCGGCCACAACGTGTCGGTCGTCTTCCAGCGCGCCCTGTAAGCCTCTCGCGCGATCGGTGACCGCGCACGGAACGGCCCGGCGAGTCCACCTCGCCGGGCCGTTCCGTCTTTCCGTTTCTGTCCCCGGCGACGACCTCAGCCGTCACGCGAGCGCGTTACCTGACCGGTGGAGGCGACGCCGAAGGCGAGCCTCCACCGGGAGGCTCGCGAAGCGAGGCCGCGCTCGCCCAAGCACGGTCAGAGGGCGAGCCGCCAGGCGAGGCCCTTGGGCCGGGATTGCCTTTAGACAGCAGCGTGGAGCCAGCGGACGGGGGCGCCGTCGCCGGCCCGCCGGAAGGGCTCCAGCTCGTTGTCCCAGGGCGTGCCGAGGAGCCGCTCGAGCTCGTGCTCCAGCGACGCCTTGCCGACGGCGGCGTTGGCCATGACCGAGCGCAGCCGGTCCTCGGGCACCATGATGTCGCCGTTGGCGCCGATGACGCCGCTGAACACCCCGAGCGACGGCGTGAAGCTGTAGCGGACGCCGTCGCTGCCGGGCGTCGGGTCCTCGGTGGCCTCGAACCGCACCAGTTTCCAGTTCCGCAGCGCCGAGGTGATCCCCGCGGCGGTGCCCGGCCTGCCCTCCCAATGAAGCTCGGCGCGCAGCGTCCCCGGTGCGGCCGCCTGATCAGCCCACTCAAGGGAAACGGGCACACCGAGAACACCTGCGGCGGCCCACTCGATGTGCGGGCTCAGCGCAGGTGGCGCGGAGTGGACGTAGAAAACGCCACGTGCGGTCACCGGACCTCCTGGATCTGTACCGAGGCTCGTCTTCCCCTACGGCCTCGTACGTCCCAAGACGGCGTCCGCGTCCCTCATTGTGCATCATCGGCCACGGTCGCACCACCGTGAGTTCACCCGTTTGCCGGACCCTTGACCACGGGATGCACACCGTTCACCGATCTCGGCCGCCAGCGTAGGCCCTCGTCCCGCCGCCCGCCCCGGTTTCCGTGCGTTCCACGGTCACCCGCTGTTCATGTTCGGGCACGATGAGTGCCCGCAGGTGCGGCAGGGGAGGCGGGGATCGATGTTCGACCAGGAGGCGCGGCTGGAACGGCTGCTGGACCGGCACCGGGACGCGATGGTCGTGGAGCCGGTGCCGGGGCGGCGGACGCTGGTGCGGCGCGACCAGATCCTGGTTTCCGGGCAGGACGCGGGCGCCGCGCAGGAGCTGGTGCGGCGCTGGTGCGACGCGCGGCGGGACGAGCCGGGGGCGACCCGGCTGCTGCTGCGGCCGTCGGCGAAGGTGGACGTCTGCGAGCTGTCCGCGCAGCTGTCGGGGGGTGGCCGCCATCGGACACTGAGCGTTTCGCCGAACCATCTCGTGCACGGCCAGCCGATGTGGTGGAGCGGGCCGGCCGACCGGCCGCGTCCGGCGGCGCCGCTGCCCGCCCCGGCCGCGGCGGGCACGCGGCGGGACGTGACGGTCGCGATCCTGGACACGGGCCTGGCGCCGCATCCCTGGTGGGAGGACGCCGCGTGGTTCCGCGAGCAGCGCGACGAGGTCGCGGAGGTGCTCGACGCGGACCTCGACCTCGAACTGGACGCCCAGGCGGGGCACGGCACGTTCATCGCGGGCGTGGTGCTGCGGCACGCGCCGACGGCGGTGCTGCGGGCGCTGCGGGTCATCGGCGGGGACGGCGTCGGCGACGAGCTGGACGTGGTCCGGGCGCTGACCCGCCTCGCGGGATGGGGGCGGGCCGACGTGGTGAACCTCTCGCTCGGCTGCCACACCTTCGACGATCGGCCGTCCCCGGTGCTGGCGAGGGCGGTCGCCGCGCTCGGCCGCCGGACGGTGGTGGTGGCGTGCGCCGGGAACACCGCGAGCGAGCGTCCGTTCTGGCCCGCCGCGATGAAGCCGGTCGTCGGGGTCGCGGCGCTCGACGGGGACGACCGGGCCTGGTTCTCCAACTACGGCTGGTGGGTGGACGCCTGCGCGCCGGGCGTGGACGTCGCGAGCACGCACGTGTGGTTCGACGGCCCGCGCCCGTCCTCGGGCGGCGGCGATCCGGACCGGTTCGAGGGGTACGCGACATGGAGCGGGACGTCGTTCGCCGCGCCCGCCGTCGCGGGGCGGATCGCGGGCCTCGCCGCGGCGGAGGGGCTGGACGCGCCGGCCGCGGCGGACCGGGTCCTCGACCCGGCACGCGGGGTTACCCTTCTGGACCTCGGTGTAATCATCAGTTCTTGAGCACGGTCCGATGGCGAAGCGGTAACCGCGCACGCTGTGTCGTCAATGCTCAACTTAGAGTTATCCGCCGAGGTGGGAAATGACCGGCGGGAGATGCCTTGGTGGCTGTGCAGGACGACGATGCGGGCGAGCTGGTGGCGAGGGCTCGGGACGGTGACGGTGCCGCGTGGGCGCGGCTGGTCGAGCGGTACAGCGGGCTGCTGTGGTCGATCGCCCGCTCATACGGGCTGGGCGACGCGGACGCGGGCGACGTGGTGCAGACCTCGTGGCTGCGGTTGGTGGAACGGATCGACGCGCTCGACGATCCGGCCGCGACGGGATGCTGGCTGGCGACGACGGCGCGCAACGAGTGCCTGCGGCTGGTGCGGCGGCGGGCCCGCGAGCTGCCGCCGGCGGCGCTCGTGGCGCACGGCGGCCTCGGCACGGGCGGCGGGCCCGGGACGTATCCCGGGTCCGGGCCGGACGAGGTCGCGGTGGCGCGGGACCGGGTGGGGCGGGTCGGTGCCGCGCTCGACGCGCTTCCCCGCCGCTGCCGGACGCTGCTGCGGCTGTTCGCGGAGGCGGCCAGCTACGCCGAGCTGGCGGCGGCGCTGGGGATCCCCGTCGGCAGCGTCGGCCCGACCCGGGCGCGGTGCCTGTCGGCGCTGCGGAGGCTCGTCCCGTGAACGACGAGGAGCTGATGGCCGGGACGCGGGCCGCGTTCGACGCGCTGGACCCGGTGCCGGAGGGGGTGCTGGCGGCGGCGCGCTCGGCGCTCGGATGGCGGACGCCGTCCGCCGCGCTGGCGGAACTGCGCGAGGACCTCGGCGGCCGTCCGGCGGCGGGGGTGCGCGGCGCGGCGGGGCGGTCGCTGACGTTCGCCTGCCCCGGGTCGACCGTGGAGATCGAGGTGGCCGGGGACGGCCGGCACCGGGAGATCACCGGGCGGCTCGTCCCGCCCGCGGCCGCCGACATCGTCGTCCGGCATCCGGGCCTTCCGCCGGACCGGCCGGTCGCGCGCACCGGGGCGACCGGGCTGTTCTGCCTGCCGGACGTGCCGGAGGGCCTGGTCAGCCTGCTGTTCCGGCTGCCGGACGGCACGTCGGTGGTCACGAGCTGGATCCGCGTATGAGCGAGGAGGACGAGCGGGCGCTGCTGTGGCTGGCGGCGACCGACCCGGCGACGGCGCATGCCCGCGCGCTGACGCTGCTGCGGGGAGGCGACGACATCCTGGCCCTGCGGATCGCGGGCCTGGCGGCCAAGGAACTGGGGCGCCTGGACGAGGGGCTCGCGTTCCTGCACCGCGCGCTCGACCTCGCGACCGGGCGCGAGACGGCGGGCGCCGCGCCGGAGGACGCGGACTGGCCGCTGTTCGCGGCGGATCCGTGGACGGGCGACGCGCGCCCCGATCCCTATGCCGCCGCGAAGGTCCGGATGAATCTGGTCGGGCTCCTGACCGCCCGCGGAGACCTCACCGGGGCGCTCGCCCATGCGGAGGAGGCGGAGACCGTCCTGCGCGGTCCGGACGCGGACCGGCTCGCCGCCAACAAGGCCTGCGCGCTGGCGCGGGCGGGACGCGTCGCCGAAGCGCACGACGTGGCGGGGCGGGCGCTCGCGGGGCTGCGGCGGGGGCACGACCCGGCGGCGCTCAACGGGCTGCTCGGCAACATCGGGCTCGCGCGGGCGATGCACGGCGACTTCGACGGCGCGGAGAAGGCCCTAGCGGAGGCCGTCGCGGTCGGAGAGGCCGCCGGACTGCGGCACCAGACGGCGATGGCCAAGGGCAACCTGGCGTTCGCGGTGTCGCGGCGCGGGGACGTCCCGCGCGCGCTTCGGCTCTATGCGGAGGCCGAGCCCCACCTGGCCGGGGAGCGCCTCGCGCAGTGCCGGCTCGACCAGGCGGAGACCCTGATCGCGGCGGGCCTGCCCAGAGAGGCGCGGCCCCTCCTCGACGCCGCGCTCGGCGCGGCGCGGACCCACGGCTACCGGTGCGACGTGGCGGACGCCCTGCTGCTGCGCGCCCACGCGGAACTGGCGGACGGCGGTCCCGAGCGCGCCGCCGGGACCGCCGTGGAGGCGCGGGACGCGTTCGCCGCGCAGGAGCGCGCCGGATGGATCGCGCTCGCCGACCATGTGCTGATCAAGGCGCGGTGGGCGGCGGGCGAACGGTCCGAGGCGCTGCCGGCGGACGCCGCCGCTACGGGCGACCGGCTCGACGGCGGGGGCTGGGCGGGCGCCGCCGCCGAGGCCCGGATCATCGCCGCGCGGGCGGCGATGGCGCTCGGGAGGCCGTCCGGCCACCTGCTGCCGCGCGCCCCCGGCGCGGACGCCCCCGCCGCGGTCCGGATCGCCGGCCTGCACGCCACCGCGCTGGAACGCCGGTCGCGCGGCGACGTCCGGGGCGCGCTCGCCGCCGTCCGGGACGGGCTGGAGGCGGCCGGGCGGCACGCCGAGGTGCTCGGCGCGCTGGACCTGCGGGCTCGCGCGGCGGGCCGCGCGGGCGAGCTGGCTGCGCTCGGCCTCGGCCTCGCCCGGTCGGCGCGGGAGCTGCTGGCGCTGGAGGAGCGGCGGCGCGCCATCGCCCGTCCGGGGCGGCTGCGCCCGCCCGCCGACCCCGAGCGGGCCGCGGCGCTGGCCGCGCTGCGGGCGCTCAGCGTCGCGCACACCTGCGACACCGCGCGCGGCGGCGTCCCGTCCGTGCTGGCCGCCGATCTCGCGGCCCTGGAGGCGAAGGTCAGCGCGCACACGCGGCGTCGTCCGGGCGGCCCGCCCGACGCGGGCGCCCCGGCGGTCGCCGAGATCGCCGCCGCCCTCGGCGAGCGCGCCCTGGTGGAGGTGATCGCGGTGGACGGGGAGCTGCACGCGGTGACCGTCGCGGGCGGCCGGACCCGCCGGCGCCGGCTCGGCGACCTCGGCGCCGCCGTCTGCGAGACCGGGCTGCTCCGCTTCGCGCTGCGGCGGCTCGCGGGCGCGGACGACCCCGCGTCGCTCGCCGCCGCCGCCGAGTCGGCCGGGCGCCTCGACCGGCTCCTGCTCGCGCCGCTGCGCGCCGGCGTCGGCGACCGCGACCTGGTGATCGCCCCGACGGGTCCGCTGCACGGCCTGCCCTGGGCGATGCTCCCGTCGCTGACCGGCCGCCCGTTCACGGTCGTGCCGTCGGCCGCCGCCTGGCTGCGCGCCCGCTCGGTCCCTCCCCGCGGCGGACGCACCGTCCTGGTGGCGGGCCCCGGCCTCGCGCACGCAGGACGCGAGATCACCGCGCTGCGCGGCGTCCACCCCGGGGCGGCCGTCCTGGACGGGCCGGACGCGCGCGCCGAACCCGTCCGCGACGCGCTGGACGGCGCCGCGCTCGCCCATATCGCCGCGCACGGCGAGTTCCGCGAGGGGAACGCGCTGTTCTCGCGGCTGCGGCTCGCCGACGGGCCGCTGCTCGTCCACGACCTGGACGGGCTGGCCGCGCCGCCCCGCGTGGTGGTGCTGTCGGCGTGCGACATCGGCCGCGCCGACGAGGGCGACGCCGTCGTCGGGATGGCGGGCGTGCTGCTCGCGCTGGGCGCCGCCACGGTGATCGCCAGCGTGACGCCCGTCCGGGACGCCACGACGCCGGACTTCATGTCGGCGTTCCACGCCGGTCTGGCGGCGGGACGGTCCCCGGCCCGGGCGCTGGCCGAGGCGCCGCGCTCGATCGGCGTGGCGGGATTCCTCTGCTTCGGGTCGGGATGACGGTGGCCCGTGGCCGGCGCCCCGCCGGCCACGGGCCCACGGGCGAGAGTCAGGAGTCGCCGGTCGCGACAGGCCGGGCCGGATCGGCGACCCAGTTCGACCAGGACCCGACGTAAAGGGCGGCGGGGATGCCCGCGAGGTTCAACGCGAGGATCTCGTGCGCGGCCGTCACGCCCGAACCGCAGTAGGCGCCGACGTCCAGCGCGTCGGTGGCGCCGAGCTGCGCGAACCGCTCGCGCAGCAGCTCCGGCGGCAGGAACCGGCCGTCCACCCCGACGTTCCCCGACGTCGGGGCGTTGCGCGCGCCGGGGATGTGCCCGGCGACGGGATCGACGGGCTCGTTCTCGCCCCGGTAGCGCTCGGCCGCGCGGGCGTCCAGCAGCACGCCCTCCGTCGCCAGCGCCCCGGCCCCCTCGGCGTCCAGCACGGGCAGCCGTCCGGGGCGGGCGAAGAAGTCGCCCGGCTTGACGTCCGGCTCCTCGGTGGTGACCGCGTGGCCCGCCTCCGTCCAGGCCCGGTACCCGCCGTTCAGCACGCGGACCCGGTCGTGGCCGAAGTAGCGCAGCGACCACCAGACGCGCGCGGCGGAGGTGGAGTCGGCGTCGTCGTAGACCACGACGAGCCGGTTCCCCGACACCCCGGCCCGGCGCATCGCGGCCTCGAAGTCGCCGGACCCGGGCAGCGGGTGCCGCCCGGCGGGGCCCGGCGGCCCGGCCACGTCGCGGTCCAGGTCGACGAACACGGCCCCGGGGAGATGGCCCTTGCGGTAGGAGTCGATTCCCGGCGGCCCCGCCAGATGCCAACGCACGTCCAGCAGGACCAGGGGGGTCTGCTGCCGGAGCAGCCGGTCCAGCGCGGGCACTTCGATGAGAGGGTGCACATCGCCAGTTTGACCGTCATCGCCCGGATTAGGGAGGGGCGCCACGGGGTTCGTCACGATCCGCAGCCTACGCACGACAGGCCGCCCGACACGCCGGGGAGCACGGCGCCCCCGGTCAGGGGCGGGTCACCGACAGCAGCGGGACGATCTGCTCGGCGGCGGCGAGCGAGCCGTGCATGCCGACCATCCGGTTCAGCCACGGCTCCCGCTCGGACGCCACGATCGCCAGGTCCCCGTGCGGAACCGCGATCACGTCGCCGATCCGCTCCGCCATCCCGGGCGCGAGGGGGCCGAACCAGCCGTCCGCCACCGCCTCCTCGCGCGGCACCACCCACGCCCGGTCACCGACCGTCGCGGTCCACGCGGCGAGGACGTCGGCGTGGGCGCCCGGCTCGCTGTAGACGTACCGGCAGCGCGCGTCGCCGCCGAGCAGCGCCACCCCCTCGCCCAGTTCCGGCACGGTGTCCGCGTCGACGCGCTCGGCCGGATCCACCATGCCGTGATCGGCGGTGACGTACAGCGCGGCGCCCGCCGGCAGGACCGACGCGAGTTCCCGCACGAGGTAGTCGACGAAGCGCAGCTGATGGCGCCATTCGGGCGAGCCGGTCCCGAACGTGTGCCCGGTCGAGTCGAGGTCCGGGTGGTACACCGTCACCAGGGACCGGTCGCCGCGCCGCAGCGCGAGCTCGGCCCGCCCGACGAGCTGCCCCAGCCCGTCCGCGGCCAGATAGTCGGCGCCGCGGGCCGTGGCGCGGCTGAGCGGCGAGTCCCGGAACCGGCCGAGGGCCACGTAGGCGGCCTCGACGCCGTCCGCCGCGGCCCGCTCGTAGATCGTCGGCGCCGGCTGGAAGCGGGCCGGGTCGACCGTGTCGTCCTGCCAGCGCAGGCAGTTCAGCAGCCGTCCCGTGCCCGGGATCGCGACCTGCAGGCCGAGCAGCCCGTGCCCGCCGGGCGGCAGCCCGGTGCCGAGCGACCCGAGGCTGGTGACGGTCGTCGCGGGGAACCCCGCGGAGATCGGCCCGCCGGCCATCGCGGTCAGGTACGGCGCCTCGTCCGGATGGGCGCGCAGCTGCTCCCAGCCGAGCCCGTCGACCAGCAGGACGCAGGCGCGCGGCAGCGCGGGCAGGCCGAGCACGTTGTGCGCGCCCGGGACGCCCATCGCCGCCAGCACCGACACCGGGACGTCGGCGAGCGCGCCGGCCCCGTACCGGGGGACGGGCGGCGCCGGCCCCCCGCTCAACGGACGCTCACCCGGCGGTCGCCGCCGACAGCTCCTCGGCGAAGGCCAGCACCTGCCCGACGGCGTCCGCGCCGTCCGCCGCCTCGCTCACCCGCAGCGACAGGTCGTCGGCGGTGACGCTGCCGGTGTAGCCGTGGTCGGCCTCGCAGTTCTCGTCGCCGCAGGTCGCCGGCTCCAGGTCGATGTGCGCGATGGCGCCCCAGCCGATCGTCAGCACGACCTCCGTGGGCGGCACCCCCGGCACGTAGGCGGCCGGGTCCGGGACGACGCGCGTCACCGCGACCGACTGGACCCGCTCCAGCTTCACCGCCTCGGTGGTGGTGGACGCGTGGGGCCGCTCCATGCCCTCGCCGGGCGGGTGCTCGTCGGTGTGGCACACCAGCAGCCGGGTCGCGGACAGCACCAGCACGGTCACGTGCCGGCGCACCTCCATCGCGGGGTCGAACGTCGCCTCGTGGTGCACGACGTACGCGACGACGCGCTCGTCCCCTATGGCCGACTCGACCGCGTCCGCGACCAGGGCCGGGTAGTAGCCGCTGCGCTCGATCGCCGTGCGCAAACCATGAGCGGTCGCTCGGGTTTCCCTCATGGCCCCTATCCTGCCCTGTCCAGGGGCGGACGCGCACATGCCCGGCCCGATGGGCGGGTGCTCCGGCGCGCCGCGCGGAGCGGGCCCGGACCGCGGCCCGCACGGGTACCCGATGGGCACGCGGGTACGGGGGTCCCATGGACGAGAAGGACCCGCTGCTGGACGACAAGGACCCGCTGCCGACCCCGCCGCCGGTGCCCCCGCCGACACCGGACCCGGCCCCCGCCCCTGAACCGCTGGTCCCGCCGGTCGAGCCGCCGCCCGGCCCGATGCCGGGGCCCCCGCCGCGGCCGCCCGGGCCCGTCCCGCCGGGGCCCGCGCCCGACCCCGTCCCGCCGGGCCCGCCGCCGGAGCCGACACCGCCCGGACCCGCGCCGCAGCCCACCCCGCCGACGCCGGACCCCGACCCGGTCCCGCCGGGGCCCGAGCCGGACCCGGTCCCGCCGACCCCTGAGCCCGCGCCACCGCCGCCCGGTTAGCGCAGGCGGCGGGGGGCCAGTTCCGTTCGCGGGCCCAGCGGGCGCTCCAGGCGCAGCGCGACGTCGCGCACCGCGACGCCGGACGCGTCCGCCATGACCGGGTCCAGTTCGAGGCGCGCCACCTCGGGCACGTCGTAACCGAGCCTGGACACCCGCAGCAACAGCTCCTCCAGGGCCGCGACGTCCACCGGCTCCGCGCCGCGATGGCCCAGCAGCAGCGGCGCCGTGCGGATGGCGCGGATCAACTCCGCCGCCTCCACGTCCGTCAGGGGCGCCAGGCGGTAGGCGCGGTCGTCGAGGAGCGCGGCGGTCTCGTCGGCGAGGCCGAACGAGACCACAGCGCCGAACGACGGATCCTCCATGGTCACGATCCGGACCGGCACTCCCCCGCCCGCGTCCGGCGCGATCTCGATGCCGTAGCAGGCGAGCAGCTCGGCGGCCTGCTCCGGCGCGGCGTGCACGGGGCCGCCGGAATCGAGCCACCCCTCCACCAGCGCCCGCGCGCGCCTGCGATCGATGCCCGGCAGCTCGGGCAGATGCCCCGCCGGGGTCCACCGCCACTGCGCGTACCGGATGACGTAGGCCAGCGCGCGGACGGCGTCCTCCGGCGCGGCGTACGAGGGCACCGACCCCTCGGCCGCCATCCCGTCCGGGCCGGTGATCCGCAGATCGGCCGGCATGCCCTCCGTCCCCAGGTACGTCGCCACGATCGGCTTGCCGGCGCCCGCCGCCAGCCGCAGGATCTTCTCCGGGACCCGCACGTCGTACCCGCCGATCGTGGGCGGGGTGAACAGCGCCACGACCGCGTCGACCGCGTCGTCCTCCAGCACCCCCGCCAGCGCCGCCTCGTAGTCGTCGGCGTCCGCGCGCGGCCCGAGGTCGACGCGCGGGCGGACCTCCAGGCCCAGCGCGACCGCCGCGTCCTGCGCCAGCAGCCCCAGCGAGTTCGAGTTGTCGATGACCGCGATCCGGTCGCCGGACGGCAGCGGCTGGTAGGCCAGCAGCTGCGCCACGTCGAACAGCTCCGACAGGTCCTCCACGCGGATCAGCCCGGCCTGCTGGAACAGCGCGCTGACCGCGTGGTCGGGCAGGGTCAGCGCCCGGGCGGCGTGCCCGATCGGCACGCCCTGCGTGCTGCGCCCGCTCTTCACCGCCACGATCGGCTTGCGGCGGCCCAGCCGGCGCGCCAGCCGCGCGAACTTGCGCGGATTCCCCAGCGACTCCAGATAGAGGAGGACGGCCTTGGTCGCCGGGTCCTCCTCCCAGTACTGCATCAGGTCGTTGCCGGACACGTCGGCCCGGTTCCCCGCGGACACGAACGTCGACAGCCCCAGGCCGCGCTCCGCCGTCCGCTGCAGGATCGCGATGCCGAGCGCGCCGGACTGGGAGAAGAAGCCGACCGGGCCGCGCCCCGGCAGGGTCGGCGCCAGCGTCGCGTTCAGCCGGACGTCCGGGTCGGTGTTGGCGATGCCCAGGCAGTTCGGGCCGACGACCCGCATCCCGTACGCGCGCGCGAGCCGCACCAGCTCGTCCTGGTCCGCGCGGCCCTCCGGGCCCGTCTCACCGAACCCGGACGACACGACGACCAGGCCCCGCACGCCCTTGCCCGCGCACTGCTCGACGACCTCCCGGACCGCGTCCGCCCGCACCGCGACGACCGCGAGGTCGACGTCGTCGGGGATGTCGAGGACGGACGCGTAGGCCCGCACGCCCGCGACCGCCGTCGCCGTCGGATGCACCGGGTACACCGGCCCGCTGAAGTCCCCGCCCAGCAGGTTCCGCAGGACGGTCTGCCCGACGCTGTGCTCGGCCCGGCTCGCCCCGACCACCGCCACCGACTCCGGGAACAGCAGCCGCTGGATCGACCGGGACTCCGCCCGGTGCTCGCGCGCCGCCATCACCTCCACCGACGTCTCCGTCGGCTCCAGGTCCAGGACGAGCTCGATCACGCCCTCCTCGAACCGCTGCTCGGCCTGGTAGCCCGCCTCGCGGAACACCCGCGTCATCCGCCGGTTGTCCGGCAGCACGCTGGCCACGAACCGGCGCACGCCCCGCTCCCGCGCCGCCGCCGCGATGTGCTCCAGCAGCACCGGGCCCAGCCCGCGCCCCTGATGGGCGTCCTCGACCAGGAACGCGACCTCCGCCGTCTCCGGCCGGTCGTTCAGCATGTCGTACCGGACGACCGCCACCATCTCCCCCGCGATCGTGGCGATCAGCGCGACGCGCCGGTCGTAGTCCACCCCGGTGAAGTGCTCGACCTCACGGTCGGTGAGGTACGGGCGCGGCGAGAAGAACCGGTAGTAGATCGACTCCGGCGACAGGCGCGCGTAGAAGACCCGCAGGAGATCGCCGTCCTCGCTCCGGATGGGCCGCAGATGCGCCGTCCCGCCGTCGCTCAGGACGACGTCGGCCTCCCACTGATCCGGATAACCCTCGGTCACGTACCGAGCGTAAGGCACGGGGCGCCGCCGCCACGCTGAGGAAAAACCCTCGATCCGGGGTTTCGCTGCGCGTTCGAGACCTAATCCGGGGCCGGGAGCTGTTACGGTCGTTCCACGCCCTGGATGCCGCTCGCGCGGGCCGTGTTGATCGAGGTGATGACTCCATGACGCGCGTGGTCGTGGTCGGCGATCTCATGACAGACACCGTGGCTCGTGCCGCGTTCCCGTTGGCGAAGGGCAGTGACACGCCCGCCGCCGTGACGATCCATGGAGGGGGTTCGGGCGCCAACGTCGCGTCCTGGCTCGCCCTGGAGGGGATCGAGGTCGCCTTCGTCGGCCGCCGCGGCTCCGACATCGCGGGACGCAACCGCGACATGGAGCTGATGGGGTACGGCGTCGACGCCCGCCTCGTCATGGACCAGGAGCGCCCCACCGGCACCTGCGTGGTGATGGTCACCCACAAGGGCGACCGGACCATGCTGTCGGACCCGGGCGCCAACGCGGCGCTGCTCCCCGAGGACATCGAGCGCTGCAAGGACCTGTTCTCGCAGGGCACGCACCTGCACCTGTCCGGGTACTCGCTGATCAACGAGGGCTCCCGCAAGGCCGCCATCCACACCCTCGAACTCGCCCGCCAGGCGAACATGTCGGTGTCGGTCGACGGCGGTTCGTCCTCCCCGCTCAAGCGGATGGGCGCCGAGCCGTTCCTGGAGTGGACGCAGGGCGCCCGGCTCCTGGTCGTCACCGGCAAGGAGGCCGAGATCCTCACCGGCCGCGAGAACCCGGCCGCGGCCGCCAAGGTGCTCACCGCCTGGTACCCGCAGGTCGTGATCAAGGTCGGTGCCGACGGCGCGCTCTGGTACACCAACGGCCGCCCCGAGCCCGTCACGGTCGCCGCCGAGCCGGTCGAGAAGGTCGTCGACGGCACCGGCGCGGGCGACGCGTTCGTCGCCGGCTTCCTGCCGCCCTGGCTGGACGGCAAGCAGCCCGCCGACGCCCTCACCGCCGGCTGCCACCTGGCCGCCCAGGCCACCCAGCACCTCGGTGCCCGCCCGTCCCTCGACGTGGTCGACAACCAGATCAAGTAGCGGAGCGCCCCGCCCTGCGCGGTCAGGCGGGCGGGGCGGTCAGGCGAGCGGGGTGTAGGTCCGGACGTCCTCGCGGACGGCCGCCCAGAGGCGGTTGAGCGGGTGGTCGGCGCCGTAGCGCTCCAGGTCCGCGCGGCGGACGAAGGCGCCGGTCATGAGCTCGGCCTTCGGCTCCAGGTCGTCGTGCAGGGCGATCGCGCGCAGCGGGACGGTGCCCGGGTCGTCCTGCGCGGCCATCCCGCGCCCGATCGAGCCGGTGACGATCATGCAGCCGCGGACGAAGCCGGAGCGCAGCAGCGACAGGCCGTAGTGCACGTCGTCGATGTCGGCGACGACGGTCAGCCGGTCCCGGAAGGCGGGGCCGTACCAGGTGGCCAGCAGGTCGGCGACCAGGCCGGCGGGCGGCAGCACCAGCGGGACGCGGCCGAGGCGGCTGGTGCGGACCGGGGCGTCCGGCAGCTCGCCGTCCGGCAGGTTGGTCAGCAGCAGCGCCTGCCCGCGCGCGTACTCGACCACCTCGTACTCCTTCAGCCGCCGGTCGCCCTCCGGCGTGCTGACGATGCTGCCGCAGACCAGGTCGACCTGCTTGGTCTCCAGCCGGGACCACAGGTCCTTGGTGCGGACGTGGGCGACCTTGAACTCGACCTCGCGCTGCCGGAACTCCTCCGACACCGCCGCCCACGCGCGCGACACGATCGGCAGGGTGAACTCGGTGGTGCCGACCGTCAGCATCCGGCCGAGCCGGCGGCGGCTCCAGTGGATCGACTCCAGCCAGTTCGCGACGGTCGTGCGGGCCAGTTCCACGGTCGTCTCGCCCGTCGGGGTGAACAGGTAGTCCTTGCCCCGGCCCTGCCGGACGGTCAGCACCTCGCCGCACAGCGCCTGGCTGTTGCGGTTGAGGGTGTCCAGCTGCTTCTGGACGCTGGACTGCTCGCGGCCGAGCGCCCGCGCGGCGCGCAGCGCGGACCCCGTCTCGTGCACCACCAGCAGCGTCCGCAGCTGGTCGAACGTGGTGTCCAGCAGGCCCGGCGGGCAGTCGAGGAGCGCGTCGAGGGTCGATGACACGGGGAGGGACATTACTACCTGCTCCTTCGCCCTGCTCTTTCGCCCGCTCCGCGGTCCCGCCGAAATGGCCGGCCGTTCATTTGAGCGGGAAATGATGACATTTCCCGCTCAACTTATCTCAAGATGTTCTCCCAAACAGCTGGACATGGTTTTCTGACCTCTAGAACACTTCCCTCTCGTCGCCCCCGTACCCGAGGAAGCAGATCCGTGACGCCGACCGATCCCGCGCAGACCGTCCCGCCCGCCCACGCGCGGCCGCCGGAGAAGATCGCCGTGCCGGTCGTGCCCTCGGCCGTCCCGCCGCAGCCGGAGGACCGGCTCGTCTACTCGGCCATGCGGGACGAGCCCGCCGGGAGGATCACCCACCCGGGCGGCGGCCCCCGGGGGCTGAAGGTCCGCCCCCAGAGGGTGCACTGACCCCGGTTCGCCGCGGCCCTTCTCCGCCGCGGCGCCCGGACCGGACACCGGTCCGTGCGCGGGGCCGCGCGCACGGGCCGGTCCCCATTCACACCGCCCGCGCCTACAGGGGCGCGCGGGCGGCGCCTCGCGGTCACGGCCGGGCCGAACCCGCCTCCGCGCGGGTCCGGCCGCCCGGGAGCGGCAGCGCGGCGAGCGCCGCCACCCCGAGCGCCCCGGCCAGCAGCGCGACCGCCGGCGCCACCGCCCCGCCGGCTCCCACGAGGGCGGCGGACGCCACCGCCGGAGCGTGGAACCGCCCGGCGAGCACCATGGCCGCCACCGCCAGACCGGCCCCGGCGGTCGCCGCGACCGTGCCGGGGCCGGCGGCCAGCGCCACCGCGAACCCCGCGGCGACCGACAGCGCGTGCCCGGCGAGTACGGCCGACGCCCGCGCCGCCGGGGTCCCGGGAGCGACCGCGAGGAGCGCGGCGGACGCCGCCAGCGGCGGGGCCAGCAGCGGCTCGTCCACCACCGCCTGCACCACCCCCAGCGGCACCAGCATCACGAGCGTCGCCCAGACCGGACGCAGCCGCGCATTCACACGCGCGTTCACAACGGCAGCCAATCGTTCTCCGTCCCGGCGACCTTGTTGACGTAGTTCGTCAGCGTCTGCAGCGCGACGATCCCGATGATCTCCAGGACCTGCGCCTCGCTCCACCCGGCCCGCCGCACCGCCGCGTCGTCGGCCCGGCCGCGGCTCTCGGTCAACTCCCGGGCGAACGCCACCGCGGCCGCCTCCTTCGCGTCCGCGGACGTCCCGGCCTTCGCCGCCTCCACCTCGGCGTCGCTCAGCCCGGCGCCGCGGGCGCCGTGGGTGTGCGCCGCGACGCAGTAGCCGCAGTCGTTCGCCGCGCCGACCGCCAGCGCGATGCGCTCGGCCGTCGCGGGCGGCAGCGACGCCTTCTTGAGCGAGCGGGACAGCCCCAGGTATCCGTCCAGCACCGCGGGCGCGTTCGCCATGACCCGCAGCATGTTCGGCACGCGGCCGAGGCGCTTCTCCAGCGCGTCCAGCTTCGGATCGTTCCGCACGGCCTCGATCATGACGCGCTCCTTCTAACGGAATCCAACGAGCTGATCCGTTATAACATAACGGCGATCAAGTCCACATGCCGTTAGACTTGTGACATGAGCGACGAACCGCCGGCGCTTCGCCTCGCCGGGACGATCCGCGCCGGGCGCACCGGCCTGACCGACCGCTTCGCCACACTCGAGGGCCTCACCGCCTGGGTCCGCGAGCAGGACCTGTCCCCCTACCTCGACACGGCCGCGTTCACGGCGGACGAGGCCGTCCGCGCCCAGGTCGTGGAACTGCGCCAGGCCGTCCGCGCGCTCTTCGCCCGCCTCGTCGCCCCCGCGCCGCCCAGCCGCGCGGACGCCGACGCGCTGCCGCCCTTCGACCAGGCCCTCGCCCTGCTCAACCGCGCCGCGTCCCCAGTCCTGCGGCAGCTCCGGTGGCAGGACGAGCCGCGCGAGGAGTTCACCCCCACGGTCGACGGCACCGCCGCGCGGCTGACCGCGGCCCTCGCCGACGCGGCCATCGGCTTCTTCACCGACCCGATCGCGGACCAGGTGCGGGTGTGCCCTGCGCCACGCTGCGTGCTCTACTTCGTCAAAAGGCATCCGCGTCAGGAATGGTGCTCCATCGCCTGCGGGAACAGGGCGCGTGCCGCCCGCCACTACCACCAGCACCACCGCTGACCGCGGCCCACGCCCGGAACGCGCATTCGACCGAACAAGCGAAGACATGCGCGCCGTCAGACTCACCGAGTACGGCGCCCCTCCGCGCTGACCGCGGCGGAACCACCGCGCCCGAACCGGCCCCGGACACGCACGTGCAGCCGTCCGCATCGCCGAGGTAACCCCACCGACGCCAAGACAAGGCCGGGCCCCAAGACGGCCAGCATCCCGCTGCCCGGCGCCCGAGGCCCCGACGCGAAGATCTCCGCCATCGCGAACACGCAGGCCGGAGCCCGGCGTGGGTCGGCGCCCGGCGTGGGCGGGAGCCCGGCGTGGGCCGGGGGTGGGTGGTCAGTTGGGGGTGGCGAGGACGAGGGGCAGGATCGTCTGGGCTCCCGCCTCTTTCAGCAGGCGGGTGGCCACGGTCATGGTCCAGCCGGTCTCTATGCGGTCGTCGACGAGGAGCAGGGGGCCTGGGGCCTCCTTCGCGGCGATGGCGACGGGGTCGGGGATCGTCAGCGAGTTCCACACCGAGCGGAGGCGCTGGGCGCTGTTGTGCCGGCGCGGGACGGGCTCGCCCATCGGGACCAGCTCGCCCAGGTAGGGAAGGCGGCCGATCTCGGCGATGCGGTGGCCGAAGGTGCTCACGAGGCGGGGACGGGAGCGCGACCCGATCGTGATGACGCCGGTGGGGCGGGCGGGCCAGTCCCAGGCGGCGAGGACCTTCACCACGGCGTCGACCATGTCGGCGGGGATGTCGGTGTCGCCGGCGGCGAACAGGTCGCGGAGCCGGTTGCCCCAGCCGATGTCGGTGAGCCGGCCGAGGGCGCGTCCGGTGCCGGCCTGCAGGTCCGGCTTGATGCGGCCGGAGACGCCGAGGTCGTCCTTGACGCCGGTGGGCCACATGCGGCGGGGCGCGACGTCGACGCCGGGACGGTGCAGGCGGTCGCGGGCCTGGGCGGCGCCCTCGGAGGTGACCTCGGCGGGCCGGTGCTCGCCGGTGCAGTTGTCGCAGCGGCCGCAGGGCGCCGCGGCGGGGTCGTCCAGCTGGGCGCGGAGGAACTCCTCGCGGCAGGACGTCGTCGCGATGTAGTCGAGCATGGCCTGCTGCTCGCGGCGGCGTTCGGACGTGACGCGCTCGTAGCGTTCGCGGTCGTAGGACCAGGGGCGGCCGGTCGACGTCCAGCCGCCCTTCACCCGGTGGACGGCGCCGTCGACGTCGAGGACCTTCAGCATCATCTCCAGGCGGTTGCGGCTCAGGTCGACCTGGGGTTCGAGGGCGCCGGTCGACAGCGGGCGGTCGGCGGCGTCCAGCACGTCGAGGGTGGCGCGGACCACCTGCTCCGGCGGGAACGCGAGACTGGCGAAGTAGGCCCAGATCTCGCGGTCCTCCCGGCCGGGCAGCAGGATCACCTCGGCGCGGTCGACGCCGCGGCCGGCGCGCCCGATCTGCTGGTAGTAGGCGACCGGCGACTGCGGCGCGCCGACGTGCACGATGAAGCCGAGGTCGGGCTTGTCGAAGCCCATCCCGAGGGCGCTGGTGGCCACGAGCGCCTTCAGCCTGTTGGCCTGGAGGTCCTGTTCGGCCTGGAGGCGCTCGGCGGGGTCGGTCTGGCCGGTGTAGACGGCCACCTCGTGGCCGCGGTCGCGGAGGTATCCGGTGATCTCGTGGGCGGCGGCGACGGTGAGGGTGTAGATGATGCCCGATCCCGGCAGGGACGCCAGGTGCTCGCCGAGCCAGGCGATGCGCTGCTCGGCGGTGGGCACGCTGACGACCGAGAGGTGGAGCGAATCGCGTTCGAGCGGGCCGCGCAGGACGAGGGCGTCGTCGCCGGCGAGCTGCTCGGCGACGTCCTGGGTGACGCGGGCGTTGGCGGTGGCGGTCGTGGCGAGGACGGGGACGCCGGACGGGAGTTCGGCCAGCAGGGTGCGCAGGCGCCGGTAGTCGGGACGGAAGTCGTGGCCCCAGTCGGAGATGCAGTGCGCCTCGTCGACGACGACGAGGCCCGCCCCCGCGGCGAGCTGCGGCAGCACCAGGTCGCGGAAGTCGGGGTTGTTGAGCCGTTCGGGGCTGACCAGCAGGACGTCGACCTCGCCGGCCTCCACCTCGGCGAAGATCCGCCGCCAGTCGTCGGTGTTGGCGGAGTTGATCGTGCGGGCGTGGATGCCGGCCCGGTCGGCGGCCTCGATCTGGTTGCGCATCAGCGCCAGCAGCGGTGAGACGATCACGGTCGGGCCGGCGCCGCGCTCGCGCAGCAGCCGCGTCGCCACGAAGTAGACCGCGGACTTGCCCCACCCGGTGCGCTGCACGACCAGGGCGCGGCGCCGGTCGACGACGAGGGCGCGGATGGCCGTCCACTGGTCGTCGCGGAGGCGGGCGTGCTCGCCGGCGAGGGCGCGCAGGCAGCGCTCGGCGTCGTCGCGGAGTCCGTCGGGAGTGCTCATGGCTCCTTGGTATCAGCGCAGCTCGGACGGTCGCACCAGAATCACGTTCTGTGGATATCCGCACGGGTCCCGCCGGTGATCAAGGGATCGGCCGCGGGTAGCCTGCCGGGAAGATCGGTTTCACGGCGGAAGGACACCTGCGGGGGATGGGCGCGGCGGAACGCTTGCGGCGGACATGGCACGTCCTGATGGACGGGTCGCCGCCGGAACCCCCCGAGGACGAGCCGAGCGAAGTCGTCGACCCCCGCGCGGTCGACCTGGTCCTGCGCGTCGGCGAGCTCCTGCTGGCCAGCGGCGAGACCACCGAGCGCGTGAACGAGGCGATGCTGGGCCTGGCGGTCGCCTACGAACTCCCCCGGTGCGAGGTCCAGGTGACGCTGACCAGCATCCTTGTCTCGGCCCATCCCGGCAAGGGCGCGCCGCCGATGACGGGGGCCCGTGCCATCCGGCGCCGCACGCCGGCCTACTGGCGCCTCACCAGGTTGCACGCCCTCGTCCAGGAGGCGTCCATCGGGATGCTGGAACTGGACGAGGCCCATAGACGGCTGGCGCTGATGAAGAGGGGGCGCGGCCCGTACCCGCCGTGGCTCATCGTCGTCTCGCTGGGGCTCATCGCCGCCTCGGCCAGTGTCCTTTCCGGCGGCGGGCCCCTGGTCGCGGGGACGGCGTTCGCCGCCACCCTGCTGGGCGACCGCACCGCCGCGGCCCTCGCCCGCCGCGGCATCGCCGAGTTCTTCCAGCTGACGGTGGCCGCCGCGCTCGGCGCGGCGGGCGCCGCCATCGTGGTCGCGATGGGCAACCCGGAGCACGCCTCGACCATCGTCACGGGCGCGATCCTCGCGCTGCTGCCGGGGCGGCCGCTGGTGGCGAGCATCCAGGACGGCATCACCGGCGACCTCGTCAGCGCGGCCGCGCGCGGGCTGGAGGTCTTCTTCATGATCGCCGCCATCGTCGCGGGCCTCGGCGCCGTCGTGTACATCGCGGTGAACGTCAACGTGCCGATCGACGTGAGCCACCTGCCCACCGCGCCGGCGACGCTGAGACCCGTCCCCCTGATGGCGGCCGCCGCGGTCTCGGTGACGTTCGCCGTGTCGCTCGCGGCGCCGCGGGACGTGCTCCTGGCCTCCGCCCTCGGCGGCGCGCTGATCTGGACGCTCTACGTGCTGCTCAGAGGATGGAACGTTCCGCCCGTGCTGGCCTCGGCGGTGGCGGCGATCGTCGTCGGCGTGCTGGCGAACTGGCTGGCGCGCCGCCACGGGGCCCCGGTGATGCCGTACGTGGTGCCGGCCATCGGTCCGCTGCTGCCGGGGACGGCGCTCTACCGCGGGATGGTCGAGCTGAACACCGGCTCCCCGCAGTCGGGAGTGCTGAGCCTCATCGGTGCGCTGTCCGTGGCCCTCGCGCTGGGCGCCGGCGTGAACCTCGGTGGCGAGCTCGTGCGCGCGTTCCAGCGCGTCGGGCTCACGGCGGGCGGACGCTGGGCACGGCCTGCGGCGCGCCGTACCCGGGGCTTCTGACCCCGCCCCCTCGGGTCGCCTCTGGGACTGGCGCCCCTGGCCCGCCGGAACTGTCGGTGGCGGCCGCTACGTTCGCGGCATGTACCGACAGGGAGACGTCCTGATCCTGCCCGTGCCCGAGGAGGAGGTCCCGCGGTCCGTCCGGGACCTTCCGCCCTCCCCGAGGGACGGACGTGGGCGCATGGTGCTCGCGCTGGGCGAGGCGACCGGGCACGCGCACGCGCTGTCCGCGCCGGGTTCACTGCTGCGGGTCCCCGACCCGCTCGCGCCCGACCACCTTCACCTGCCGTCCGGGGGACGGCTCGTGCACGAGGAGCACGCGGCGATCACCCTGCCCAAGGGCTGGTACAGGGTGATCCGCCAGCGCGAGTACGTGCCGGGCTCCGTCCGGGTCGTGGCGGACTGAGGGGCGGCGGACGTGTTCACCGAGATGCGGCGTGAAGCGCACTTCGTGGTCGGCGACTGGCAGTCGGCCGCGTTCCGCACCGATCCCGCCGACCGCATGCGGGCCGAGATGGCAGTGGCGGCCGCCTACGCGGCCGCCGGCCTGGCCGTCCCCGAACGGTTCTTGTGGGTGCCCTCGCCCGCGCGCGGGGCCGTCGTCGCCGCCGTGCTCGGCGGGCATTCCGGGGTGTTGCGGAAGGCCGAGCTCGACGGTCTGGTCGAGCAGGCCGACACCGACCTCGATGGGGCACCCGCAGGGGCGAGCGTCCTGGCCGACGTGCGGACCGGCCCATGGGAGGCCGAACGTACCGCGGCCTGCTCCGAACAGGGGCCGGAGCAGTGGCCGCGGACCTGGAGCGAGACCGGCGGCCTTCTCTGGAACCCGATCCAGTCGCTGGTCACGCGGGTGCGCGGGGCCGTCGGAGAGCAGGCGCGGGCCGGGTCCGCCAGGGCCGGCGACGCGCAACCGACACCGGAGGAGAACGCGGCGGAGGCGCTCCTGCGGGCCGCGACGCTCGACGCCGTCCTCGGCCAGCACGACGCGCCGTGGCTGGCGTTGTTCGAGTCGCTGGGCCGGCTGGAGGGGCCCCTGGCGGGCCTGGCGGAAGCGGCGCGTTCGACCGGCTGGTGGTGGCCCTACGAGCGGCTGGTCGTCATGTCCGAGCGTCCGTGCGAACTGCACCGGGACGAACCGGGACGGCTGCACCGCGGTGACGGCCCGGCGCTGGCCTATCCCGACGGGTTCTCCCTGCACGCGTGGCGCGGCATGCCGATCCCGCCCGATTTCGTGGCCTCGCTCACCGGCCTCACGGCGGACCGCATCTCCTCGGAGGAGAACGCTGAGCTGCGCCGGGTCATGCTGGAGATATTCGGCTATGACCGCTATCTGGCGGAGACGGGCGCCCGGCCCCTGCACCAGGACGAGACCGGTGTGCTGTGGTCCATCGACCTCCCCGGTGACGAGCCCGTCGTCATGGTCGAGGTGGTCAACTCCACGCCGGAACCGGACGGCACGCACCGCACCTACTACCTGCGTGTCCCGCCGTCCACGCGCACCGCGCGCGCGGGCGTGGCGTGGACGTTCGGCGTCGACGAAGCCGACTATCACCCGCGGAAGCAGACGTGAGCCCCTGGACGGCGGCTCCCGGGAGATGCGCGCCGTCCGTGCTCGTGGCGGGGGCCTCTTGGTAGCACTTCCCCAGTCACCAAGAGGCGCCCGCCCGGTTCAGGGAGTGATGGCCTGCGCCCAGGTGACCTTCCCCTCGTCGGTGGCCCGCCATCCCCAGGCACGGGCCAGCGCACCGACGAGGAAGAGCCCGCGGCCGCTTTCGGCCTGCATGTCGTGCGGGGGCTCGGCCGGCCCCTCGGGATTGTCGTCCCATACCTCCACCATGGCCGTCTTGTCGTCGGGCAGGTACAGCACGAGAGTGACGGCGCTGGCATGACGGATCGCGTTGGTGACCAGTTCGCTCGTGATGAGCTCGACGTCGCCCGTGGTGTCCGGGCGGTCCCATCCCTCCAGCGCGGCGCGGACGATGTCGCGCGCCGCACGCACCGATGTGTCCACCGGTCTCAGCGCGAGGACGAAGTGAGGGCGTTCGAGAAAGTCCACGGCATCGCCTAACGGTCGCCTGCTACCGCCAGCATGCGCCCTCAGGGGCGGGCGTGCACGGGATCCGATCCCTCCGTCCGCACCATCGGCGCGGTTCGGCCACCGCCTGATTCGTTCACCGTTCGCAGTCATTCGGCTCCGTGTAGTGACCATCGCGGACCACCCACAGCGTGGCGGGCCCGGCGGAGAATTGCAAGGTGGTACGGGACGCCCGCCGCACCGGTCGTCCGGCATGGTCGGGGCAGGTCGCAGGGGTGGGTCACCCTCCGGCTACATCTGGCCGAGCAGCGCGGGGACGCGTTCGAGGACACCCCCGGCGAACGTGTCGTAGAGGCCGAGCGGCTCCAGGTGGACATAGCCGATATGGCAGTCGCACGTGTCCTGCGGGCAAGGTCGCGGGGCGAGGGCATCGCGGAACGAACCGTCATAGAGGTTGCCCATAACGGACGGGACGAAGTGGCAGCGGCGCACCGTGCCCTCTCCGTCGACCGACACGACGGTGTCACCGGTGCGGCAGGCGAGACCGCGGCTCGCGTGCGGACGGCGGCTGACCGGGAACAACGGGTCCAGCGCCGTCCAGCAGGCGGCCTCCTCCTCGCTGTAGGCGCGTCCCTCGGCGGCGTTGACCCACAGATAGGTGCCGGCGGGCAGTTCGGCGCGGAGGCGGCGTGCCGCCTCCAGGTGCTCGGGCTCGCCGACGATCCCGACGCTGTGGCGGATGCCTCGTTCGGTGAGTTCGCGGCACTTTCCCAAGAAGCGCTCATAGGGAACCTGGCCGGGGTGGTACGTCGCCCACAGCGCGAGCTTGGACGGGTCCGCCCCGGACGTCCACGAGACCCGGTGGCTGAGGTTGGTCTGGATCGCGACGCGCTCGACGTGCGGGAAATGGCTCAGTTCGGTGAGCGCCCGCCGGTACCAGGACCTGATGAGCCCTTCGCCCCAGGGCGTGAACAGGATCGACACGCGGTGGTCCTGGTCGGCGACCCACTCGGTGAAGCGCTCAAGGGCGGCCCGGTCGGCGCGCAGTTGCTCGGGTGTGTCGCGCCGTTTGGCGAAGGGGCAGTAGGGACAGTCGTAGTCACAGCTGGCGAGCGGCCCTCTGTAGAGGATCGTGAGGTGTTCCATCAGCGCGCCTTGTAGGAGGCCATCATTTCCTTCACCTGACGGGAGAACAGCGCCGGGCCGACGGCATCGGAGTGGGCGAGGCCCTCGGGGGTCAGCCGGATGGTCACGTCGGTCGTTTCCAGCCAGCCGCGGTCGTCGAGCGTTCTCAGGTCGGCGGAGAAGTCGGCGCAGGGGTCGGTCCCGAAACGCGCCTTGTAGGAGCCCCGATCGAGCCCGCTCGCTTGAAGGAGCGACTGGAGGAAATGGCGTCGGCGCTGTTCCTCCGCGTCCAGTCCGAATCCGACCCGCGCGGTGCTGAAGTCGTCCTCGCGCACGTAGCCGTCGATGATGGACCGGACATGCCGCTGCTCGACCGCGTACTCGAACGAGTAGTGCAGGCCGGCCGTGTACGAGCGCGCTCCGCAGCCCAGGCCGACCATTCCGTCGGTCTGGCAGCAGTACTCCGTACCGCCCGACCCATGGTCCGGCAACCGGAACATGCGCATCGAGACCTGCTCATAGCCTTCGCCGAGGAGATGGTCCCGGCCGATCCGGTACAGGGTGAGGCGCTCGTCGTCCCACTCCTGCGCGCGACGTCCCAGGCCGGTGAGCGGGCGGACATAGAGCGGGTAGAGGTAGATCTCCTCCGGACGCCATTTCAACGCGGCGTTCAGGGAATGCAGCCATGTGGCGGGCGTCTGCCCGTCGATGCCGTAGATGAGGTCGATGTTGAGCGCCCGGAAGCCCACGGCCCTGATCCGGTCGAGGGCCGCCTCCACTTCGGCGCGCTTCTGGGGGCGCACCGCGGCGCGCGCCTCCTCGTCGATGAAGCTCTGCACGCCGATGGAGACGCGGGTGGTGCCGCGTTCCGCGAGCACGGTCAGCCGGTCCGTGGTCGCGGTGGCCGGGGACGTCTCCACTCCCAGCGGGACCGCGCCGAAGCCGGGGAACCTTTCGGCGATGTCGCAGAGCCGTTCCAACTCCGGCGCGGTGAAGTAGGTGGGGGTTCCGCCGCCGAACGCGGCGGTGGCTAGCGATGCGCCGCCGCCCAGCGCGTCCAGTACCGCGGTCGCCTGGCGGTCGAGGGCGTCGAGATACGCACCGGTCAGTTCTTCGGGCGCGCCCGTCCGGGTGAAGAGGTTGCAGAAGCCGCACCTCATCTCGCAGAACGGCACGTGCATGTAGAGGAACAGCGAGTCCGATGGTTCTGCCGCCCACACTTCCCGCAAGGAGGGTTCGGGTTCCAGCGGACGGTACGCGGTCTTGTGCGGATAGGCGTAGACGTACGCCTGGTAGGGGGCGGTGGTGGTCACGAAAGAACGAACTCCCCGTACGGAACCGTCCACACGACCTCATGGCCGATGCGGTGACCGGTGTGGCCGTCCTCTCCGTACGCCGTCCCGTGGTCGGAACAGACGATGACGAAGCAAGGACGGCGCATCAACTCGAACAAGCGCCCTATGTGAGCATCGACATGGCGTAGTGCGGCGGCGTGGCTGGCACGCGTGTCCCCGTGCGCGCGCGTAGCGCCGTCCAGGTAGAACCAGTTGGGCTGATGCAGGGACGCGACGTTCAGGAGCAGGAACAGACGGCGCTCGGCGGGCAGCCGCGCCATGACGTCGGCTATCCGGTCGAGTTGGTTGGGCAATGACGCAGGGTCGGCCACGCCGAATCCGGGCTCCCAATGGCTCTCGGCGAACAGCGATGGGAGTACGGACCCGAGCGGGGTGAGCTTGTTGAAGAAGCCGACGCCGCCGACGCACACCGTGTGGTAGCCGGCGGACGCGAGCCCGGTGGGCAGGTCTGCGGCGTCGAACGTCCAGGTCCCGGCCGCGGTCGTCTCGCTGCCCGGAAATGTCCCCGCGAACGGTCGCGGGTGCGGGCCGGGGGACGCGGGCGTGGGAAGGAAACCGGCCAGCATCGCCGAGTGCGCGGCATAGGTGAAACTGCCTGGCGTGTGGCGGCGTTCCCAACGGCCCCCAGGGAGGAGCGAGGCCAGGATGGGCGTCTCGCCGGCGGCGGCCAGTTCGGCGGCCACGTCGTACCGCAGCGTATCGAGCGTCACCAGCAGCAGGTCATGGCTGCCGATGACCTCGTTCATGTCGTGCATACGGCGACGGTCTCCGGCAGCGCGGCTCCGATCTGGGCGGCGTAGGTGTCCAGTCCCTCCGCCGGGCCGCCGACCAGGCCGGTGAGCCCGGGGAGCAGATCGCCGAACGCGTTGACCTCGCAGACGGCGAACCGCTTCATCCCATGGAGGACGAGCAGGTCGACGCCCACCATCGGGCTCCGTGGGAAACAGGCCGCCGCCCGCGCGCACACGTCGAGCGCCCGGCGCCAGCCATCCGGCCCGAGCGCGCGCCGGACCGCTGCGATGTCGCCTCTCGTGCCACCGAGGTGCAGGTTGGTCATGGGACTGCGGCTCGTCCGGGCGACCACGTGCGTGGGAGTGCCGCCGATGACGACGACCCGCAGGTCGAACACCCGGCCGCCGAGCGACGCCTTGGGCAGCCACCGCTCCACATGCAGCCCGTCGGGCGCGAGAGAGTCGACGAGCACCGCGACCTCCCGCTCCGTCTCGTAGGCGCGGACCCGCAACGAGTTGAACAGGCCGCCCTCGCTCAAGGCGGCCGACGTGACGGCCCGGACGCGGCCGCCCGGCGCGGTCTGCAACGCGACGACGCCCGACGCCGACGAACCGTGCGCCGGCTTGAGGAAGACCCTCCGCTCCCCCAGCTCGGCCATGTGCGCGCGCAGTTCCGCGTAGGAACCCACTGGCGGGAGCGCGTGCGGAACGGGCACGCCCTGGGCCGCCATCCGTGCGTGCGATCGCCGCTTGTCGAACATGACCGCGATCTCCTCGACGTCGCCGAGGAGGCGGGCGCCCGCGCGCGCGGCGGCGTCCTGGATACGCTCCAGGCTCGCAGTGAACGTCGCGTACCAGCGTCCACCGCCGCCCACACGCGACGGGTCACCGGGCCCGCGCAGGAGCGCGTCCGCCGCAGGGTCCTCTCCCGGGGAGTCGACGCGGAGCACGTCACCGGGGTTGAGGACGATGTTCGCGCCGCGCAGTACGTCCGTCCAAGCGATGAGCCGGGGTTCGGGCAGGCCGCACGACCGGCACGCTCGCGCGAACAGGTCGGGACGCCGGTCGCCCGGCGTCCCGACCACGACGAACCTCATCCGACCACCGCGCCGCGAGAGCTCATTCCGACACCGCGATGTAGTGCCAGTCGCCTTGCGGCTTCTCCTGCTCGCTCAGATCGACCTCGACGCCGGGGAGCGCGGCCTTCACCCGTTCCACCATGGCGTCGGACAGGAAGTGGTGGTGCAGGTCCAGCCTGAGCAGGTGGGTGAGGGGCTGTCCGGACAGCAGCGCCTCCGCGCCCCGGTCGGTGAGGATGCCCATCGCCAGGCTCAGCGACGCGAGCCGCGCCACGACGGGCGCGCCCGCGACCGCCGCGGCGATCTCGTCCTGGATCTGGCTGTCCTCCAGGCCGAGATGGCGCAGCGCGGGCAGCCGCTCGCCGGACAGGAACGGGGCCAGGTCCGCGACGGTCGCGTCGCCGCCGTAGCCGTCCTCGCCCAGCCACAGGTCGAGGTGCTCCAGGTTCGGCAGGTCGCTCGCGCCCACGGCCTGGACGATCCGTGCGGGCAGCCCGCCCGACTCGAAGCGCAGCGCGCGCAGGCTGGTGCTCTCGATCGGGGACAGCACGAGGCCCTGCGCGCCGCGGATCTCGAAGCCCTCCAGGCCCGGAAAGGCGGTGAACAGCGGCGAGATGTCGCCGTGCTCGATCCAGGAGATCTCCGACTCCTCGGCGGTGATGTCACCGAGGAAGAGCGCCTTCAGGTTCGGGAAGGCCCCGGCGTTCTCCGTCAGCAGCGCCACCGGGTCGGCGTGGTTCTCGTCGTAGGACGCGCCCCAGTAGCCGACTATCAGGGCCGTCACCTCGGTGGTGTCGACGGTCTCCAGGAACCGCGCGAACGTGTCGGCGAAGGGCTCCTCGTCGAACATCGTCCCGACGTACCAGGCGGCATCGCCGGCGGGCGGGAGGTCATCGTCGGCCTCCTCCCCGCCGGCCATGGCGTCGCCGTGCTCGTCCACTCCCGTCTCGCAGTCGAAGGTGGCCACCGGCAGACCGGCGAACTCGTCCAGATGCTGATAAACGCCCATGGGACCCTTTCGGAAGCTCGTCGGCACCATGTCCTATCAGGACCGACGGACAAACCGCGGCGCTTTCGGCGCACCACCGCGCCCCGGGCGCCGAGGAGCCGCTCAGGAGCGCTCCGGAGCGGCTAGGACGCCACCAGCACCGAGCCCTTGTACTTGTCCTGCACGTACTTGCGCACCTCGGGCCCGCGCAGCAACTGGACGAGCTTCTTCACGCGCGCGTCGTTCGCGTTCTCCGGCAGCGTGACGACGCCGTTGGCATAGGGGTTGCCCTCCGGCTTCTCGGCGGCCAGCGCGTCCTTGGCAGGCGACAGGTTCGCCTCGAGCGCGTAGTTGCCGTTGATGACCGCCGCGTCCACGTCGTCGAGCGAGCGCGGCAGCTGCGCGGCCTTCAGCGGCTTGAACTTCAGGTGCTTGGGGTTGCTCGCGATGTCCCTCTCCGTGGCGCTCGTGGGCGCCCCCGGCTTCAGCGTCAGCAGCCCGTTGTCGGCGAGCAGCTTCAGCGAGCGCCCCTCGTTCGCGGGGTCGTTCGGCACCGCCACGGTCGCGTTCTGCGGGATCGCCTGCAGGCTCTTCACCTTGCTGGAGTACACGCCGAGCGGCTCCAGGTGGACGGGCGCGACGAACGTCAGCTTGGTCCCGGACTTCTTCTCGTACTCCTCCATGAAGGGCACGTGCTGGAAGTAGTTGGCCGTGACCTGCTTCTCCTTCAGCGCGGTGTTGGGCTGCTGGTAGTCGTCGAAGGTCACGATGTCCAGCTTCAGCCCGGCCTTGGCCGCCAGATTGTCCTTGACGTACTTCAGGATGTCTCCGTGCGGGACGGGGTTGACGGCGACCTTCAGCGGGGCGTCCGGATCGTCGGACGCGTCCGAGGAGCCGCAGGCCGCCAGGCCCGCGACCAGGCCGAGGGAGGCGAGCGCGATGGTGATCTTGCGGAGCACGAGGAGTGCCTTTCTGTGCGGTGAGAGCGGTGTCACTTGTGGGACAGGCGGCGGGCGACGAGGTCCCCCACCGCCTGGATGATCAGGACGAGGACGACGAGCAGCAGCACGGTCGCGACCATGACCTTCGTCTCGAAGCGCTCGTAGCCGTAGGTGACGGCGAGGTTGCCGAGCCCGCCGCCGCCGACCGTGCCGGCCATCGCGGTGTAGCCGATCAGCGCGATCACGGTGACGGTCAGTCCGGAGACCAGGCCGGGCCGGGCCTCGCGCATCAGCACCTTGCCGACGATCTCCCGGCGGGTCGCGCCCATCGCGTCCGCCGCGGCGATCACTCCCGGGTCCACCTCGCGCAGCGCGATCTCGACGAGCCGCGCGTAGAACGGGATGGCGCCGACCGTCAGCGGGACGATCGCGGCGGCGTTGCCGATGCTGGTGCCCACCACGATCCGGGTGAAGGGGATGATCGCCACCATCAGGATCAGGAACGGCAGCGACCGGCCGATGTTGACCACCACGCCGAGGACCTTGTTGACCGGCGGCGCGGGCAGCAGCCCGCCGCGCTCGGTGACCACCAGCAGCACGCCGAACAGCAGTCCGAGCACGGCGGTGAAGAGCGTGGCCACTCCGGTCATGTAGAGCGTCTCGCGGGTGGCGGGCCACAGCAGCGGCACGACCTCGTCCCAGCTCATCGGGCGTCCTCCTCGGCGGGCGCGGGGATCGGGCGGGCGGCGGGCGGCGCGCCGCCGGTGGCCGGCGGCCGCGCCGTGGCGGACGCGCGCGTCCTGACCTCGACGGCCAGGCCGGACTCGCGCAGGAACGCCAGCTGCGCCGCGTTCGCGGACGGGTCGCCCGGCAGTTCGAGCTGGAGGCGCCCGACCCGCTCGCCGCCGACCGTCTCCACGGCGCCGCCGAGGATGTTGACGTCGAGCGAGTACCTGCGGGCCAGCGCCGACACGAACGGCCGGTCGGTCGCCCCGCCCACGAAGGTGACCTCGACGAGGGTCGTGCCCTCGCGCGGCTCGGCGGCCGGCAGCGGGAAGAGCCCGCGCGCCAGCTCCGATCCGGGGCGCGCGAGCAGCTCGGTCACCGGCCCCGACTCGGTGAACCGGCCCTCGCGCATCACCGCGGCCGAGTCGCAGATCCGCTTGACCACGTCCATCTCGTGGGTGATCAGCAGGACGGTCAGGCCGAGGCGGCGGTTCAGGTCGCGCAGCAGCTCCAGGATCGACGCGGTGGTCTCCGGGTCGAGCGCGGAGGTCGCCTCGTCCGAGAGGAGCACCTTGGGGCGCCCGGCGAGCGCCCGGGCGATGCCGACGCGCTGCTTCTGGCCGCCGGAGATCTGCGCCGGGTAGGCCTTGGCGTGCCCGGTGAGGCCGACCAGGTCCAGCAGTTCGGCGACGCGCTCGGCGCGTTCGGCCCGCGGGACGCCCATGACCTCCAGCGGGAACGCGACGTTGCCGGCCACCGTGCGGCTGCCGAGCAGGCCGAAGTGCTGGTGGATCATGCCGATGCCCTGGCGGGCGCGGCGCAGCTCGGCGCCGCGCAGGGCGAGCAGGTCGCGCCCGTCGATCACGATCCGGCCCTCGTCCGGGCGTTCCAGCAGGTTGACGCAGCGCAGCAGGGTGCTCTTGCCTGCGCCGCTCGGGCCGAGCACGCCGAAGACCTCGCCCTCGCGGACGGTCAGGTCGACGCCGTCGACGGCGGTCACCTCGCGCCCGCGGGCGCGGTGCACCTTCCGAAGTTTTTCGATCTGGATCACAGAGAATCATCCGTGCGGACGGGCGCCGCCGGGGCCGGCGGCGGTGCGGGTGGTGGACGGGTCCGCCCCTGAAGGCGCGCCCGATCAGGGAGCGGCGACGCCCGGACGTGCGGGGGCCGGACGTGCGGGGGCCGGACGTGCGGGAGCCGGGCCGCGGCGGCGGTTATCCACAGAACGCGATTCCACTTCCGCGTCCCGGACGGCCGCCCGACGATGGCCTCGACGGGTCCGGCCGGACGGCCGGGGCCCGCCGGCGGCGGCCGCGCGCTCGATCGGGCGCGGGCCGGTCAGGTCCGACCAGGGGGGTACGGGGCGTGGCTCAGCAGGTGGCGTTGGAAGTTCATGCGCGACTCGGGTCTCGGAGTTCGCTCGCTTCGGGGCGCGAGGCTCAGGCGGGGGCCCTCAGCGGTCACACATTCGCCGGCAGCACGTACACCGCAGGGCCCGCGGGGTCAGCGGGCCGTGCTCACGGCACGGGCGTACGAGGCTCATGTCATCAGTCAACCAACCAACGACAAATGACGCAAATCGCTTCGATGGCGAGAATCGGCCGGTCAGCGCCACCTGCCCGGCCCCGCCGGTGCCGGTCAGTCGTCGCGGTAGTCGACGTAGGACGTCCCCGAGCCGCTGCGAACCGAGATCAGCCGGCCGGACCGGTCGTCGACGAGGGCCCGGTTGAGATGCGTGTCACCCGAGCCGGTCCAGCCCTGGACCCGGTACTGGGAGCCCGCCGGCACGATGATCTTCAGGGAGCCGGCGCCGGCCGTCACGTCCACCAGCCGCGGCGGCTCGGCGTAGCGCAGGTCGATCTCGCCCGCGCCCACGTCCACCCGAGCCTCCGGCGAGGCCAGCCCGGTGCCGCGGATCGTGCCCGACCCGGCCCGCGCCCGCAGCGCGCCCCGCGCGTCGGCCACCTGGATCTCGCCCGACCCGGTCCGCAGGTCCAGGTCGCCGGCGATCCCGCGCACGGTGATCTCCCCCGAGCGCGACTCGGCCGCGACCCGCACGCCGGCCGGCACCCGGACGTCGATGTCGGCGCCGCACTCCCAGCCGTTGTAGAGCCCCGCCGACCGGGGGCACCTGGAGACGATCGACAGCACGCCGTCCTTGACCGACTCCGTCACGACCGGCTTGCGCAGCACCCAGCGCAGCCGCTCGTAGACCCGCGCCTGGCCGTCCGGGCCGGTCCCGACCGACACCTCGGAGCTTCCGGCGTCGAGCCGCAGCTCCCTGATCGCCTGGTGGTAGGGGGTGGCGTACTCCGCGGTCCGCCGCATCTCCCGCCCCCACGCCACCAGGCCGACGGGCGCCACCACCACGACCGCGGTCGCGGCCGCGAGGAAGATCCAGACACCGCGCCGCCGCGGGCGGTCCGCGGCGGCCCGCGGCCCGGTGGCGCCGCGGGCCTCTGTGGAGGTCATGTCTCTCCGTCCAGGAACCGGAGCACGGCGAGCACGCGGCGGTGGTCGCCCTCGGCGTGCGGGAGGTCGAGCTTGGCGAAGATGCTGTTGATGTGCTTGGCGACGGCGCTCTCGCTCACCACGAGGGCGGCTGCGATCCCCGCGTTCGAACGGCCCTCCGCCATCAGCGCCAGGACCTCCTTCTCGCGCGGCGTCAGCCGGTCGAGGGGGTCGCGGTGACGGCGCAGGAGCAGCTGCGAGACGACCTCGGGGTCCAGCGCGGTGCCGCCGGCGGCCACCCGGCGCAGCGCGTCCAGGAACACCGACACGTCCGCGACCCGGTCCTTGAGCAGGTACCCGACGCCGCTGGTGCTGGTCGACAGCAGGTCCGCCGCGTACCGCTCCTCGACGTACTGCGAGAGCAGCAGCACCGCGACGTCGGGCGCCTCCCGCCGCATCACCAGCGCGGCCCGGACGCCCTCGTCGGTGAAGCCCGGCGGCATCCGCACGTCGATGATCGCGGCGTCCGGGCGGTGCTCGCGCACCGCCGCCAGCAGGCCCTCCGCCTCCCCGACCGCCGCCGCCACCTCGAACCCGGAGGTCTCCAGCAGCTTGATCAGCCCGGCCCGCAGCAGGACCGAGTCCTCGGCGATCACAATGCGCACGGCAACTCCACGGTGACGGTCGTCGGGCCCCCGGCGGGGCTGATGATCCGGAACGTACCGTCCACCGACCGGACCCGGCGCGCGAGCCCGGGCAGCCCGCTGCCGGTGGAGAAGTCCGCGCCGCCCACGCCGTCGTCGGCGACGGTGAGGAGCAGCCGGTCGCCGCGGCGCAGCGCGGTGACCTCCACCGCTTTCGCCCTGGCGTGCTTGACGACGTTGGTGAGCGCCTCGGACACCACGAAGTACGCCACCGCCTCGACGGTGGAGGAGGCCCGCGGCTCCACCTCGACCCGCAGCCGGACCTCCAGCGGCACCCGCGCCGTGATGCCGGACAGCGCGGCGTCCAGACCCCGGTCCTCCAGCACCGCCGGGTGCAGCCCGCGGATGAGGTCGCGCAGCTCGGTCAGCGCCTCCTTCGCCTCCTCGTGCGCCTCGACGATCACCCGCATGGCCTCGTCCGGCACGCCGGTGAGGGTCTCGCGGGCCAGCCCGAGGTTCAGCGCGAGCGAGACCAGCCGCTGCTGCGCGCCGTCGTGCAGGTCGCGCTCGATGCGGCGGCGTTCGAGGTCGGCGGCGTCGACGACGCTGGCGCGCTTCTCGGCCAGGTCCTCGACCCGCCGCTCCAGCTCGGCGGCGCGGTCCGGCCCGAGCATCGCGACGGCCGCGCGCGCGTCCAGGCTCCGGACCCCGGCCGCGATCCACGGCGCCGCGATCAGCAGCAGGACGCCGGCGACCGTGAGGAGGCTGACCCGGATCGTGCCGGCCTTGTCGGTCACGCTCAGGGCGCTCGCGGCGGGCAGCGTCCAGGCGTACGCGTGGCTGAACGCGAGGATCACCCCGCCCGCCCAGGCGGCGATGGTGGCCAGCCCGCCGAGCGCCAGGAGCGGCCCGACGACCAGGTGGTACCGCAGCACCCGCCACACCTCCGGCGAGCGCAGCCGGCGCAGCACCTCCCATGCACGGCCCTCGTCGAAGCCGGGCATGGGCGGGATGCGCAGCCCCAGCATCGCCCAGCACCGTTCCCGCTGCCAGCGCGTCAGCGGGCGCAGCACCAGCAGCGCCACGACGCACGATCCCGCCAGCACGAGCATGACCGGCGTCACGTTCACCGGCGCCCAGAAGGGCCAGACCACGCCCAGCACGGCCCAGCCGGCGAACTGCAGCGGCACCCCCGAGGCGACGAACGTGGTGTCGCGCCACGCCGCCGGCGACCACGGAGCGTGCGCGAAGGCACGCCGGGCCGGAGAGATGGATGCCATGGACGCAACCGTATTGCCCCAGTTCCGGCACCGCCATGGAGTGAACTTCCGGTCCGGGGGTGAACCTGGTGCCACCCCCATTCGGAAAGGCGCGCTACTGATCGTGAGCCGTTCCGCGGCCAGTGTTGATCTCGCCCCCGGCAAGCCGTGCCGGATCATCAGGGAGTGCGCTCATGGTCGCCAACACCGCCCCCTTCACCTCCGTCCCCGCCCGCCGCCCCCGCTCCCGGCAGAACACCTCCCCCGCCGCGCCGGCCCGCCCGGCCTCGGCCCGCCCGGCCTCGGCCCGCCTGACCTCAGGCCGCCTGACCCCAGGCCGCCTCACACTGGGCCGCCTGACACTGGGCCGCCTGACACTGGGCCGCCTGACACTGGGCCGCCTGACACTGGGCGGCCTGGCACGGGGCGGCCTGGCACGGGGTGGCCGGGCGTCGGGGCGCCGGTGGGAGCGGCGCATCGCTCTGGGCCTCGTCGGCGGCGCGGCCATGATGGTGCCGTGGATGATCGTGCTCGCCCGGACCCTGCCGTCCACCGCCCGCGTGTCGAACTGGCCGATGGCCTGGATCGGGCTGGACGCGATGATCGCCACCGGGATGCTCAGCACCGGCGTGCTGCTCGCGCGGCGCGACCCGCGGCACGGCCTGACCGCCGCCGCCACCGGCGCCCTGCTGGCCATGGACGCCTGGTTCGACGTCCTGACCTCGGCGCCCGGTGCGGAACGCTCCCTCGCCCTCGCGATGGCGGCCGGCCTGGAACTGCCGCTCGCCTGCGCGTTCGCAGCCCTCGCCGCGCGGGCCCTCCACACCGGCGCGCCGTCCATGCGGCCACCCAGCGACGTCACCGATGAGGAGGGACGCCCATCGGGGTCCGCGCGGGCGCTCCGCAGCCGCGGAACGCCCGCGAAACCGAGCACCGGAGTACCAGGAGAGGAGGGCCGCCGATCGGGGGCCGGGCGGCCGTGTCACCTGCGCGGTACGGGTGTGAGAGGGGTGGAAGACGGGTCGATGAAGGGCAGATGGCAAAGCATCGACGGGAGTACGCCAGACGGGTGAAACCAGACGAGCCGGACCTCTAGAGTGAGTCGAACGTCGGGGCCCTCTCACGCGGGAGGGCCCCTCGCCCTGCCTGCACGATCAGAGGTCCCCGAACATGAACGACCACGAGGTGCATGAGGAGTGCCTGCGGCTCCTTCGGGACGGCATGCCCGTTCCCGCCCCCGACACCTTCGACGAGGAACGGGACTTCCTTCCGCTCGGCCTCGACATGGACGGCGACGTCGCCGTTGTCACGTTCCTGCACCAGTGGGGCGGCTCCGGGGTCGACCCGTTCATCGAGGGCCGGACGTTCCATCGGCGGGACGGCGAGTGGATGGGCCTCGGCGGGGGCGGCGGCTCGGCGCCCTATGACCCGCTGGTGCGGCGCTCGTCGGGCGAGATGGGCCGGTACCTGTACCAGTACGGCTCGGGGCGCACGGTGCGGAACGCCAACCGGCTGCTGCCCTGGGGCGCGAAGTGGGTGAACGAGGCGCGGCTGCGGGCCTCGGCCGAGGTGGCGAGGGTCCGGGTGGGCAAGCGCATCCTGGACGTCCCGGCGCACGGGCACATCGTCGTGGTCTGGGGCGTCCGGCGCGGCCCCGTGCTGGAGGCCCTCGCGACGGACGGGGCGGTCCTCGACACCCTGGACCTGGACCGGCCGGGCCTCCCGGTGCGCTCGGAAGTCTGATATTTGACCGATCGATCTCTATAGCCGTACGGTCGTGCCCATGGCACGGACGAAGGAGTTCGATCCGGACGCCGCGTTGCAGCGCGCGCTGGAGCTGTTCTGGGAGCGCGGGTATGAGGCGACCTCCATGGCCGACCTCGTCGCGCATCTCGGCATCGCCCGCGCGAGCGTCTACGCGACGTTCGGCGGCAAGCACGAGCTCTTCCTGCGGGCGCTCGAACGCTACCTCGAGACGACCGACCCGAAGATCGCCGACGCGCTGTCGCAGCCCGGTCCGGTCCTGCCGGCCGTCCGGGCGCTGATCGAGCGCTATGCCGCGGAGGCGGGCCGGGAACGTCCGCGGCTCGGCTGCCTGGTGGTGAACACGGCGGTCGAGCTGGCCCCCCGGGACGCCGAGGCCGCCCGCCTGGTCGAGGCGAGCTGGACCTTCCTCGAAGCGTCCCTCACCTCGGCGCTGACCCGCGCCCGCGCCCAGCACGAGCTCCCCGAGAGCGCCGATCCGCGCGCCCTCGCCCGGCTGCTGCTGGTGCTGTTCCAGGGCATGCGCGTCCTCGGCCGGGCCCCCGCGGAGGACGGCCGGCTCCGGGACGCCGCCCGCCAGGCCCAAGCCCTCCTCGCCTGATCCGGCCGGAGACTCCCACCGCCATCGCCCGGGCGCGGGTGTCGTCGCCGACCCCGTCCGGGTTCAGGGGTGGGTTTCCTCAGACCCTTATTCGAGATCGATCATTCTAGAAATGAGAGGGTTGTCATGGGAGAACGCTTCACCGGCCGGGTCGTGCTGGTCACCGGCGGCGCCGGCGGGATCGGGCGCGCCACCGCCCGCGCCTTCGCGCGGGAGGGCGCCACGGTGGTCCTGGCCGGGCGCGCCGAGAGCACGTTGACCGAGGCCGTCAAAGAGATCCGGGCCGAGGGCGGCCGCGCCGACCATGTGGTCGCCGACCTGACCGTCCCCGGCGATGCCGCCGCCATGGTGGCGGCGGTCACCGGACGCCACGGCGGTCTGCACGTCGCGGTGAACAACGCCGGGGTCCTCGGCGCGACAGGCCCGGTCACCGACGTCGACGACGACGCCTGGCGCGCGGTCATCGACGTGAACCTGACCGGGGTGTTCCTGTCGATGAAGCACGAGATCGCCCATATGCGGGCGCACGGCGGCGGCGCCATCGTGAACATCTCCTCCAACATCGGCGCGCACCGGCGCCTGCCAGGAATGGCCGCGTACGCCGCGTCCAAGGCGGGTGTCAGCGTGCTGACCCGCACGGCGGCCATCGATCACATCGGCGAGGGGGTCCGCATCAACGCGGTCAGCCCGGGGGCCAGCGACACCCCCATGTCGTTGCGGCCGGGCGAGACCCGGGCGGACCGCGACGAGCGGCTGAGGGCGACGGTCCCGGCGGGGCGGCCGAGCGACCCGTCCGAGGTGGCAGGCGCCGTCGTCTGGCTGGCCTCCGACGAGTCCGCTTACCTGGTCGGCCACGACATGGTCATCGACGGTGGCACCACCGCCTGACGACGCTTCTCGGCACGCGCGGCTGGGCAGACTCCAGGTATGGCTCTGCCGCCCGACCACGACGCCGACCCGGAGCGGTGCCGCCTCGCCGCGCGGATCACCCGCCAGTACCTGATCGGAGCGCGGAGCCTGCACGACCACATCGCCGCCAAGCTGCTGGCGGCGCGGGCGACCCGGGTGCTGGACATCGGCTGCGGGGAGGGCGCGCTCAACCGCGCCCTCCCCGGTCCGCCGCCGTTCCGGCTGGTGGGGCTGGACGCGTCCGGCACGCTGCTGCGCGCGCACCCGGGGCCGCGCGTGCGGGCGAACGCGCTCCGCCTGCCCTTCCGCGACGGGGCGTTCGACGCCGCCGTCGCCGTCGACCTGCTCTACCGCCTCGACGATCCTGGGCTGGCCCTGCGCGAGGCGCGGCGGGTGCTCGCACCGGGCGGGACGCTGCTGGTGACGGCGATCTGCCGGACCGACAGCCCGGAGCTGGCGCCGGTCTGGCGGCCCGAACCGTCCGGCTTCGACGCCGAGGACGCGCCCGCGCGGGTCTGCGAGGTATTCCGCGAGGTGGAGGTGGAGCGCTGGGACGCCCCGCTGATCACGCTGCCCGACCGCGCCGCGATCCGCGACTACCTGGTCGCCCGCCACGTGCCCCGCCCGCAGGCCGCCGAGGCGGCGACCCGGCTCCGCACTCCCCTGCCCGTGACGAAGCGCGGCTCCCTGCTCCTGGCCCGCCGGTAACACCCACGATCAAGCCCGATACGCCCGCATCTCGAGCACCCGAGCCCCGACCGCCCGGGGCGGTGCGGATGGCTACAGCCAGCCGAGGTCGCGGGCGGTGTTGACGGCGGCGTGGCGGTTGTCGACGCCGAGTTTGGTGACGGCGGCGGACAGGTAGTTGCGGACGGTCCCCTCCGACAGGCCGAGGCCGCGCGCGATGCGGGAGACGGGGGACCCGTCGGCCGCGGCGCGCAGGGTGTCCAGCTCGCGGGGGGTGAGCGGGCACTCCTCGGCGGCGAGGGCGTCGGCGGCGAGCTGCGGGTCGATGTAGCGGGCGCCGGCGGCGACCTGCCGGATGACCTCGGCGAGCCGGGAGCCGGGGGCGTCCTTGCCGAGGAAACCGCGGACGCCGGCGGCCATGGCGCGGCGCAGGTTGCCGGGGCGGCCGTGCGCGGTGACGATCACCAGGCGGCAGCCGGGCAGGTCGCGGGCGAGGCGCTCGGCGGCGGCGAGGCCGTCCAGGCCGGGCATGTCGATGTCGAGGACGGCGACGTCGGGTTTCAGGGCGAGGGCGCGGTCGACGGCCTCGTCGCCGCGTCCGACGTCGGCGGCGACCTCGATGCCGTCCTCGGTCTCCAGCAGCAGGACGAGGGCCTCCCTGATCAGCAGGTGGTCGTCGGCCAGCAGGACCCGGATCATGCCGCTCCCCTCGGTGCGGGGGCCGCCGGGACGGCGGCGGTCACCCGGAACGTGCCGTCGCCGCCGGGGCCGGCGGTGAAGCGCCCGCCGGCGGCGGTGATCCGCTCGGCGAGGCCGGTGAGGCCGCTGCCGCCGGCGGCGGCGCGGCGCGGCGCGCCGTCGTTGACGATCTCCACGCGGACGCGGTCGCGGCCGGCGTCCACGGTGATCTCGCACCAGGTGGCGCTGGAGTGCCGGAGCACGTTGGTGGCGGCCTCGCGGGCGACCCAGCCGAGCGGTTCGTGCACGTGGGCGGGGAGTTCCGGGGACACCTCGGGCCGGTCGCAGCGGATCCCGGCGGCGCGCAGCACGGCCGACATGCCGTCCAGCTCGGTGCGCAGGGACGTGGCCCGGTAGCCGCGGACGACCTCGCGGACGTCGCGGACGGAGTCGCGCGCCATCGTCTGGATCTCGGTCAGCTCCTTGCGGACGCGGCCGGGGTCGCGGTCCAGGTACCGTTCGGCGACCTCGGCGCGGAGCGCGACCGCCTGGAGGCTGTGGCCGAGGACGTCGTGCAGGTCGCGGGCGAAGCGGAGCCGCTCCTCGCCCACCGCGGACCGGGCCGTCTCGGCGCGCGCCTCCCGCAGTTCCTGGACGACGTGGAACAGCCATACCTGGACGTATCCGGAGAACGCGGCGAGCGGCACGCCGGCGAAGTCGTACAGGGCGCTCAGCGCGGGCAGCCCGAGGACGATCCCGTAGACGGGGGTCAGGACCGTGGCGGCGGCCGTCACCGCGATCGCCGGGCGCAGCGGCAGCACGACGGCGATCAGCCCGGCCGGGACGAGCAGCGCGTTGCCCCAGCCGTGGCCGGTGCCGAGCAGCGGCGGCAGCGTCCAGCAGATCGCGGCGATCGCGGCCAGCCCGAACCGGTGGCCGGGCGCGGTGCGGCGCATCAGGTTGAGCCACAGCAGCCGGGCGTAGAGGGCGAAGACGGTCGCGACGGCTGCCACGGCGAGCAGGATGCGCCCGGGGCCGTGGCGGTCGAAGACCTCGTACCAGAGGGCGGGCAGCAGGAACCCGGCCAGGGTGAACGCCGTCAGCCCGACCATGATCGCGGCGATCGCGGTGGGGCGCGGGATCCTCGGCTGCACGCGCCCAGCGTATGCGCTCGTCAAGGGAGACGCCGGTCGTCAGGGGACATGCCGGTCGGGGGGCTCCTGCCGGTGTCAGGCCGCGCGGGCGGCGGGGTCAGGCCGCGCGGGCGGCGGGGTCAGGCCGCGCGGCGCACGGGTCAGGCCGCGCGGGCGGCGGTGCCGAGCCGGTCCGCGGCGCGGCCGGTGACCAGGCGGCCGCCGTCCAGCACGCCGACGCGGTCGGCGCGGCACGCCTCGCCGGGGTCCCGGGTGCTGATCACGATCGTGCCGCCCTGGGCGGCCAGCGTCAGCAGCACGGCCCAGACCTCGCGGGCGGCGGCCTCGTCGAGCCCGGCGGTGGGCTCGTCGAGGAAGACCACGTCGGACCGCCCGACCAGGGCGAGCGCGAGGTCGAGCAGGCGCCGCCGCCCGGCGTCGAGCCGCTCGAACGGGGTGCCGGCGTGGCCGGTGAGGCGGGCCAGGCGCAGCGCCTCGTCGCGGGTGATCGGGTCGAGCGTCCAGCGCCGCCAGGCGTCGATGATCTCGGCGACGGTCAGTCCGGGGAACAGCCCGCCGTCCCGCCAGACGGCTCCGGAGCGGGCTGCGTCGCGGTCGGTGTAGGGGTCGGCGCCGCGGACGCGGAGCGTCCCGCCCGTGGGGCGCCGCAGGCCGGCGAGCATCTCCAGCAGGGTGGTCTTGCCGGATCCGTACCGGCCGAGCAGCGCGTACACCTCGCCCTTGGCCACGGTGAACGAGACGTCCCGCACGGCCTCGTTCAACTGCAGGTCGCGTACCTCGATCACGGGTGCCCTCATGTGCCCCATGCTGCCGCCGGGCGATCGAGCCGGGCAGTCACGGACGTCAGGAACGGGCCGTGAGGTTCGCAGTGGTCACCGATGACATTTGTCATGGGTGCGCGACGGCCCAGCCTTGCGGGGGGATCACGGCGCCGTCGGCGTGGAAGTCCGCCTCACCGGCGATGCGCGTCCAACCGGCGGCCGGCAGGTCCGCCTTGGCGGGCTCGTCGGCGAGGTTGAGGACGACTCCCAGTCGCTCGTCGCCCTGCCCAACTGTGTAGGACAGGGTCGTATTGGTCAAGGTGGTGACCGTGGTGTGCGCGCGGACGAGCCAGGGATGGCGGCGCCGCAGGCCGATGAGGTCCTGGTGGAGGCGGTGGTAGGGGGCGCCATGGCCGGGCGCTTCGACGGGCCGCTCCGGGAAGGCCGGACGGATGGCGTCGTCGCCGCCTTCGCGTTCCTCCTTGATGCCGTGGAAGGAGAACTCGTCGCCCGCGTAGATGGACGGGACGCCCGCATTGGTGAGCAGGATGACGAGCGCGTGGGCGAGATGGCGTTCGTCATCGAGACGGCTGGCGATGCGCGTCACGTCGTGGTTGCCGAGGAAGGTCTGCGGGACGAACGTCTGGAGCATCCCGTCGTGGCGGGTGAGCGCATGGGCCAGTTCGAAGAAGTTGCGGTCGTTCAGCGAGCTCCAGATGGCCTTCCATAGTTCGTACTGGGTGACGGAGTCGAATCCGGCGCGTTCCACAGTGCCCGCGTAGTCGCCGTGGATGACCTCGCCCACGAGCCATGCGTCGGGGAAGCGCGCGCGGACGCGGTCGGTGACCGTCCTCCAGAAACCGGCCGGGACGGCGTACGCGGCGTCCAACCGCCATCCGTCGATGCCGCGTTCCAGCCAGTGGCTCATGACCTGCACGGCGTAGTCGGCGACCTGCGGCTCATCGTGGTTCAACACGACGAGCTTGTGGTGGCCTTCGAACGTGCGGAAGTCACCGCTCTCGTCGGGGACGAACCACCCGGCGTACGGTGACGCCTCACCGCGCGCCTGGACGTCGGCGAAGTGCGGGAAGCCACGTCCGACATGGTTGAAGACGCCGTCGAGCAGGACGCGGACGCCTCGCGCCGACGCCGCCTCCACGAGCCGCAGCAGGTCGGCCTCGTCTCCCAGGCGGGGGTCCACGCGGAAGTGGTCGACGGTGTCGTAGCCGTGGGTCTCGGACGCGAACACCGGTCCGAGGGCGAGGCCGTTGCAGCCGAGCGCGAGCAGGTGGTCGAGCCATCCCGCGATCCTGTCCAGCCGATGCTCGGGCGGGGCGCCGGGCGGGAGGGCGGCCCGTTCGGCGCCGGTGAAGCCGAGCGGGTACACGTGCCACCAGATGGCGTGATCGGGCCAGCGCATGCGCGTCTCCCTACCCGGTAATCGTCGATCTGAAAATAGTAAGCGATAGCGAACTATTCGGCCAGCCGTTCCATCAACCGGGCGGCGATCCGCAGCACCTCGCGCTCCGTCTCGCCGAGCCCGGCTAGCGCACCGGCCAGCCAGGCGTCGCGTTCCCGGAGGTCGTGCCTGAGCGCCTCGGCGCCGGCCGGGGTGAGGGTCAGCACGAACTGCCGCCGGTCCCGCTCGTCGCGCGCGCGGACGATCAGCCCGGCCTCTTCGAGTTCGGCGAAGACCCTGGTCAGCGACTGGGGTCTCTGACCCTCCGCCTCCGCCACCTCGCCCGCCGAGCTGGGGCCGCGGCGGGCCAGGTGCCCGAGCACGATCAGCTTGTTGCCGCTCAGCGCGTCCGGGGAGCGCGAGGAGCGCATCCGGCGCGCCATGCGCATCACCCCGCGGCGGATCTCCACCACCGCCTCCGCCGGCACGTCGGGCCGATCGCTCGCCATAATGCTACGCTATTCCTTACTAAATCGTGGGGGTGGCCATGGGGGCAGGCACGACCGGGACCATCGGCGCCCTCAAGGCGCCGACCATCGTCGCGGCAACGACGATGGTCGCCGTCCTCGCGGCCTTCGGGTCGACGCTGCTGCTGGAGCACGCGGCACATCTGCACATCGACTCCGTGATGCAGGCCGTCGTGCTGTCCGTCACCCTTTCGAGGGCACACCGGGGCGCCCCCCTACCCGACCGCCTGACCGGATTCGTCGTCATGCCCGCCGTCGCCCTCCTGTCGGTGGGCCTCGGCACCCTCATGCGCGACGACGCGTTCGCGGGCGACGCCGCCTTCGCCGCCCTCGTCACGTCCGGGGTCTGGATCCGCCGCTTCGGACCCCGTTTCACCAAGGCGGGCACGCTGATGATGCTCCCAGCGATCGCCCTGCTCGTCATCCCCCACGGTGCTCCCGGCGCGCCATCGACCCACCTCATGTGGGCGCCCGCAGTCGCGTTCATCGCCTACTTCTGGGTGACCGCCGTACAGCTCGCCGTAGAACGCCCATGGCGCGCCGGCCACTCGAAGGCTCCCCCGCCTGCGCCCGCTCAGGGCAAGAGGATGCGCGCCAGCACCCGCATGGCGGCGCAGATGGGCGTGGCCCTGTGCACGGCGTTCGCCGTCGGGCACTGGCTGTTCCCCGACCACTGGTCGTGGGTCGTCCTGACGGCGTTCATCGTGTGCAACGGTGCGCGGGGACGCGGCGACGCCCTCCACAAGGGTCTGCTGCGCGCGCTCGGCGCGGCCGGAGGGACGGTCCTCGCCGCGCTGGCATCCGGGGTGTTCGCTCCACGGGATCCCCACGCGGTCGTCCTCATATTCGCCGTGCTGGGCGCGGCGGCGTGGTTGCGTCAGTGGAGCTACGCCTACTGGGCGGGCGGCGTCACGGCCGCTCTGTCGCTGCTGTACGGGTATTTCGGCCAGTCCGCCGTCCCGCTTCTGCAGACGCGCCTCGAAGCGATCCTCGCCGGCGCCGTCATCGGTGCCGGGGCGGCGTGGTCCGTCCTGCCGTTCCGCACCAGGGACGTCCTGCGCCGCCAGGCGTCCGAGTCCCTGGCCGCCCTTACCGACGTCTTGAAGGACGAGCCGCACGCCCGCGCGCGCTTCGAGGACGCCGTCACCGAGCTGGACACCGTCTATGGGCCGCTACGGCTGCACCGGTTCGTCACCCGCACCCGGCCGCACCATGCCGATGTCGTCGACGTCCTACGCGAGACCGTGCCTCACGTCCGCGCCCTTGGGCCCGGCGCCAGGGCATTGCGCGCCAATGTGGGGGCTGTAAGGCGCGCTATAGGGGGACGACATGACGGCGCGCCCTACAAGCCGCTCGCAGGGCACGACGACGACCCGGCCGCGCACGCCATTGATGCGGGGCTGGCCCGCATCCACGAGATCTACGCCCCGCGCGTAAAAGAGCTCCCGCCTACAGCGCCTACGCGCGAACCAGGACCTCCGGAGAAAGCTCCTCCGGCCGGGTGACTCCGGACAGCGCCAGGGTCAGCTCCAGCTCGGCCTGGATGCAGCGCAGGACGTGCTGCACCCCGGCCTGCCCGCCGAGCGCCAGCCCGTAGGCGTACGGGCGCGCCAGCAGCACCGCCTTGGCGCCGAGGGCGAGCGCCTTCACCACGTCCGAACCCGTGCGGATCCCGCTGTCGAACAGGACGGTGGCCTGGTCGCGGACGGCCTCGACGACGCCGGGCAGCGCGTCCAGCGAGGCGACGGCGCCGTCCACCTGGCGCCCGCCGTGGTTGGACACGATCACGCCGTCCATCCCCGCGTCCACCGCGCGGCGCGCGTCGTCGGGGTGCTGCACGCCCTTCAGCGCGATCGGCCCGTCCCAGTGGTCCCGCAGGAAGACGAGGTCGTCCCAGGTGAGCGAGGGGTTGCCGAAGTTGGCGACCCAATGCAGGAGCGCGGCGTCGCGGTTGGCGTCGGTGACGGGCCCGCCGACCGCCTTCTGGAAGACCGGGTCGCTGTAGTAGTTGGCGACGCCGATGCCGCGCAGGAACGGCAGGTACGCCTGGTCCAGGTCGCGGGGCCGCCACGCCAGCGTGAACGTGTCGAGCGTGACGACGAGCGCCGTGTAGCCCGCCGCCTTGGCCCGCTCCAGGAAGCTGACGGCGAGGTCGCGGTCCTTGGGCCAGTAGAGCTGGTACCAGCGGGGCGCGCCGTCGCCGTTGGCCTCCGCGACCTCCTCGATGGAGTGGGACGCCGCGGTGCTCAGCACCATGGTCACCCCCTCGGCCCCCGCCGCGCGCGCGGTGCCGAGCTCCCCGTCCGGGTGGAGGATCGACTGCACACCGATCGGCGCGAGCAGGATCGGCGACGGCATCGCGGTGCCGAGGACCTCCACCGACAGGTCGCGGTGCGCCACGTCCCGCAGAAAACGCGGCACGATTCGCCATCGGTCGAACGCTTCCCGGTTCGCCCGCGCGGTCGCCTCGCTGCCCGCCGATCCCGCAACGTATCCGAACGCCTGCGCCGACAGGACGCCCTCGGCCAGTCCCTCCAGCCGCGTCAGGTCGGTCGGCAGCGACGGCCGCACGTCGCCGAGTCCCTGCAGGTAGATCGAGTTCTGGAAGTCGGCCAGCGCGCTCATCGGATACCTCCACGGGGGACGCGGCCGGGGCGCGGCCGCGTGCGGAAACCGTCCGGGACCAATCTGCCACGGCCGCTGACCGGATCGCGCGCCCGCGGCGCCGCCGGGATCCGATCCGCGGTCCTTCCGGTGGGGCGGGCGAAAGATGTCGGCGGGACCGGCCACAATGTGGGGCATGGCACGACGCGGATCCCAAGCCCCTCCCCCGCCGCCGGACTTCGAGGAGAACATCGTCGACGTCGACGTCTCCGAGGAGATGCGCGGCAGCTACCTCGAGTACGCCTACTCGGTGATCTACCAGCGGGCGCTTCCCGACGCCCGCGACGGGCTGAAGCCCGTCCAGCGGCGGATCCTGTACTCGATGAACGAGATGGGGCTGCGCCCCGACCGCGGGCACGTCAAGTGCGCGCGCGTCGTCGGCGAGGTGATGGGCAAGCTGCACCCGCACGGCGACAGCGCGATCTACGACGCGATGGTGCGGATGGCCCAGCCGTGGGCGATGCGGATGCCGCTGGTCGACGGGCACGGCAACTTCGGCTCGCTCGGCGGCGACGACATGCCCGCCGCCATGCGGTACACCGAGGCCCGCCTGTCGCGCGAGGCGCTGATGATGGTCGCCTCCATCGACGAGGACACCGTCGACTTCCGGCCGAACTACGACGGCCAGGAGCAGGAGCCCGAGGTCCTGCCCGCCGCGTTCCCCAACCTGCTGGTGAACGGCGCGTCCGGGATCGCGGTCGGGATGGCCACCAACATGGCCCCGCACAACCTCGGCGAGGTGGTCTCGGCGGCCCGGCACCTGATCGACCACCCCGACGCCACCCTCGACGACCTGATGCGCTTCGTCCCCGGCCCCGACCTGCCCACCGGCGGCATGATCGTCGGGCTGGAGGGCATCCGCGACGCCTACGAGAAGGGCCGCGGGACGTTCCGCACCCGCGCCACCACGACCATCGAGAACGTCACGCCGCGGCGCAAGGGCATCGTCGTCAGCGAGCTGCCGTACGCGGTCGGCCCGGAGCGCGTCAAGGCCAAGATCAAGGAACTGGTCAACGCCAAGAAGATCCAGGGCATCGCCGACCTGAAGGACCTCACCGACCGCAACGTCGGCCTGCGGCTGGTCATCGAGATCAAGAACGGCTTCAACCCCGAGGCCGTCCTGCAGGACCTCTACAAGCTGACGCCGATGGAGGAGACCTTCGGCATCAACAACGTCGCGCTCGTCGACGGCCGGCCCCGCACCCTCGGCCTGCGCGACCTGCTGCAGGTGTACGTCGACCACCGCATCGAGGTCGTGCGGCGCCGGTCGATGTTCCGCCGCAAGAAGCGCGAGGACCGCCTGCACCTCGTCGACGGCCTGCTGATCGCGCTGCTGAACATCGACGAGGTCATCCAGGTCATCCGGCAGAGCGACGACGCCGCGCAGGCCAAGCAGCGGCTGATGCAGATCTTCGAGCTGTCGGAGATCCAGGCCCAGTACATCCTGGACACCCCGCTGCGCCGCCTCACCCGCTTCGACCGGCTCGAGCTGGAGAAGGAGAAGGAGCAGCTGGCCAAGGAGATCGCGAAGCTGACCGCGATCCTGGAGTCGGAGCGCAAGCTGCGCGGCCTGGTGTCCAAGGAGCTCGGCGAGGTCGCCTCCGAGTACACCACCCCGCGCCGCACGATCCTGCTGGAGTCCTCGGGCCACACCGCCGCGGCGGCGGTGCCCCTGGAGGTGGCGGACGACCCGTGCACGGTGCTGCTGTCGTCCACCGGGCTGCTGGCCCGCACGCACGGCCCCGAGCCGCTGCCCGACAGCGGCCCGCGCGCCCCGCACGACGTGCTGATCTCGGTCGTCCCGGCGACGGCCCGCGGCCAGGTCGGCGCGGTGACCTCGCTCGGGCGGATGATCCGCATCGACGTCCTCGACCTGCCGGGGCTGCCCCCGGCGGCGACGCCGCCGTCCCTGGCGGGCGGCGCGCCGGTGACCGAGTACGTCGACCTGGAACCGGACGAGACGGTCGTCGGCATGGCGGCGCTGACGGACGAGGGCGGCGGGCTCGCGCTCGGCACCGCCCAGGGCGTGGTGAAGCGGGTGGTCCCCGACTTCCCCGCCAACCGCGACGAGTTCGAGGTCATCGGCCTCAAGGAGGGCGACCGGGTGGTCGGCGCCGTCCAGCTGATGTCGGAGGAGCAGCATCTCGTCTTCATCAGCACCGACGCGCAGCTGCTGCACTTCCCGGCGTCCGTCGTCCGCCCGCAGGGCCGCGCCGCCGGCGGCGTGGCCGGCATCAAGCTCGGCGCCGACGCCCACGTGCTGTGGTTCGGCGCGCTCGACCCCGGCCGCGAGGCCCGGGTGATCACGGTCTCCGGTTCGTCGTCGGCGCTGCCCGGCACCCAGACCGGCGCGATCAAGCTGGCCGACTTCGCCGACTTCCCGGCCAAGGGCCGCGCGACCGGCGGCGTCCGCGCGCACCGGTTCCTCAAGGGCGAGGACGTCCTGCTCCAGGCGTGGGCGGCGCCGACCCCGCTGCGCGCCGCCGGCGCGAACGGCAAGCCCGCCACGCTGAACGCGACGCTCGGCCGCCGCGACGGCTCCGGCGAGCGGCTGACGACCCGCATCGTGTCGATCAGCGGCCCCATCGGCCCGGTCCCGCCGGACAGCGACGAACCCGCCTCCGACGAGGAGTAACGGTGAGCCGGGCCCGCCCGGCGCGGGCCCGGCTCACCGCGCGTCCAGCTCCTCATGGCACCGGACGACGGCCTCCGCGACCTCGGTGACGTCCCATAGCGGATACCGGACGGTCCCCACGGACGGCATCGTCACGACGAACCCGTGCCGCCGCGCCCACACGGTGATCTCCGCGCGGACGGACAGGACGGCCATGTCCCATCCCTGGCACCGGTGCAACGCCCTGAGCCCGCGCCCGCTCAGCGCCGCCTCCAATTCGGACATCGCGCCGACAGGGTCCTTGCACAGGACGGGCAGCGCGACCCCCACCATCGGCAGCGCGAAGTAGACGGCCTTCCCCGTGATCGGCGCGAACGCCAGTCGCGACCTGCTGCGATGCACGCCCCACCGCCCGTCGTGCTCCGCCGCGAGCGCGTTCACCACCTCGAACCCGCGCCCGCCCTCGTCCAGCGGCAACGGCCGCCGCGCCGCGGGCACCGCGCCCTTCCACGGCGCCCCGTCGAAGACCTTCGCCACGATCTCCGCCCGCTCCCCCGTCCGGTACACGTACAGCTCTGACACAGTGCCGGACGCGTGCCGATGCACGTTCGTCACCAGCTCCGACACCATCGTCGCCGCGTCACAGACCAGCACGTCGGGCATCCGCAGCCCCCGCATGGTCGCGCTCAGCCGCGCCCGGGCGAACGCGGCGCACGTCGCGTCCGCCGGCAGCGCCCACACCGCACACCCCCCGCCCCGAACCACCTCCGCCCCGCCACCCGCCCCACTGATACCGCGTTCGACGTCCCGCATCGTGATCACCGTCCCACCTGCCACCAGAGAGCACTCTGAGTGATGTGCTCGCTCCGCATCGTGCTCTTCACCCAGACCTCGATGCAACTGGAAATGGAAAATTCCATGAGCAAAGTCAAAGGATCTTGGCGTTCTCGCCACGCGGCGGGGCGCGACGCAGGCAGACTCGGGCTATGACCGAACGCCGCCCCACCGTCCGCGAACGTCGACTCGCCGCCGAACTGCGCCGCCTTCGGGAGCGATCGACCCTCAGGCTCGACCAGGTGGTCGCGGAGCTGCAGGGACGCGGTGCGGGCCGCTGGTCCGCGGCGAAGCTCTCCCGCATCGAAAGGGCAGGGCAAGGCATCAAGACCGCAGACGTCAATCAGCTGTGCGACCTGTACGACGTGTCCCTCGAGAAGCGCGAGGCACTTCTCGGCCTGACCCGCTCGTCACGCCAACGCGGCTGGTGGGACGCCTACGCCGACACCATCCACACCGACTACGCCGCGTACATCGAACTCGAGGCCGAGGCCGCATCCCTTCGTTGCTACAACGCTCAGATGATCAACGGCCTATTGCAGACCGAGGAATACGCCCGCGAGGTCATCAGAGTAGGGCTGATGCAGTTCGCACCCGCAGCGGAAGTGGATCGCCGCGTGGAGGTGCGCAGGACGCGACAGAGACTCCTTGAGGAGCGCCGGCACGGGCCGCTGCGCTTGTGGTCGATCATCGACGAGGCCGCGCTCCGCCGATCCGTCGGCGGCACGGACGTCATGGTCCGGCAGTGCGACCACCTGCTCAAGCTGGCCGAGCTCCCCAACGTGATGCTCCAGGTGCTTCCCCTTACGACGGGCGCTCATCCGGCTCTGACCGGGGCGTTCACTCACATGGACTTCGCTGAGCACCATATGGCCGACGTCGTCTACCTCGATGGTCTGACCAGCGCCCTTTACATCGAGGACGACGCCCAGGTCCACAGTTACGCGCTCGCTTTCAACCAGCTCGCCATGACGGCCCTCGGCGTCGACGAATCACTCGACGTGATCTCAGAACTCGCCAAGCAACACCAGAAGCGGCATATTGGCGTAAATGAGCACTAAGGGAGACCTACTCGTCTGGCGGAAGAGCGCTCACTCGGCGCAAGGCGCGGACTGTGTCGAGGTGGCCTCGCTTGTCGACGCGTGCGCGGTCCGGGACTCCAAGGATGCCGACGGGCCCGTCTTGGCGTTCACGCCCCACGCCTGGTCCGCGTTCGTCCGTACCGTCAAGACCGGCGCCCACGACCTTCCCTGACAGCGTCCGCATCGTTGACCGCGGCGTGTCGCCCTTGGCCGGTAGGTGCGCAAGGGCGGCACGTCGCGGTCGACGGCGGGGGTCAGGCGGCGGGGACGGGAGCGGCGAACGTTTCGGCCACGGTGGTGACCGTCGCGAAGCCGCAGTCGCGCATGACCTCGAGGCCGATGTCGTGGAGCCGCGGAGTGAGGGCCGCGCAGGCGTCGCCGAGGACCGTGACCCCGTAGTCGCGCATGTAGGCGGCCCGGACGGTCGACTCCACGCAGATGTTCGTCACGACCCCGCAGACCAGCAGGTTCTCCGCGCCGAGGCCGCGCAGGAGCGGATCGAGCGAGGTCCACAGGAAGGCGTCGAAACGGACCTTGTCCACCACCAGGTCGTCCGGGCCGCAGCCGAGGTCGTCCGTGACCTCGGCATCCCAGGTGCCGGCGGCCAGCGCGGAGATCTCGGCCAGGTCCGGGTGCGCGCCGCCGAGGTTGGCGCCCTCGTCGGCCCGTCCCGGGCGGTAGACGTGCCGGGTGAAGACCACCGGCGTGCCGGCGGCGCGGGCCGCGGTCACGGCGGCGGCGCACTGGCGGACCGCGCGGCCCGCGTCGGCGAGGGGCATGCCGAGGGTGGGCAGCGACCCGTCCGGGTGGACGAATCCGTTCTGCATGTCGACGACGATCAGGGCGGTGTTCATCGCAGTGCCTCCGGGGCCTTGTCGAGGGAGTCGGGGAGGGACGGGGCCGGCGCCGTGCCGGGCATGCCGAGCAGGACGGGCTCCTTCGGCGGGCGCCAGGCGCTCGGCTTGCAGGCGTCGCGGCAGGAGCCTTCGGTCGAGCAGCACAGCGAGCAGATGTGCCCCTGGTGGAACGGGCAGGTCGCCATGTCCACGACGTCGTAGGAGCCTTCGCAGACGGCGCAGGGCAGTTCGGTCGCGCCTTCGGGGAAGACGCTCGTGCGGGCGATGTACCAGCGGCCGCGGGTGGCCGCCGCGACGAGCGGCGGCAGCGCCAGCGCCAGGACGAACGAGATGAACGGCGACAGGTCGGCGGCGGTGTCGCCGAACACGCCGTAGTAGGCGACGATCGAGACGGCGGCCGCGGCGACCATCGACCCGAACCCGACCGGGTTCACGTTGTACAGGTGGGCGCGGCGGAACTCCACCTCGGGCGGGCTGAGCCGCAGCCACCGCTTGTTGATCACCAGGTCGGACGCCATCGCGGCGATCCAGGCGATCCCGATGTTGGCGTACCAGGCGAGCACGGTGACGATGTGCGCGAAGATGTCGATCTCCATCAGCACCAGGGCGAGGGCGACCTGGAGGATCACCCACACGGCGCGGCCGGGGTGCCGGTGCAGGATCCGGGAGAAGAAGTTCGACCACGACAGCGAACCCGAGTAGGTGTTCATGATGTTGATCTTGATCTGGGAGAGCAGCACCAGCACGCCCGCCAGGACGAGCGCCACCGTGTGGTCACCGACCGCGCGCTCGTACACGACCGTGAAGAGGTCGACCGGGACCGCGACGTGGTCGGGCGTCGTCCGGGTGTCGGCGTAGCCGACCAGCAGCGTGGACGCGAAGAAGATCACGACGGCGAACAGGGACAGGCCCGGCCCGCCCATCAGCACCGCGAGGCGCCATCTGCGGCGCCCGGCCGCGCCCTTCGGGTCGGGCATCAGCCGCAGGTAGTCGCCCTGCTCGCCGATCTGCACGGCGAACGACAGCTGCGCGGCGGCGATGGTGAACACGGCGGTCAGGGTCAGCCCCGTCGCGGCCGCCGCGCCGTGCGACGTCACCGGGTGGACCATGTGGTGCCCGGAGTGCGGCGCGGTCGCCGCGACGACGAGGGCGAAGCCGATCAGCAGGATCCAGACCGGCCATGTCCACGCCTGGAACTTGGAGCTGAACGTCATCCCGTAGAGCGTGAGCGGGATCATCACGATGGAGACGATCACGTACGAGATGTGGACGTCGACATGGAAGAGCGCGGTCACCGCCTGCGCCATGATCGCGCCCTCGTAGGCGAGGAAGATCAGCGTGTAGGTCGCGTAGACCAGCGAGGTCACCGTGGAGCCCAGGTAGCCGAACCCGGAGCCGCGGGTGAGCAGGTCGATGTCGATGTGCTTGCGGGTGATCGCGAAGGCGATGACGATGGTCAGCGGCAGCGTCACGACGCCCGCGATGGCGAACCCGAGCAGCGAGCTGCCGAAGCCGAACTCGTTGACGAACGCGGCGTCCAGCGCGTATCCGGCCATGGCGGACAGCCCCACCAGGCAGCTCAGGAACACCATCCACGGCGACCAGGTGCGGAACGCGCTGGGTGTGTACCGCAGGGAGTAGTCCTCCATCTGCGGGTTCTCGGCCAGATCCAAACCCGGCTCCTTTCCTAGCGGGGCGGCGGGCACCGCAGAAGCTAGGAACGGGATGTTTCTCCGGGGTGTCGGAACCGGTTGCGCCCCGTTACGCCGGGTCGTCCCGCGGCGAAGGGGTTCTGGGCTGCGGGTTCGTACCGGCGGCCGGGGCATGCGCCGAGTCCGGGCGGGTTTCGGCCGGACCCGTCGCCCGGGTCATCCCCTTGTCAGACCGGCGCGGAGCGAGCGGAGGTGGTCGTGGAGTTCCGTCCAGGGGAACGCCGCGCCGCTCGGTTCGTCCGAATCCGGGTTCGGGAGGCGGTCCGGGTCCAGCAGGACGGTGACGCCCCAGGCGCGCAGCTCGGCGACGCTGCGGCTGAAGACCGGGTGGCGCGCGAGCGCCGCGTTGGGCCAGGGTGCGGCGACGATGGGGCGGCCCAGGCCGACCGCCTCGTTGAGCAGGCCGAGCGCCAGCGTGTCGCTGGTCCCGTGCGCCCATTTGTTGACGGTGTTGAAGGTGGCGGGCGCGACCGCGAACGCGTCGGCGGGCGGCAGCGCGTCGGGCTCCTCGGGACGCTTGTAGTCCGAGCGGACGGGGAAGCCCGTCAGCCCGGACAGGCGCGGCGCGTGGAGGAACTTCGTGCCGGACGGCGTCGCGACGACGCAGACCGTCCAGCCGTCGCCGAGCAGCCGCTCGACGAAGGCCGGCAGTTCGGCGGCGGGCCGCCCGCCGCAGGCGATCACGTACAGCACCGGACGCGCGGCCACCCGACCTCCAGGATCTCGATCGGGTTCCACCCTCCCACGCGCCGGTCAGGACTCGACGTCGCCGGGCCCCCAGTGCGCCTCCATCCGGACGATCCTGCCGTCGTCGCCGAAGGTCATGACGTCGATGACGCGGATGCGCATGCCGGGCATGTGCACGCTGAAGGCCATCGCGGCGCGGTCGCCGTGGGAGCCGCGGACGGGGGCGTCCAGCGCGAGCTTGGCTCCGGCGGCCACGGCGTTGCCGTAGAACTCCTCGATCGCGGCACGGCCCTGGATCGGCGGGTTGCCGACCGGGTCGACCACGACGGCGTCGTCGGCGTACAGGCCGGTGACGGCCGCGGGGTCGCCGGAGTTGAAGCCGTCGACATAGGCCTGGAGCGTGCTCTTCATCTGTTCCTCGGTCGGCATGCGACCGAGGCTACCAAGCGAACGCTTGGCCGCCGCCGCGCGACCGGCCGCGCCTAGGGCAGGCTGAGGGCGGCGAGGCGGTCGGCGCGGTCGGCGCAGGCGCGCTCCGCGCACGCGGCCAGGCCTTCCAGCAGGTCCGCCGGGCCGTCCACGGCCTCCTCGTAGTGCCAGTCGCGGACGAGCGCCTCGCCCTCGGGGCCGGGGTCGAACCGGCCCTTGGCGAAGCAGCCGGCGACGGCCATCCGGACGATCACGCGGTCGCAGTCGTCCAGCTGCGTCACGTACGCGGCCGCGTCGATGAGGCCGATCGCGGCGCGGGCGTTGCGGCAGTCGTCGGTGCGGTCGGGGCGGGCGATCCGCCACTGCGCGTACGGCCGCAGGTACTCCGCGATCATCAGGGTTCTGTGCACGCCGAGGTCCTTCCGGGTTCCAGGACCTCCCATGCTGGGGACGGCGCCGCCCCGGGACGGGCGCCTTGACCGAGGTCTTGCCGCCCGCTGACCGATTGATCGTCCCCGCCCGGCGGAGGCGTCTAGGACCCGGCCAGCCCGTGCCGGAAGGCGTACGTGACGGCCTGCGCGCGGTCCCGCAGGCCCGCCTTGGCGAACAGGTTGTTGATGTGCGTCTTCACGGTCGCCTCGCTGATGAACAGGTCGCCGGCGATCTCGGTGTTCGACCGGCCCTGCGCGATCAGCGCGAGCACCTCCGCCTCGCGCCGGGTCAGCCCGTCGGGCAGCTCGCCGCGCGCGGGGCGGGCGGGCCGCTGGTCGGCGGCGACCGCCTCCACCAGGCGGCGCTGGATCGCCGGGTCGAGCTGCGCCGCGCCGCCGCGGACGGCGGCGACCGCACGGGCGATCTCGTCGGCGCCGGCGTCCTTGGTGAGGTACCCGCGGGCCCCGGCGCGCAGCGCCGCGAAGATCGACTCGTCGTCGGCGTAGGTGGTCAGCACGACGACCTCGACGTCCGGATGCGCCTGCTTGATCCGCCGGGTCGCCTCCACCCCGTCCACCCGCGGCATCCGCAGGTCCATGAGCACCACGTCGGGCCGCAGCTCGCCGACCATGGCGACGGCCTGCTCGCCGTCGCCCGCCGATCCGGCCACGTCGATGCCCGGCAGCAGCTCCAGCAGCAGGACCAGGCCCTCCCGCACCACCGTCTGGTCGTCGACGACCAGGATCCTCGTCTCGTCGCTCACCGTCCCCCGCCTCGTGTCACGCCGGCACCCGGAGGGCGACGCGGAATCCCCTGCCCTCCGGCCCGGTCTCCAGGGTCCCACCGATCAGTTCCGCGCGCTCCCGCATGCCGACCAGCCCGTAGCCGCCGCCCTCGATCCCCCGGACGGGCTCGGTGCCGCCTGTGTCGGTCACCTCGAGCTCGACGGCGTCGCTGAGATAGCGCAGCGTGACACGGGAGCGGGCCCCCGGCGCGTGCTTGCGGACGTTGGTGAGCGCCTCCTGGGCGGTGCGGACGACGGCGAGCCCCGCCTGCGGCGTCAGCTCGCGCGGCGCACCCGTCACCTGGACGTCGCACGGGCGGCCGGTGCCGACGGAGAACTCCTCCGCCAGCTCCGCGATGACGTCCTTCGGCTCGGGGATCTCCCCGCGCAGCGTGGCCAGCGCCCGGCGGGTCTCCTCCAGGCCGGAGCGGGCCAGGTTGCGGGCGCGCTCCACCCGGTCGAGGGCCTGCACGCGGTCCCCGTCCCGGGACAGCAGCAGCCGCGCGCCCTCCAGGTGGACGATCTGCGCCGACAGCGAGTGCGCGAGGATGTCGTGGATCTCCCGCGCGATGTGCGAGCGCTCGGCCAGCACCGCGTTGGCCGCCTCCGCGCGGCGGGTGGCCTCCTGCGCGAGGACGCTCTGCCGGCTGGCGAGGGCGCCGAGGGTCAGGCCGACGAACGCGGCCAGCAGCCCGTAGTCGGGCCCGTGCCCGGCGGCCTCGCCCAGCGCGGCGACGGAGACCACGGTCGCGGTCCCGAGGCCGAGGCCCCAGCGCGCCGGGACCCTCATCAGCAGCGCCCACAGGGCCGCCATCGAGAAGTAGTAGCCGCCCCCGCCGTGCGGCGCGATCGGATAGAGCGACAGCGACGTCCCCATCGAGGCCAGCAGCAGGGAGTTCCCCGCCCAGCGCCACGGGGAGTCCTTCGGCCGGCCCACCCACAGGCCGGTTCCCAGCAGGACGAACGTCGCGGCGTTGAGCAGGACGACCGCCAGCCCCGTGCCGTGCAGGGCCGGGGCGGGCATTCCCCGCAGGAGCCCGTGGAGGTAGGCCACGCCGCCCCAGATCAGCACGACCGAGATCGCGACCGTCCGGACGAGCCGCTCCTCGACGGTGAACGGGCTGAACCTCACGATGCGGCGCCGACCGGTGCGGCCCCCGTGAGGCGCCGCCCGCGCCACACGACCAGCAGGTTCTGGACGATCAGCGTCAGGGCCAGGAAGACCAGGAAGGCGCTGGAGCCGACCTTCAGGCCGAGCGCGTGCCCGGCCGCCAGGAACCCGACGCGGCTGAGGATCGACACCAGCCACGCCGCGAGCGTCCAGCCGGTGCCGCGCCGCCACAGCTCGCCGTCGTCGGCGCGCCACAGCCGGACGGTCACCGCGCGCAGGGCGCCGAACGCGACGGCGGCGACGGCCTCGACCGCCAGGAGCGCGACGCTCAACCCCGCGTGCGCCTGGTCCAGCAGGCCGCCCTGCGCCACGCCGATCACGGCGAGGACGGCGGGCAGGGTGTAGAGCCTGCGCTCGCCGACCGGCCGGGACCGCAACTGCCGGTAGAGGACGAGCCCGAGCACGGCGAGGGCGATGAGCACGTTGTCGGCGGTGTTCATGGTCTCGACCGTAGGTCCGGCCGGCCGCGCCGGGGATCGGCGTCCGGCTGGACTTGCGGCTCTCCACCGGCGGGTGGAGAACCCTCCGTCAGCGGTGGATCACGCCCGGACATCGCCAGTGAAAGCTGGCCGAATCCGGTCAGGTGTGCGATCTTGCTTCGAGAAACGATCACGTTTTTGAATCGGGTACCACTCCGGCGTGGATCGCTCCAACCAGCGGTCCGCGCATCCGACGAAAGGCGCGTCCAGAACCCGTGAAATCCATCCTTCGCGCCGCCTCCGTGGCGGCGCCCCTCGCCCTGGCGCTCGGCGCGGTCGCCGCGCCCGCCCAGGCGTCCCCCCAGTCCCCCGCGACGGCCGCCGCGGCACCCGCGCCCGCGCCCGGCGTGCCGGCGTTCGACTTCGCCAAGGACTGCCCGCCGCTGCCCGCCGGCATCGACCCGTCCCTCGGGATGTGCATGCAGATGGTCGTGACCGGCGGCACCATGAAGCTCGGCGGGCTCGGCCAGACCATCACCCAGCCGATGCGGATCACCGTCCAGTCGGTCCAGGCCGACGCGTCGTCCCCGTCGGAGTTCACCAGCGTGTCGCTGGCCGGCAAGCCGATGACCGTCCCCGGCGGCGTGCTCGGCCTGCTCGGGCTGAACGTGCCCGGCCTCGACGGCCTGCCGTTCAACAAGGTGCAGGTGCAGCCGAAGTACACCGGCGGCTTCAGCTTCGACCTGCCCAACGCGGGGCTCGAGATGAAGATCAAGATCATCAACGACGCGGTCGGGAAGGGCTGCTCGATCGGCTCCAAGAAGGACCCGGTCAAGCTGAACCTGGGCGTCGACCTCGGCCAGATCAGCGTCGTCGACGAGGGCGACGTCAACGACACCTTCCACCACCCGCCGGTCCTGCACACACCGGCCTCCGACACCGCCTTCGCGGTGCCGCGGACGTCCGGCTGCGGGCTGTTCGGACCGGTGATCGACTGGAAGGCCGGGCTGCCGTCGGCGTCGGGCCAGAACAGCGCGTCGTTCGACACCTACCTCGCGCTCGCCACGTACGCCCCGCCGTCGCCGGCCGCCGTGCAGCGCAAGGCGAAGCAGGACCCGATCCAGCGGCTGCGCGACCTGCGGATCGGCCGCTGACCCGCCCCTCCCCGGGGCCGTGCACGACCTGACGGCCCCGGCCCCGCACCGGGCGTCACCGGCACCCAGCGCGCCCCGGGGGCGGCACCCGCACCGCCCCCGGAGCGACGGCCACAGATCGGTACGCCTACAGATCCGTGCGCCTACAGATCCGTGCGCCTACAGATCCGTGCGCCTACAGACCGGTGCGGCTAGAGATCGATGCGCTCGGTGTCCAGCTCGGAGGCCCCGGCGGTGATGAACTCCCGGCGCGGCCCCACATCGCTGCCCATCAGCAGATCGAAGATCTTCGCCGCCTCGTCGGCGTCCTCCACCCGGATCCGGCGCAGGATGCGGTGGCGCGGGTCCATCGTGGTCTCCGCGAGCTGGTCGGCGTCCATCTCGCCGAGGCCCTTGTACCGCTGGACGGGCTCCTTCCAGCGCTGGCCCTTGCGCTCGAACTCCACCAGCTTGCGGGTCAGCTCGCCGTCGCTGTAGCAGTAGACGTACTTCTCCTGGCCCTTCCTGGGCTTGACCAGCTCGATCCGGTGCAGCGGCGGGACCGCCGTGAACACCCGCCCCGCCTCCAGCATCGGCCGCATGTAGCGGAACAGCAGCGTCAGCAGCAGCGTGCGGATGTGCGACCCGTCGACGTCGGCGTCGGCCATCAGGATGATCCGGCCGTAGCGGGCGGCGTCGATGTCGAACGTGCGGCCCGACCCGGCCCCGATCACCTGGATGATCGCGGCGCACTCGGCGTTCTTCAGCATGTCCGCGACGGACGCCTTCTGCACGTTGAGGATCTTGCCCCGGATCGGCAGCAGCGCCTGGAACTCGGAGTCGCGGGCCAGCTTGGCGGTGCCGAGCGCCGAGTCGCCCTCGACGATGAACAGCTCGCTGCGGTCGTCGGCGTTGCGGCAGTCGACCAGCTTGGCCGGCAGCGCCGAGTTCTCCAGCGCGGTCTTGCGGCGCTGGTTGTCGCGCTGGGTGCGGGCCGCGATCCGGGTCTTGGCCGCCCCGACGATCTTCTCCAGCACGGCCCGCAGCGGCTGCTTCTGGCCGCGCGGCGGGTTCTCGAAGATCTCCTTCAGCTCCCGGGTGACCACCTGCGAGACGATCCGGGTGGCCGCGGAGGTGCCGAGGACCTCCTTGGTCTGCCCCTCGAACTGCGGCTCGGGCAGCCGGACCGTCACCACCGCGGTCAGGCCCTCCAGGACGTCCTCCTTGATGACGTCCTCGTCGCCGTTCTTCAGCAGCCGGGTGGCGCGCAGCTGCTCGTTGACGACCTTGAGCACGGCCCGGTCGAAGCCGCGCAGGTGGGTGCCGCCCTTCGGGGTGGCGATCACGTTCACGAACGACCGGGTGATCGTGTCGTAGCCGGTGCCCCAGCGCAGCGCGACGTCGACCTCGAGGTCGCGCTCCACGTCGGTGGGCGTGAGGTGGCCCTGGTCGTCCAGTACCGGGACGGTCTCGGTGAAGTGCCCGCGGCCCTGCAGCCGCAGCACCTCGACGAGCGCGGCGTCCTTGGCGAGGTAGGTGCAGTACTCGCTGATGCCGCCGTCGAAGCGGAACGTCTCCTCGACGACCTCCTCGCCGCGCTCGTCGCGGACGTCGATCGTCAGCCCCGGGATCAGGAAGGCGGTCTGCCGCATCCGGTCCATGACGAGGGGCTGCTCGACCGTGGCGTCCTGGAGGAAGATCTGCATGTCGGGCCAGAACCGCACCCGGGTGCCGGTGACCTTCCTGGCGACCTTGCGGGTCTGCCGCAGCCCCGACTTCTTCTTGAACCGGGCGTTGGGGCGGCCGTCGTCGGCGAACTCGCCGGGCAGGCCGCGCCGGAAGCTGATCGCGTGGGTGTGGCCCTCGCGGTCGACCTCCACGTCCAGCCGGGCCGACAGGGCGTTGACCACGGACGCGCCGACGCCGTGCAGGCCGCCGGACGCGGTGTAGGACACCCCGCCGAACTTGCCGCCCGCGTGCAGCCGGGTCATCACCAGCTCCACGCCGGGCAGGCCGGTCTTCGGCTCGAGGTCGACCGGGATGCCGCGGCCGTTGTCGCCCACCTCGAACGACCCGTCCGCGCGCAGCGTCACGCTGATGTGCGTGCAGTACCCGGCCAGGGCCTCGTCGACGCAGTTGTCGACGATCTCCCACAGGCAGTGCGCCAGGCCACGGCTGTCGGTCGACCCGATGTACATCCCGGGTCGCTTCCGCACGGCCTCCAGCCCCTCCAGCACCGAGAGGTGCCGGGCGGAGTAGCCGTGCGGGTCATCGGTCATCGCTTCGGCGGTCGCGGCGGTCAACTGCGTGTGCTCCTCGGGGGTAGGACATTCGGCAAGAGGGTACCCCCGGGCACCGACAAACGTTCGAAGGGCTCGCCGCCTCGGCCGTTCCGGCACGCCCGCGCGGACGATCTCCCCCGCCGGTCCCCCGCGGTCCGTCCGATTCTCCCCCAACCGGGGGTGGACCGCCGCAACGTCCACCTATGGGTGGGTGCCCCGGCCCGCCGCGCTTCCCTAATGTCCTGCCCATGGCAGAAACGATCGAGGTCAGCGGCCTCCGTAAGCGCTACGGGGACGTCAACGCGGTGGACGGGGTGACGTTCGCCGTCGACGAGGGCGAGTTCTTCGGGATCCTCGGGCCCAACGGGGCCGGCAAGACGACGACCCTGGAGATCGTCGAGGGGCTGCGGCAGGCCGACGAGGGGACGGTCTCGGTCCTCGGTCTCCCCCCGTGGCCGCGCAACCCGCGGCTGCTCCCCCGGATCGGCGTGCAGCTGCAGGCGTCGTCGTTCTTCGAGCGGCTCACCGCGCGCGAGCAGCTGCGGACGTTCGGGTCGCTGTACGGCGTCCCGGCGAAGAAGGCCGACGCGATGCTGGAGACCGTCGGGCTCGCCGACAAGGCGGACGTGCGGGTGGAGAAGCTGTCGGGCGGGCAGGCGCAGCGGCTGTCGATCGCGTGCGCGCTCGTGCACGACCCGGAGCTGGTCTTCCTGGACGAGCCGACCGCCGCGCTGGACCCGCAGGCCCGGCGCAACCTGTGGGACGTGCTGCGCGCCATCAACACCGAGGGCCGCACCATCGTCCTGACCACGCATTACATGGACGAGGCCGAGATGCTGTGCGACCGCGTCGCGATCATGGACTCGGGCCGGATCCTGCGGCTCGGGCCGCCCGCGGTGCTGGTGCGCGGGCTGGACGCGCCGGCCCGGATCAGCATCGCCAGCGGCGTGCTGACCGAGGCCGACGCGCGCCGGCTGCCCGGCGCCGACGACGCCGAGGACGACGGCGTCTCGCTGACGATCTCCACCCGGGACCCCTCCGCGGTGGTGGCGGCGATGGCCGCCAAGGACGCGCTGGACGGGGTGCAGATCCGCGGCGCCACCCTCGAGGACGTCTTCCTGGAGCTCACCGGACGGGAGTACAGGGCGTGAGCACACTGGAGAGTTTCAAGAGCCTGTCCCGGGCGATGTTCCTGGGCTTCCGGCGGGACCGCGGCGCGCTGTTCTTCACCGTGCTGTTCCCGCTGATGTTCCTGGTGATCTTCGGCGGCGTGTTCGGCCACCAGAGCACCTCCAAGGTGAAGGTGCTGGAGATCGGCCGGGTGTCGATCCTGGACGGGGCGATGGCGCACGGGGGCGGCGAGCTCCGCGACACCATGAAGCTGTCCAGGACCTCCGACAGGCACGGCGCGCTGCACAAGGTCACCAAGGGCGACGCGGACGCGGCGGTGGAGCAGGTCGGGAACCAGCTGGTCGTGCACTACTCGGCGGCCGACCAGGTGAAGTCCGGGACCGTGCAGGGCCTGATGAACTCGATCGTCCAGGGCGCGAACCAGGCGGCGACCGGCAAGCCGCCCGCCTACCGCGTGGCCGCGCGGCAGGTGGAGGACGATTCGCTCAAGGCGATCCAGTTCTTCACGCCGAGCCTGCTGGGCTGGGCGCTGGCGTCGGCCGGCGTGTTCGGGGCGTCCCAGACGCTCGTGACGTGGCGGACGAAGGGCATCCTGCGCCGCCTCCAGCTGTCCCCGGCGCCGGTGCCCACGGTGTTCGCCGCGCGGGTCGCGGTGAGCCTGGCGGTGGCGCTCGTGCAGTTCGGGCTGTTCGTGGCGGTGGCGCAGCTGCCGGTGTTCGGGTTGAAGCTCGGCCACTACTGGTGGATGGCCATCCCCATGGTGCTCTCGGGGGTGCTGGCCTTCCTGGCGATCGGGATGGTGATCGGCGCGTGGGCGAAGACGCAGGAGACGGCCCAGGCGGTGACGCAACTGGTGGTGCTGCCGATGGCGTTCCTCGGCGGCTCGTTCTTCCCGCTGGACGCCTCGCCGACGTGGATGCGGACGCTGGCCTACATCTTCCCGCTGCGGTATCTGAACACCGGGATGCTGAACGTGATGGGCCGCGGCCTCGGGCCGATGTCCGCGCTGCCGCAGATGGGAATCCTGCTCGGTTTCGCGGTGGTGGGCGGCCTTGTCGCCATGCGCCTCTTCCGCTGGGACGCCGCGTGACAATCGCGAACCGGCCGATGTGACCTCGGTCACTAATTGGGCCATTCCGCTGTGGGCGTACGAAGAACCAGGTTGGGAACGTCCACGTCGGGTTAGATGTTGTCTTAAGTACCGACCCCGAGCATGAGGAAGGTGCCGTGACTGGAGCCCTTGCCCCGACCAAGCCGCTGACCGTCGCCGACCGGTGCGACCGCTGCGGCGCTCAGGCCTACGTCCGTGCGGTCCTTGTAGGCGGCGGCGACCTTCTGTTCTGCGCCCACCACGGGCGTAAGTACACGGAGGCCCTGCGCGCCAACGGGGCCGACATTCAGGATGAGACCGACAGGCTCAACGAAACCCCGGCCGCCGCCGTGGACGACTAGCGGCAGGCATCGAAATAGCACGCCCGCGGACGGCGGTCACCCGAGACGGTGACCGCCGTTCGCATTTCAGTCGCCGGTCCCATCGGACCCCATCCCGGGCAATGACCGAATGGATTCGGTGAGTGATCGATTCATCACACTGCGTATCCATGAAATGGCCTGCCGGTGGCGCGGACCGCCGCGCCGCCGGCCTTCTCACCCCGGCGTGACGCTCTTCACGCGATAGTGGTATCCGCCCGACTCGGTGAACCCCTCGGCCGCGTACATCGCCCGCGCCGCGGCGTTCCGCTCGACGACGACCAGGTACGCCCGCTCGCAGCCCTGCTCGCGCCCCCAGCCGAGCAGCGCGCGCAGGACGCGCCGCCCCAGCCCCCGGCGGCGCGCCTCCGGCGACACCGCCATCGCGTAGATCCCCAGCCACTCGCCCTGGGGGACGCCCCGCCCCACGGCGACACCGCCGAGGGAGGCGTACCCCGCCGGGACGCCGGTCAGGATCCGCGCCGCCGTCGGCAACTGGTCGTCGTAGCGGCCGTCCACCGACCACCAGACGTCCAGCCAGCGGGCGGACGGCTCGTCCGCGATCTCCACACCGTCCCGCTCGTACGGGCCGTCGATGTCGGCCGCCATGCCGAGCGTCGGATCGACCACCTCGTAGCCCCGCGCCTCCAGGACCGCGTCGAGCCCGTCCGGCCGCGCGCGCTCGCTCATGGAGAACACCGCAGGCAGGCCGCGCTCGCCGTAGAAGCGCTCCGTCCGCCGCAGGGCCTCATCGAGGTCCTCAGGAACGCCCAGGGGCAGGACGGAGTTGGCCCGCTTGGTGACGCCGTCGGCGTGGCGCAGCAGCCAGCCCCCAATATCCTGGACGGACCGCGCGGGCCAGGCCTCGGCCACGAGCCGGTCGAGGTCCCGTGGCCCCTGGACCGTCGAGTACCTCGCCATCAAGAAACACCCGCCATCAAGAAACACCCGTCACCAGAGAACACCGCTTTCGGGGGGAACGTGCACATCCTGCTGCCGCCGTCGGAGAAGAAGGCTACCGAGGGCGACGGGCCGCCCCTCGACCCGGCCTCGCTGAGCTTCCCGGGGCTGACCGCGGCGCGCAGGCGGGTCATCACCGCCCTGGCCAGGGCGTCCCGCCGCAAGGACGCGCCGGAGGTCCTCGGGCTGCCGGCCGGGCAGATCGACGAGGCCCTGGAGCGCAACAGGGCACTGCGCGAGGCGCCCGCGCTGCCCGCGGCACGGCTGTACACGGGCGTCCTCTACGACAACCTGGACCTGCCGAACCTGGACGCGCGGGCCGCCGCCGAACACATCGTGGTCTTCTCGGGCCTGTGGGGCGCGCTGCGGCTCACCGACCGCGTCCCGCCGTATCGGCTGTCCATGTCGGTGTCGCTACCGCCCGTGGGCCGTCTGGGGACGTTCTGGCGGCCGGTGATGCGCAAGGCGCTCGACCTGGACGGGCTGATCGTCGACATGCGCTCCGGACCGTACGCGTCGGCCTGGAAGGCCCCCGGGCCCGCCGTCGCGGTCCGCGTCTTCCGCGAGCGGATCGTGGACGGCGCGCCCGAACGGACGGTCGTCAGCCACATGGCCAAGGCCACCCGGGGCGCGATCGCCCATGACCTGATCAGGACGGGCGCCGACCCCGCGACGCCCGAGGAGCTGCTGAAGGCCGTCACCGGCCTCGGGCACACGGCCGAGCTGAACGGCGCGAACCTCGACGTGATCCTGCATTCCTGACGGACGGCGCACGCGCCCGGCCGCCTGGACGCCCGGACGCCCGGACGCGCCACCGTGAAGGCCCCCGTCCGCCGGACGGGGGCCTTCACGGTGAGAAGAACGTGTCAGTCGAGGTAGTCCCGCAGCACCTGCGAGCGGGACGGGTGGCGCAGCTTCGACATGGTCTTGGACTCGATCTGCCGGATGCGCTCCCGGGTCACCCCGTACACCTTGCCGATTTCGTCCAGCGTCTTCGGCTGGCCGTCGGTGAGGCCGAACCGCATCGACACCACGCCCGCCTCGCGCTCGCTGAGCGTGTCGAGCACCGAGTGCAGCTGCTCCTGCAGCAGCGTGAAGCTGACCGCGTCGGCCGGGACGATCGCCTCGGAGTCCTCGATCAGGTCGCCGAACTCGCTGTCGCCGTCCTCACCGAGCGGGGTGTGCAGGGAGATCGGCTCGCGGCCGTACTTCTGCACCTCGACGACCTTCTCCGGGGTCATGTCGAGTTCCTTGGCCAGCTCCTCCGGGGTGGGCTCGCGGCCCAGGTCCTGGAGCATCTGGCGCTGCACGCGGGCCAGCTTGTTGATGACCTCGACCATGTGCACCGGGATGCGGATGGTGCGGGCCTGGTCGGCCATCGCGCGGGTGATCGCCTGCCGGATCCACCAGGTGGCGTACGTGGAGAACTTGTAGCCCTTGGTGTAGTCGAACTTCTCGACCGCGCGGATCAGACCGAGGTTGCCCTCCTGGATCAGGTCCAGGAACAGCATGCCGCGGCCGGTGTAGCGCTTGGCCAGCGAGACCACCAGCCGGAGGTTGGCCTCCAGCAGGTGGTTCTTGGCGCGGCGGCCGTCCTCGGCGATCCACTCGAAGTCCTCGAGGTCCTCCTCGCCCAGCGCGGGGCCGTCGGCGGCCAGCCGCTCCTCGGCGAACAGGCCGGCCTCGATCCGCTTGGCCAGCTCGACCTCCTGCTCGGCGTTGAGCAGCGGGACCTTGCCGATCTGCTTGAGGTAGTCCTTGACCGGGTCGGCGGTGGCGCCGGCCGCGGCGATCTGCTGGGCGGGCGCGTCCTCGTCGTCGTCGCCGAGGGTGAAGCCCTCCTCCTCGGCCGGGGCGTCGCCGCCCTTCTTGCCGGCGGGGGCGGCCTTTTCGGCGACGGGGGGCGCGGCCGGGGCCTCGTCCTCCTCGCCGTCGGGCGTCTCCTCGGCCTCGGCGGGCGCCTCGTCGACGAGCTCGACCTCGAGGTCCTTCAGGTCCTCTTCGAGGTCGACGTCGACCTCGTCGTCGAGGTCGGGGTCGTCGGCGGACTTCTTGGCCGGGGCGGCCGCCTTGGCCTCCGCGGGCTGCGCGGCCTTCTTGGCGGGCGCGGCCTTCTTCGGCTTGGCCTTGGCGGACTTGGGCGGAGCCGGCTTGGGCGCCGCGGGCCGCGGGGCCTCGGTGCGCGGCGCGTCCTCGGGGACCGCGTCGTCGCCGACGACCGCGGTCACCGTGTCGGGCTGCTCCTTGGCGGCAGCGGTGGTCCTGGGCCTGCGCGCCGGCGGCGCCGCGCGCTTGCGCGAACGCTTGGGCGCCGCGGAATCGGCAGCGCTCACCACCACGGTCACACCCTCCTTGCTGAGGCTCCGCAGAATGCTGGAGGCCTTCGACACGGGGATGTCGGCCTCCTCGAACGTACGGCGTACGTCGTCGGCTTCGAGGTAACCCTGGGACCGTCCACGCTCGATCAGTTGCGCGATGACGTGATCGTGCAGATCTGACGCTTTCGAGGTCGAGCTAGCAGGCGACACAAATACCTCTCGAACGAACGTGTGGCTTGGTTGACCCAAGTGCCCTGACGGGCCCGGCCTCACACTGGGTGGGACCACACACTGGGCGGACCTCCCGGTGCGGGACCGCAGCGTACCCGCTCTCACTGGGTCAAGCATTCTGGCACTGCTGCGCATTCCGCCCTGAGGTCCTACCCGGTAACTCTCCACCTTAGAGGGCGCGAGGCGGTCCTTCGTACGGGCGGGACCGACTTCTCACCGTCTGCGACGGGCTTCACTCGGGTTTCACCTGGACTTGGGCGGGACGTGCAGGGCGAGCACGGTCACATCGTCTACCTGCTCGTACCCGGCAAGCATCCGATCGACCAGGAAGTCGACGAGTCTTTCTGGATCTCCTACCACTTCAGGTGGGGCGTCCGCGGCCGTCGCGACGAGTTCCTCCAGCCCGGCGTCCACCCCACGCCTACGGTTCTCCACAAGTCCATCGGAATAGAAGACCACAGTGTTGCCGGTCTCGATGGAAAAACTTGTCTGCTGCCGCTGGCTCGGCCAGCCGAGCGGCGTGCCGGGCTCCCGCGTGCTCACGCGCGCGGGGGCGTCCGGGGAGATCAGCAGGGGCGGCGGGTGGCCGGCGTTGCTGAAGGCGCCGCGGCCCGTCTCGGGGTCGATGACCGCGTACGCGACCGTGGTGAACTGCTCCTCGTCCTCGGTGGCGCTGAACAGCCGGTCGAGTCCGGCGAGCACCGCGGCGGGCCGCGGGTCGTTCAGCGCGAGCGCGCGCAGCGCGTTGCGGACGCGTCCCATTCCGGCCGCGGCGAGCACGCCCTTGCCCATGACGTCGCCCACCGCGACCGCGAGCCGGTCGTCGGGGAGCCGGAAGACGTCGTACCAGTCGCCGCCGACCTGGACATGGCGGGTGGCCGGGTTGTAGCGGGCGGCCAGCACCATCCCGGGCAGCTGCGGGAGGTCGCTCGGCAGGAGGCTGCGCTGGAGCTCCTCGGCGGTCCGGTGCTCGCGTTCGAACAGCAGCGCGCGCTCCACCGCCAGGGCGCACTGCCCGGCGAGCGCCTCCAGGAAGACCCGCTCCTCCTCGGTGATCTCCCTGGGCCGGGTGAAGGAGAAGCGCAGCGCGCCTATCGGGGCGCCCGCGGCCAGCAGGGGCAGGCCCACCCACGCGCGCTCTTCCGGATGCTGGGCGAACAGCTCCTTCTCGTCGCGGCCGAGCTGCAGGCGCAGGCTGTCGGGATGCTCGGCCAGGAACGGGCGGCTCTCGCGCACCGCGACCGACATGACGGTCTGGTCGGCGACCTTGATGTCGTCCCGGGAGGCCGGGCGGGCGTCGCCCTCCGCGCCGGGCTGGGACGGAGTGACGATGCTGAGGCGCAGCTTGTCGTCGTCCAGCAACGCCACGGCCGAGTAGTCGGCGCCGATGGCGGACCGCCCGACCTCGGTGATCACCTGGACGACCTGGGAGACGGTCAGCGCCTCGGCGAGCATCGAGGTGGCCTGCTGGAGCCGCGCGGTGCGCAGCGCCGCGGCCGACAGCTGCTCGGTCAGCCGCCCGCGCATCTCCTCGGCCTCGCGCTGGCCGGTGACGTCGGTGTTGGCGCCGACCCACTCGATGACCTCGTCACCGCGCCGGATCGGGACGGCCCGCACGTCGAAGTGCCGGTACGTGCCGCTCTTGGTGCGGATCCGGTAGTTGGTCTCGAAGACCCGGTCGTCCGCGACGCAGTCGCGCCAGGCCGCCTCGATGCGGGGACGGTCCTCGGGATGGACGACCGCCATCCAGCCGCCGACGGCGTAGTCCTCGGGGGCCTGGCCGGTGATCGCGCGCCATTCCGGGGCGTCGTCGATCACGCCGCCGCCGGGCGCGGCCACCCAGACCACCTGGGCGCTGGCCTCCACGAGCGAGCGGTAGCGCTGCTCCTTGCGCCGGATGACCTCCTCGGCGCGGCGGCGCTCGGTCACGTCCAGTGCGGTCAGCACCACGCCGAGCCGCTCGCCGCCGGACCCGCGGGCGGGCAGCCACGTGCAGGCGAGGATGCGCTCCTCGACGGCGGTGGCGACCGCGGACGGCCCGGCCGCGCGTCCGGGCTCCCCGTCGGCGGGGACGACGAGGTCGAGGTCGGCCAGCGGGCGGTCCTCGGCGAGCACCGTGCGCAGCGCCGTCTCGAACGCGCCGGCCAGGGTCTCGGGCAGCACCTCGGCGGGCCGCCGCCGCTGCAGGTCGCGGACGTCCACGCCGAGCAGCGCCGCGAGCGCGTCGTTGGCCCTGCGGCAGCGCAGGTCGCCGTCGAAGAACGCCAGGCCGCCGGGAGCCTCTTTCAGCAGGGTCGCGTACAGCGCGGAGTCGGACGCATCCATGGGCTGTCCCTCCACCCCTGAGACGCGGGGTTGGGGCACGGACGTCTCGGTGCTCATGGACAACACCTCCGCCCCAGAGGGTCCCGTACCGCGCGGCAAGTTTTCATCACTATGAGTGAATGGGAGCAGGCTAGCGCTCCCGCCTCCATCACAACACCGGTCGGAGTCAGGTATTCATCATCCCGGTGGTTCGCCGCCTACGGAAGCCCTGAAGGACATCCTTGTCTCTGTGCTCCCATGCGACGGCGCGGGATTCGGACGCCTTCCTACGGGACGCCGGACGCGGCCCCATGAGGAGGGCGAGTAGGCGATGTTACGGCGCCCGGGGCGGGATGGGCGGCCAACTCCGCAGCTTCGGCGAGTTTCCGGTCGCCGGCCGTTCCGGTCACCCTCCGCCCGTTTTGGTGGACAAAAAGACGATAAAGACCGTTTTTGTGTCCGGCGCGCCCTTACCCGCCGGCGCTACTTACCGGCCTTGGCGGCGGCCTTCATCTCCTGTTTGAAGGCGCGCACCTTCGCCAGCGACTCCGGGCCGGTGATGTCGGCGACCGACCGGTGCGAGCCCTCCTCGCCGTACGCGCCCGCCGCCTCCCGCCAGCCCTCCGGCTGGACCCCGTACTGCTTGCCCAGCAGCGCCAGGAAGATCTGCGCCTTCTGCCTGCCGAAGCCGGGCAGCCCGTTCAGCCGCTTGAACAGCTCCTTGCCGTCGGCCGCGTCCTTCCACACCTTCTCGGCGTCCCCGTCGTAGTTCTCGACGAGGTACCGGCACAGCTGCTGCACCCGCTTGGCCATCGAACCGGGGTAGCGGTGCACGGCCGGCTTCTCCGACAACAGCGCCGCGAACCGCTCCGGGTCGCAGGCGGCGATCTCATGGGCGTCGAGATCGTCCGTCCCGAGCCGCTGCGCGATCGTGTACGGGCCCGAGAACGCCCATTCCATCGGGATCTGCTGGTCGAGCAGCATTCCCACCAATGCGGCGAGCGGGCTGCGGCCCAGCAGTTCGTCGGCCTCGGGCCGCTGTGCTAGGTGAACCTTCGTGGCCATGGGGCCAGCTTAGGACCGCCGTCGGGTGCCGGTAGGCCGGTACAGGCGGCCCCCGGCCGGTGGCGTCGTCGTCGGTGGCGGCGGCATCGGCGGTGGCATCGGCGGTGGCATCGGCGGCGCGAATCTGTCAGAAGTCTTACGAGGACGCCCGGAACCTGGCGGTTCGCAGGCCGCAGTGCTCGAATGGAGAGGTGAACGAGGAGCCGGCAGAAGGCAGTCCCGTAGGGCGGCGGGTCGTGCTCGGGATGCTCGGCCTCGGCGTCGCGGGGGTCGCCGTGGGGGCATCCGTACAGAACAAGGTGAACCGTGCCCTGGCGCCCGTGGGCGGGATCCAGGACGTCCTCCCGGCGGCCGGAGGGTTCCGCTACTACTCCGTCACCGGAAGCGTTAAGCGGCAGAGTGTCGCCACCCACCGGGTGACCGTGGGCGGCCTGGTGGACAAGCCTCAGGCGTTCAGCATGGCCGACCTGGCGCGGCTGCCGCAGACGGTCCTCGACAAGGACTTCCAATGCGTGACGGGCTGGCGGGTGCCGGACGTGAGGTGGGTGGGCGTCGCCCTCCCCGACCTCCTGGACGCGGTGGGGGTGTCACCGCAGGCCAAGGCCGTCCGGTTCAAGTCGTTCGACGGCACCTACACCGAGTCGCTGACGCTGGCCCAGGCGCGGCGCCGCGACGTCCTGGTCGCGACGCAGATGGACGGCAAGCCGGTCACGCATGACCACGGCGGCCCCACCCGGCTCTATGTCGCGCCCATGTACGGCTACAAGTCCCTGAAGTGGCTCAGCGGTATCGAGCTCACCGACAAGGTCAAGCCGGGCTACTGGGAGGACCTCGGCTACGACGTGGACGCCTGGGTCGGCCGGTCGAACGGACGTGACGATGCACCCACATGACGCCCTGCACCCCGAACCGGCCAGTCCCGGGGCGGCACGGCCGGCGTGGATGCTGCGGTTCACGCGGGCGGAACGGGCGATCCATCATGTGACCGCGCTGCTGATGGGGGTGTGCCTCGTCACGGCGGGCATGCTCTACCTGCCGATGCTGTCCACGGTGGTCGGGCACCGCGAACTGGTGAAGACCGTCCACGTGTGGTGCGGTTTCGCGTTGCCGGCCCCCATCGTCCTCGGCCTCGTCTCCAGGGCGTTCCGGACCGACCTGCGCAACCTCAACAGGTTCGCGCCGCACGACTGGGAGTGGCTGAAGCGCGGCGACCGCAGGGCCGTGCGGCACGGCCGGGGTGTCCTGCCCGTGGGCAAGTTCAACGCCGGCCAGAAACTGAACGCGGCGTTCACGGCGGGCGCGATCCTGCTGATGCTCGGCACCGGGGAGATGCTGACGTTCCCGGACCCGTGGCCGGTCCATTGGCGCACGGGCGCCACGTTCGTGCACGACTGGCTCTTCCTCCTCATCGTCATCGTGGTGGCGGGACACCTGTGGGAGGCGTTCCGGGATACGGAGGCGCTCGGCGGGATGCTCACCGGCCGCGTCGACCGCGACTGGGCGGCCAGACACCACCCGGGCTGGTTGGACGCCGTCCAACGGAGCGCCGCCAGAGCGCCTGACGGCGGCCGCGGCACGGGATCGGGCGAGGAGGCCACCGGCGCGACCGGAGAAGGTGGTCCAGAATTTGCGAAACGACGCCCCGGTATGTCTTGACTCTCCCCAGGAACGCGCTGGAATGAGACATCGAGGCGACGTTCGGGCGGAAGCCCCCGACCAGGGGTGATCCACGCGCACTCCGCCTCGGCCGGCGGCATCCCCGTCCGCCGGGACCCCGTGCGCGGAGGTGTGCGCAGATGCCTGCACTGACCGATCACCGGAGCGAGACCCGCGACGCTCTCACGCGGCGGCTCGCCGACGAGTTCGCGAACTTCACCTCGGACGCCGTGGACCAGTGCGTCGCCGACGTCCAGGCGTGCATGGCCCATCTCGGCCTCGACCCGACGCCCGCGCGCGTGGAGCGCATGGCGCGCGAACATCTCGTCGGCATGCTGAAATCCGAGCCGCCGTCAGGGCGGACCCAGGGAACCGGGGTGGACGGCTGAGCCCCGGAACGGTCCCGTCCCCCGGGGCGGTCCGGCGCCTTACGGGCGCGCGCCGCCGCGGGATCTGAGAAACTAGGGACCGTGAGTCCTCCCAGCCGCCGTTCCTCGTCCGGGGATCCGGCGCGGGCCGGGTCCGCCCCGCCCGGCGAGGTCTCCGAGATCTTCGACGGGATGCTGCGGCACGCCCGCGAACTGCTGGCCGTGCGCAGCCCGCTGGACGCCGAGCTCATCGTCAGCGAGATCCTCGGCTCCTGGTGGGGCCACCGGGTGTCCGCCGGGGACGTCGAGGTGGTCATCGGCGAGGCGCTGGCCGACCACGCCGCGCGCGCCGGCACCCCCGCCGCGCTCGCGCTGCTCACCGGGATGGCGTACCTGGGCACGCCGCGGCAGGCCGCCAGGGCCGAGCGCGCCGCGCTGGAGCTGATGGAGCGGGGCGTCGCCCGCCCCGGATGGGCCGACCGCGTCGGCATGGTGGAGCCGGAAGAGTGCTTCGTGTCCCGGGACGTGTACGGCGACCAGGACTCCATCGTCTGCACCTACACCTACGGCGGCGCCGACCGGCACGCGCTGGTCGTCCTGGTCGACCGCAACAAGGCCGGGGTCGTCCCGTACGCCGACGCCCCGTCCACCCCGGCGTCCCGGCCGTCGCCGCGCGGCGGGCGCCCCCCGGCATGCGGGATGGTGCGCGACGCATGGGTGTCGTCCCAGGTCGACAAACTCCTCGACCACTGCCGCCGCGAAGGCCGCGACAACCCCCTCATGCGGTTCGAACAGCTCGACCCGCGCGACACCAAGGCGCTGCTGCGCAGCGCGCTCGACCTCACCAACGACACGACCGAGCCGCCGGTCAACGACACCTTCGGCTCCTACCACGCCTTCGTGCGCGCCCGCGTGGGGATCCTCCCGCCGGGCGGGCGCCTGCCGCAGCCGCCGGTGTACGGACGCGACCGGCGCGCCACGATCGCGGCGCGGTTCCTGTCCTCCGACGAGGCCGGCGACCTGTCGGACCTGTCGGCCGCCAGCCGCTGCGTGGACCGGATCATCGCCTACGGCTGCACGCACGACTTCGGCCGGCCGCTGCGGGTCAGCCCGATCAAGTGCGAGATGTTCCTGCTCGACTGGCTGCCCCGCAAGGTCCTCCTGTCCCCCGCCGAGCAGGAGGCCGTGCCGCACGTGCTGGCGGCGTGGGTGCGCTGGGCGGGCAAGCGCACCGGCCTCCCCGAGGAGGGCGTCAGGGCGACCCTGGACGCCGTCTGGGACGCGACCGGGAAGTTCGCCGAGGCGTACCGCGACCCGTCCGCCTTCGGCCTCGACCGCGACCTCGTCGTCCGGCTGCTGCCCGACGGGGAGCTCGAGGCGCTCCCCCGCCGCGCGTTCGCGCTGCCGTTCCTGTCCGGCACCCACCGGCGCTCCGGCCGGCACGGCTCGGTCGACCTGTCGGCGCTCGACCCGTCCGATCCGGCCGACCGCCGCGTCATCCTGGAGTTCGAGCACCCCGGCGCGGACGAGGAGCACCTGGACGCGCACGAGAGGCTCACCGACCGGCTGTGGAGGGGCGACCCGCCGCAGCTGTGGGAGACCGCCCAGTCGCTGCTGGACATCGGCCATGAACGCCACGAGATCCTGCACAAACTCATCGGCGTCCTCGATCGCTGCGGCGACGACCCGGACGCCCTCAGGGAAGCGCTGCGTGTGCTGCGTCACGAACCGCCGCCCGAGTGAAGTCCCGGTTTGCGCGCGGCGTCCCCGGCGACAATCATCGGATCTCGGGCATGGTCTCGCGGGGGCCCGGGACCGCCCCCCGGTCGTAGGGAGTGATCTTGTTGGAGTGGTCCGAGTTCGCCCGCCGGCTGGGGCGTGAACTGGCGGGTCTCGACCGGGACACCATCCTGATCGTGCGCGAACGCGACGAGAGCCGGCACTACGTGCAGGCGATGCGCGAGCCGGACCGGCTGTACGCCGAGGCGGTCAGCAACAACTTCCTCGACGGGCCGCTGCTGCTCACGCCGGCCGACGAGGAGGTCATGAGCGACGCGGGCTGGCGCCCGCCCGCCGACCCCGCGCCCCGGAACTGGTGGACCGAGCTGCCCGAGGCGGGCACGCCCGGCGGGATGCGGTCGGTCACCGTCGGCGACTACGCGCGGCTGGCCGAGGTGATGGTCACCGCGCTGCGCGACGTGCAGGGCGTCCGCCGCCCCTCCGACCTGGTGTACGAGTCGTTCCACCGGCACGGCACCGGCCTGATCGAGCTGCTCGACTTCGGCATCGACATCGCGGACCCGTCCCGGGTGAGCAAGCGCCGCTCGTCGGCCGCGATCGCCCCGCAGGCGGCCGGCCCGGACGCCGCGCCCCCGGCGGCCCCCGGCCTGCCGCCCGCCGGCCTGCCCCCCGTCATGCCGCCGCCCGTCACCCCGCCGTCCGCAGGCCCGCCGCCCGCCGGCCTGCCGCCCGTCACGCCGCCGCCCGCCGGCCCGCCCATGCCGGTGCCGCCCCCCGGCGCCCCCGGCGGCGACGCCGAGCTGCTCGAGGCGCGGCTGGCCGAGGCGAAGGAGCGCGGCGACCACGCCACCTACTTCACCCTGCTGGCGGGCGCCGACCTCGTGCTCCCGGCGACCGGGCACGCCGTCGAGAACCCCGACCGCGCCGAGCTGCCCACCATCACGATCGGCAGCGGCACCTACGTCACGCTGTTCACCTCGCCCGGTGCGCTGGCCCGCACGGGCGACCAGCACCCGCTCTACCGGCGCACGTCGTTCGCCCTGCTGGCGGCGGGCTGGCCGGACCCGTCCTGGCAGCTGGCCGTCAATCCAGGGCTGCCGAGCGAGGTCCTGCTGGACGCGTCCGCCCTCGCCCGCCTGGAGGCCGCCCAGCGCGAGACGCCGTCCGCCGGTCCCGAGGTCCCCGGCCCCTACGGCGGCATCGGTCCGGATACGGCGGCCGGTCCCGGCCATGCCGGCGGCGGGCCGGCGTCCGCACCCGACGGTTCGGGCATGTACGGGCCGCGCGGTGTCAGCGGGCCGTCGCCGGAGGCCAACGGCTCGTTCCCCGTCAACGGTTCGCCCGCCGTCAACGGGATCCCGGGCCTTAACGGGGCGACCGGCCTCAACGGCATTCCCGGCGTCAACGGGAGTGGCCGCGCCGACGATCCCTACGACGACTCCGGCACCGCGATCGACCCGTACACGGCGGAGGAGTTGAGGGCCGCGCTCGAAGCCGGTACACCGGACCTGGGAAGGGCCAAGCCGGAGACCCCGGAGCCCGAACCGTCCACCGCCGCCCCCCTGGGCGCCCCGACGGACGGGACACCGCCCGCCGGCGAACCGCCGGCCGCGCAACAGCCCGGCACACCGCAACAGCCCGGCACACCGCAACCCGACGTGCGACCGGCCGGTGCCCCACAGCCTGAGGCGCAACCGGTCGTCGAGCAGCAGCCCGCCGATTACTCCATGCGGGTTCCCATGCAGGTGCCCATGCAGCCGCCCCACGGCACCCGTCTGTGGCGCTCCACCGGCGAGGACGACGACGTCCCCGTCGCCGTCTACGACGCCATCGGCGGTGTGTGGAGCCCGGCGCGGACCGACGCCCTCCCGGCTCCCCGGGCGGAGTGACGGAGCGTTCGGCTACCGTCGGGTACGGCAATCCCACCCCCGGACGCGAGAGTGGACCCCGAGTGGACTGGAACGACTTCGCCAAACGGCTGACGCTGGAGCTGTCGCGCCTCCCCGTCAAGTCGTTCCTCATCGTGCAGGGACCGAGCGGCCTGCCGTACGCGCAGGCGATGCGCATCGAGGGCGGCCTCGACGCCGAGGCGGTCGGCAGCGCGTTCCTGCCCCGCCCGCTCGCGCCCCGCCAGGAACGGCGCCTCACCACCCTCGGGTGGGAGCCGCCCGACGGCGAGGAACGGCGCAACTGGTGGAACCGCTACACCTGGCGCGAGCGCGGCAACCGCGCGTCCGAGGAGATGCTGGAGTCGGCCGCGATGCTCGCCGGCCAGATGGTCGGCGCCTTCCGCGACGTCTACGGGACCGAGTCCCCGCTCGAACTCGTCTACCAGGCGAGCCGGATGGGGCCGGAGGGCGGGCCGCTGGCGCTTCCCGGCCTCGGCATCCCGCTGGCCGTTCCCGAGGCCGAGGGAACGCCCGCCGGGCAAGACGGCGCCCGTGCGGCCGGCCCGACCGGCTCCGCCCTGCAGGCCGCGCTCATCGAGGCGCGCGAGCGCGGCGACCAGCAGGCGTACCTGCGGCTGCTGGCGCGCGCCACGCTGTACCTGCCGGCGTCCGGCGATCCCACCGCCGAGAACCGGTTCGCCACGGCGCAGTTCGGCGACGGCACCTTCGTGCTGGCGTTCACCTCTCCGGAGGCGATGAACCGCTCGCTGCAGGGGCAGGCCGTCCAGCACCGCGAGGCGTCGCTGTCGCACCTGTCCCGGCACTGGCCCCACCCGGAATGGCAGCTCGCGATCGACCCGGGGCTGCCCAGCGCCTCGTACCTGGACGCGCACGCCCTGTTCGAGCCCGTCGCCCCGGAACCGCCCGCCCGCCCGGCGGTCCCGGACCCGGCCGACGTCCGGGTGGCCGGCCGGTCGACCCGGACGTCCGGGCGGCGCCGCCGGCCGGTCGCGGGACGCGCGCAGACCGCCGCCAGATCGCCGCAGGCGCCTCCGCGCCCCCAGCAGGACTCCGCGCCCCCGGCCGGGGTTCCCGCGGCCGCACAGGCCCCCTCACAGCCCGCCGCCGACGCGGCTCCGCCCCGGCCGCGGCCGGACCGTCCGGCGCCCGTGCGGCGGCCCGAGCCGGTGAGCGCGCGGGAGACGCCGGCCGACCCGCACGGCCTCCCGGTTCCGCCGCCGGCCGGGGGCGCTCGGCAAGCACCCCCGCGGACAGTCCCGCAGGCGGTCCCGCATCCGCCGCGGGAGCAGGCCCCCGCGCCCGCGCCGCCGCCCGCCCCTCATGCCGGCCCGGCGGCCGGCGATCCGCAGCCCGCCCCGTTCAACCCGCCGATGGCTCCCCAGAGCCCGCGGACATATGGCGCACCGCCCGCGCCCGCGGTGAGCGCCCGGTCCACGACACGGGACGCCCCCGTCCAGGGGCCGCCGCCGCAGGCACCCGCGTTCGACCGCATGGAGCCTGTCCCGGAGACGCGGCCGGACCGGGCCCCGCATGCGGGCGACGTCGCGCCGGAGGGCGGGCCGCCTGGCGACGCGGCGCCGATGGGCGCGGCGCCGATGGAGCCCGCCACCGACGTCCTGGTGATGCAGAAGGTCTTGCGGCGCGAGCATGTGCAGCATTACCTCGAAGGCGGTTACGACCTCGTCGCGGGATACGTGCACCGGCTCCAGGACGTGGCCGAACTGAACACCCCCGCCGCGCTGATCCGCGGCCTGGGCCTGGTGTACGAGGGGTCGCCGTTCTCCCCCGGCGAGGAGGAGATCTTCGTCGTCCGGTGGCCCGCGGTGAAGCCGTCCCTGTTCCGGCGGCCGCTCGGGGGCATCGACGAGTGGAGCATGGGGATCATCCCGGGCGGATGGGTGATCGAGAAGGCGCCCTTCCCCGGTTCGGGGTACGCGCCGGGCGACGGTCCCGCCGTCCCCGAGTTCAAGATCGAGAGCCAGCGGCTGCCGCACGGCGCCGAGCTGTACCGGCTGGACGCGGGGGCCCGGGAGTCCCTGGTCGCGGCGTATGACGCCGACCTGCGCCGATGGCTCGTCAGGCTGCCGGGAGGACGCGGATGAGGATCCGGCACGGCTTCTACGCGCGCTGGCGCGGCACCGAGTACGAGGCCAGCCCGGACGCGGACCGCGTGCGGCTCTACACGGGCGAGCACGCCGACGGGTTCCGGCAGATCGGGCCGGGCCGGTTCGTGCAGGTGGTGCCCGCCTCCGAGGTGGAGGACGTCACGTACGTCAGCACCCACTGCACGTGGCGCGGCGAGCCGTTCGTGGTGCTCGGCGAGCACCACGGTTGGCTGCGCGTGGAGTACACCGGCGGGAAGGCGCCGGTGGCAGAGGGCCTCGGGCTCGAGCTGTTCGACCGCGGCGTGTACCAGGCGTGGGCGTCGAAGCACGAGGTGGAGGACGTGCGCGAGGAGGCCGTCTGACGCGGCCGTCCGGCGCGGCCGTCTGATGCGGCCGGGCGGCGGACCGCGCGACCGGCGGCGGCTCCCGGGCGTGGTAGGTCTTGGGCATGGCGGTCATCGACATCAACGCCGACCTCGGTGAGGGCTTCGGCATCTGGGAGCTGGGCGACGACCTGGCGTTGCTCGACGTCATCACGAGCGCGAACGTCGCCTGCGGATTCCATGCCGGCGACCCGCTCATCATGCGGCGGGTGTGCGCCGCGGCGGCCGAACGCGGCGTGACCATCGGCGCCCAGGTCTCCTACCGGGACCTGGCGGGGTTCGGGCGCCGCGAGATGGACGTCGCCGCGCCCGAGCTCACCGCCGAGATCCTGTACCAGCTCGCGGCTCTGGACGGCATAGCGCGTACGGAGGGCGGACGTGTGAGCTACGTGAAGCCCCATGGCGCGCTGTACAACCGGATCGCCCGAGATGCCGTACAGGCCGCGGCGGTGGCGGACGCGGTGCGCGCCTACGATCCGCAGCTTCCGCTGCTGACGCTCCCCGGATCGGCCGTGCACGAGGTCGCCGATGGGCTGACCGTGGTCGCCGAATGCTTCGCCGACCGCGCCTACACGCCCGCGGGCGGACTGGTGTCCCGCCGGGAGCCGGGCGCCGTGGTGCACGATGCGGACGCCGTCGTGCAGCGGGCCGTCCGGATGGCCGTGGAGGGAACGGTCGTCGCCGTGGACGGAAGCGAGGTCGCGCTCAAGGCGCGCTCCATCTGCGTGCACGGTGACACACCGGGCGCGGTGGCGCTCGCACAGGCCGTCCGGTCGGCGCTGTCCGGCGCGGGGGTCGCGCTGGAGCCGTTCGCGTGAGAGTGCTGAGGGCCGGTGACGCGGCCCTGCTCGTGGAGACCGGCGACCTGGCGACGGCCCACCGGCTGAACGCCGCGCTGCGCGAGGCGTCCTGGCCCGGCGTCCTGGACGTCGTCCCGGGCGAGCAGACCGTCCTGGTGGTGGCCGACCCCACGGCCGACCTCGACCGGCTCGCCGCCCGCCTGCCGGACCTGCCGCTGCCCGCCGACGCGGCGGGCGACGCGGAGCCGGTCGAGATCCCCGTCGTCTACGACGGCGAGGACCTCGACGAGGTGGCGCGCCTGACCGGCCTGCCGCGCGAGGAGGTCGTCCGGCGGCACGCGTCCGGTTCGTACACGGTCGCCTACCTCGGCTTCTCCCCCGGCTTCGGCTACCTGACGGGCCTGGACCCGGCGCTGCACGTGGCGCGCCGCGCGTCGCCGCGCACCGCCGTCCCGGCGGGCTCGGTGGCGATCGCGGGACCGTACGCGGCGGTTTACCCGTCGCGGTCGCCGGGCGGCTGGCGGCTGCTCGGGCGGAGTCCGCTGCCGCTATGGGACGTGACGCGCGATCCCCCGTCCCTGCTGCGGCCGGGCACGCGCGTCCGGTTCGTCCCCGAGGAGCCTTCTTGATCGAGGTCGTCAGGCCCGGCCCGCTGGCGACCGTCCAGGACCTCGGCAGGCCGGGCCTCGCCCATCTCGGCGTCCCGCATTCGGGCGCGGCCGACGAGCGCGCCCTGCGCCTCGCCAACCGGCTCGTCGGCAATCCGGAAGACGCGGCGTGCGTGGAGTTCACCTTCGGCGGCGGCTTGTTGCGTTTCCACAAGGACGCCTGGGTGGCCGTCACCGGCGCGCCGGTGCCCGTGCGCATCGACGGGCGCGCGCACGGGACGAACGCGCCGTGTCATGTGCGGCGTAGTGGAGTGGTAGAGCTCGGCACCCCCGCGTCGGGTCTGCGCAGTTACCTCGCCGTGCGCGGCGGCATAACGGTCGACCGGGTGCTCGGCAGCCGGTCCACCGATCTGCTGTCCGGTCTCGGCCCGGCTCCGCTGGCGCCCGGCGACCGGCTTCCAACGGGCCCGGCGACGGGGCTGGGCGCCATCACCGTGGACGTGGCCCCGGCACCGTCCCCGGCCGGCACTCCGGTCCTGCGCGTCCTGCCCGGTCCACGGGGCGACTGGTTCACCGAGGACGCGATGGCCGCGCTCACGTCGGCGCCCTACCAGGTGTCTCCGGAGGGCAACCGCGTGGGCGTGCGCCTCGAAGGGCCGCCGCTGGCCCGGGCGAGGGACGGGGAGCTCGGCAGCGAGGGCATGGTCACCGGATCGATCCAGGTGCCGCCCAGCGGCCTGCCCATCATCTTCCTCGCCGACCATCCCACGACGGGCGGCTACCCGGTCATCGCGGTGCTGGCCTCGGCGTCCGTGCCGGACGCGGCGCAACTGCGGCCGGGGCAGCACGTCCGGTTCCGCCGCTGAGCAGCGCTGCTTCCGCCAGGACGGCCCGGTCAGGACAGCGGTGCGGGCGCGGACCAGTCCAGATGCGAGACGTCGTTGAATCCGCGGACCGACGCCAGGCCGTTCACCCAGACGAGCCGCGAGATCGACCCGTTGTCCGCGGTCAGGAAAGCGAACGGCCTGGACCCGGCGGCGGCCGCGAGCGCCTGCCCGATCACGCCGCCGTGGGTGAACACCGCCACGCACCCGCCGGGATGGGCGGTGGCGACCCGCGCCAGGCCCTCCTGGACCCGCGCGGCGAACGCCTCGTCGCCCTCCGCGCCGGGGATGACGTCCCAGCGCTCCTCCTCGAGCATGCGCTGGGCGACCGGGCTGTTCTCCGCGACCATCTTGCGGAACAGGCCGCCCTCCCATTCGCCGAGGTGGACCTCGCGCAGGGCGGGCTCGACCTTCGGCTCGATCCCGAGCTTGCGCGCCAAGGGCGCGGCCGTCTGCGCGGTCCTGCGGAGGGTGGTCACGTAGATGGCGTCGAGCCGCGTCGAGGCGAGCCGCTCGGCGACCCGGTCGGCCTGCTCGCGGCCCTCCGGCGCCAGCTCCGGGTCGCCCTGGCCGTCCACCAGCGGGAACGGCGCGCCGGGCCGGGCCGGCGCGGAGGCACCGTGCCGGATCAGCAGCAGCTCGGTCGCGCCTTCCGGCGGCTGGTAACGCTTCTGCCGGTATTCGACCGGCTCTTCCCGCTCGTCCACGAACGGCACCTTATGCGGGCGAGCGGCGCCCGCTCCACGCCGGGGTGCTCCGCAGGCCCGCGCGTCAGCCCGCCAGCCGCCGCAGGCGGGCGGTCTCGGCTTCGAGGGGGCCGGCGGGCACGTCCTCGAACGCGGTCACCACCGGATCGCCGTCCTTCATCTCCCACACTCCGGCAACGCGCCCCTCGTGCAGGACGACCGGCGAGATCCATCCCCCCGCACGGCTCACCTCGGCGCGGTGCTCCACCGGTATCAGGTAGGTGGCGCTCGTGCCCGCGCCGAGGACGTACTGGTCGAACGCGCCCAGGAGCCGGACGGAGGTGGTGGGCGCCGTGTCCAGGAGCTCTTCGCGGTGTTCTTCCAAGATGTACATGGGGACGCCCTCCACCTCCACCGTGGAGAGCCCGTCTTCGGCGGCGGCGAACCAGCTCTTCACATCCTTCTTCCGGTTGCCCTTGCGCATGAGCCAGTTGTCGAACATTTCCGGCGTCGCCGGACCGTGCGCACCGAGATAGGCGCGCACGACCGTGCGGGCGGCCTCGTCCATGGGAGGCAGGCCCGTCCATCCCGGCACCCAATGGGCGGGGGACGTGAACGTGACCCGCGTTCCCTGCGGCGGCCCGAAACAGAGGACGCCCCACCAGGCCAGCGGCTTGAGGAGCGTGCCCCATCCGGAGCCGAGCACCTCCGCGAGATGCCGGGAACCGGTCTCCTCCACCACGGCGGCGGTCAGCTCCTCGCGCGTGAGCGCCCCGCCGCCCGCGAGCGCTTCGGCGGCGGCCGCGGCGATCGCGTCCAGGTCGGCCGGGGTGGCGCCGAAGTTCCGCTGCCAGCCGCTCTTCTCCCAGTTGCGGATCGCCGCGCACAGCACCAGGTAGGCGGCGGCCTCGTCCGCCGGCAGCAGGTGCAGGGTGCCGCGCATCGCCCACGTCTTGACGAGCGTCCGATCGTCCAGCACCGCGCGGGTCACCTCACCCGGCTCGGGGGCCGCGCGGCGGACCGCCACCGCCACCCCGGCGGCGGAGGCGACCTGCGCCTGCACGCCCGCCAGCCGGCGCGCGATGTCCACGGCCGGTGCCCCGCCCGGCGATTCGATGAACTGCCGCCGCATCCGCCAGGCCAGTACCTGCGCCCATGTAACCGAGGTCATCCCGCGATTACATCGCGGCCTACTGACAGAACGGGCCTGAGGCCGGATGTCAGCTGAGGCGGTGGGAGAGCTCGGCGAAGGCATCGCGCACATCGTCGGCGGTCAGCACCGTCAGGTCGTCGGTGGTCGCCGCGGATCCGAGCCCCGCCGCCCGCAGGGCCCGGCACGCGCACGCCTTCTCGTACAGCGAGCGGGCGAAGCGGCCATTGCCGAGTTCATCGATACGGCCCGTCCCGCAGACGCGCTGGAAGACCAGGGCGAGGTCGTCGAGCGCGTGTTCCTCCCATTGGTCACCGCCCTGTTCGGCTATGAGCTGCGCTATGCGCAGCAGCTCGTCGGGGCCGTAGGAGGGGAAGTCCACCCGGACGTCGAAACGCGAGGCGAGGCCCGGATTGGACGACAGGAAGCGGTCCATGTCGGCCTCGTATCCGGCGAGCACGACGACGAGCCGGTCCCGGTCGTCCTCGGCCCGCTTCAGCAGGACCTGCACCGCCTCGGCGCCGAACGCGTCACCGCCCGAGTAGCCCGGGTTGGTCAGCGCGTACGCCTCGTCGACGAACAGCACGCCGCCGAGCGCCGAGTCGACCACCTTGTTGGTCTTCAGCGCGGTCGAGCCCAGATGCTCCCCCACGAGGTCGGCGCGCTGCGCCTCGACCACCTGCGGCCGGGCGAGCAGGCCGAACGCGGCGAAGATCCTGCCGAGCACCCGCGCGACCGTCGTCTTGCCGGTGCCGGGCGGGCCGGTGAAGACGAAATGCCGCGTCGGCGGCCGGGTCACCAGGCCCTGGTCCCGGCGCATCCGCGCCACCTGGAGCTGCGCGGCGATCTCGCGGACCTGCCGCTTCACCGGTTCCAGCCCGATCATCGAGTCCAGGGAGCCGAGCGCCTCCTCCAGCGTCGGCGTCTCGGCATAGCCCCGGTACCGCTCGGTCACCTCGGCGAAGGCGGTCTCGACGTCCTCCTCGCGGAGGGTGACGAGGTCGTCGGCGGTGGGCCTGGCCGGTTCGCCGGAGGAGGAGACGGCGCCGACGACCCGCACGTCCCGCGCGCGCGCCGCCGCCTCGGTCAGCGTGCGGACGAACCGTCCGTTGCCCAGTTCGTCGACGATGCCGCGCCGTTCGACCTCCTCGAAGCGCACGGAGAGCAGGCTCCGCGCTTCGGGCGACAGCCGGTCCTCGCGTAGCTCCGTGTGGTACTCGGCGATCCGGAGCAGCTCGGCGGGCCGGTAGGACGGGAAGCGCACGCGGGTGCCGAAGCGGGAGGCGAGCCCGGGGTTGGAGCCGAGGAACTCCTCCATCTGCGCGTCGTACCCGGCGAGGATGATCACCAGGTTGTCGCGGTCGTCCTCGGCGCGCTTGAGGAGCGCCTGCACGGCCTCGTCGCCGAACCGGTCGGGCTGGCCCTCGGCGGAGTTGATCAGCGCGTAGGCCTCGTCGATGAACAGCAGCCCGCCGAGGGCGGAGTCGACGAGCCGGTTGGTCTTGATGGCGGTGGCGCCCAGGAACTCGCCGACGAGGTCGGCGCGGTGGGCCTCCACCACCGTCTGCTCGGGCAGCAGCCCGAACGCGTAGAAGATCTTCGCCAGGACGCGGGCGACCGTGGTCTTGCCGGTGCCGGGCGGGCCGACGAACACGAAATGCCGCATGGGCTTCTCGGTGGGGACTCCGGCGGCGGCGCGCATGTGCGCGGCCTCGATCGAGGCGGCGATGGAACGGACCTGCCGCTTGACCGGCTCCAGCCCGATCATGCCCTCGAGCTCGGCGAGCGCCTCCGCGACCGAGATGCCCGGCTCGTCCGTCCCGCGGGCGTCGGCGGGCGCGCGGGACTCCGGGACCGCGGCGGCGTCCGCGGTCTGCGCGGCCGCACGCTGCCCCTGGACCGCCGCCGCGGCGGCCGCCGCCCCGGCGGCCGAACCGGGCGCGTCGTCGCGCGGGGGCGCGTCTGAGGGCCGCGCCGCGCCGCCGCCGCGCCGGTCGGGCCGGTCGCGCCGGTCCGGGCCGGAGGGGTTCCGACGAGATCCCACCGTTCCGTCCCCCTTCGGGGTGGCCTGTTCCTGAACCCAGCCGGTCTCGTACGCCTCGGCCGGCACGGCGCGCCGCGCCTGGTCCCAGCGGTAGGCGAGCACCGCCAAGGCGGCCGCCCACCCCGGCAGGACGCTCGCCTGCGGAAGCGGATGCGCGATCGCCGCCGTCGCCACGCCGGCCGCGACCAGCGCGAGCAGCGCGGTCCGCCAGGGCGCGTACCCGCGCAGGCGGAAGGCCAGGAACGCCACCGGCAGGGCGAGCAGCCCGAGGAGCAGTTCGGGCCTCAGGTAGGGCGGGCGCCCCTCGTCCGGGTACAGCCGGGCCAGCGGGACCGACAGCGCCAGCCATGACGCGACGACCGCCACGACCGCCATCCCGGTGGGCGAGCGCAGCGTCAGATGGACGACGATGAGCAGGATCACCGCGAACGCCGCCGTGCCGAGGACGGGCCCGTCCAGGACGACCATCGCCGCCAGCACCAGCGCGACCAGCAGGACCCCGCCCAGGAAGCGCAGCCCCGCCGGCACCTGGAAGTAACGCCAGCGCAGGCGCTCGAATAGATCCCGTGCCGCGGCGTCCTTCGCCGGGCGGGAGCGGGACCTGCCAAACAAAGCCATCAAAAGCGAGTAAAGCGCAGGACCGGCCGGAAGGGGACTCCCCGCGCCGCGTTCGTTGACTCCTGACGACGCCGCCCCGTTGAGGGTCGTGTTCGCTCCCCCGGAAGACCAGGACATTTGTCCCGTCCAAAAGGAGAGGTTCTGCTCTGCAGCGCGCCGCGGTGAAATCCGTAGCGTCGACTCCATGACAGTCCAGACCGAGGAAACGACCGGCGCGGTGGAGTTCGCCGGCGTCGCCACGTGCCACGGGACGGCGCGTTCGGCATGACCGTCTCCGCCGCGTACGGTTTCCGCGTGAGCGAGGAGAGCGCAGGGTGAAGCTCTGGAAGGACGTCCCGCCCAGGCGGACACCCGACCTCGACGTGGACAAACTGGACCGCAACGGCCCCGAGGGGGACGCGTTCGTCTTCTGGCTGATCGTACTCGCGTGGCCGCTGCGCGACATCATCGCCGGCCGGTCGCACCCGATCTGGCTGGCCATCCCCGCCCTCGTCGCGTTCGGGGCTGTGCACCTCGGCGTCGCCCGCACCGCGTTCGACGGGCGGGTGCCGATGAAGGTGCCGGTGGGCCTGTTGCTGGTGGAGGCCGCCCTGGCCTCGGCCGCCACCACCGCCTTCGGGCACCGCTGGTTCACGCTATGGGCGCTCCTCGGCCTGGCCACCGGGATCGTCGTGGGCCATATGCCCCGCCAGACGAAGGGGCCGGAACTCCCGATGCTCGTCGGCGTCGGAGGCGTCTCCCTGCTGACCGTCGCCGTCTCGTGGGCGGCGGGGGACGACGGTTCGACGGTCCTGGGCAACTGGTACGCCGTGGTCACCGCGGCCTTGGTGACGGCGGTCGTCCTGCGGCTGTTCGCCGTCATCCGCATGCTCCGCGAGGCGCGCGAGGAACTGGCGAAGGCGGCCGTGGAGCAGGAACGGCTCCGCTTCGCCCGGGACCTGCACGACCTGCTCGGCCACACGCTGTCGCTGATGGTCGTCAAGGCGCAGGCCGTCCGGCTGGTCGCCGGGCGCGACCCCGCGCTGGCCGCCGAGCAGGCCGCCGACATCGAGAGCGTCGGGCGGCAGGCCCTCGGCGAGGTGCGGCAGGCCGTGTCCGGATACCGGGGCCGCGGCCTCGCCGAGGAACTCGACGCGGCGCTCACCGCACTGGCCGACTCCGGCGTGGAGGGGACCGTCCAGCGCGCCGGCCCGACCCTCCCTCCGGAACCGGACGCGCTGCTCGGGTGGGCGGTGCGGGAGGGCGTCACCAACGTCATCCGGCACAGCGGAGCCCGGCACTGCCGCATCACGGTCCGCAACGACGGCGACCGCGCCGTCCTGGAGATCGGTGACGACGGGACGGGCCCCGGCGGGCGGACCGGCACTCGCGCCCCGCATGACGCGTCCGCCCAGGGCGGCGACAACGGCGACCACCCCGGCATGGGCCCCGGCGGGCTCTCGCTGGGCCCGGGCGGGCATGGCCTGCGCGGGCTGGCGGAACGGATGGCCGCCGCCGACGGCACCTTGCGGACGGGGCCGGCGCCCGGCGGCGGATTCCTGCTGACGGCGACCGTACCGATCTGATCAGGCCTGTACCGATCTGATCGGGCCTGTACCGATCTGATCGGGCTGCGCCGGGACGCGGCGCCGGTCACCGCGGCGCCGGTGGACAATGGGGCCGGGAGGAGACCCGTGATCAAAGTTCTGCTCGCCGAGGACCAGGGCATGATGCGCGGCGCGCTGGCGCTGCTGCTCGGCCTCGAAGAGGACCTCGAGGTCGTCGCGCAGGTCGGGGACGGCGCGCAGGTGCTCCCGGAGGCCCTGCGGACGCGCCCGGACGTGGCGGTCCTCGACATCGAGATGCCGAGCCGCAGCGGCCTCGACGTGGCCGCCGACCTGCGGCGCGAGCTGCCCGGCTGCAAGGTGCTGATCGTCACCACCTTCGGCCGCCCCGGCTACCTGCGCCGGGCGATGGAGGCGGGCGCGAGCGGGTTCCTGGTGAAGGACGGCCCGATCGAGGAGCTCGTCTCCGCGCTCCGGCGGGTGCTGGCCGGCGAGCGGGTCGTCGACCCGGCCCTCGCGACGGCGGCGCTGTCGGTCGGCCCGAACCCGCTGACGGAGCGGGAGCGGGACGTGCTGTCCGCCGCGTCCGACGGCGCGACCATCGCCGACATCGCCGGGCGCCTGCACCTGTCGGAGAGCACCGTCCGCAACTACCTGTCGGCGGCGATCGGGAAGACCGGTGCGCGCAATCGCATCGAGGCGGTCGGGACGGCCCGCCACAATGGCTGGCTGTGACCACCGAACACGTCCCTGAGGACCACTCCGCCACCGGCACCGCCGACGCACTGCCCGGCCTGGATCCCGCCCGGCCCGCGCGCGGGGCCATTTCCCGCGCCGCCGGCTACGAGATCGAGGACGAGCTGCGCGCGGCGCTCGCCGACGGCGGCCGCCCGGTCCGGATCGTCGGCGTGGACGAGGTCGGCCGCGGCGCGTGGGCGGGCCCGGTCGTGGTGTGCGCGGCGGTGACCGATCTGAGCGCGCCGCCGGTGCTGCGCGGGCGCGGCGAGCGGACCGTCGCGCTGACCGACTCCAAGCTGCTCACGGCGGCGCACCGCGCGTCGTTCGCCGAGGTGCTGCCGGGATGGCTCGCCGGGCACGCGATCGGCGCCGCCTCCCCGGAGGAGATCGACGAGGTCGGGATGACCGAGGCGCTGCGCCGCGCCGCCGTCCGCGCGCTGGAGGCGCTGCCGCATCCGCCCGACGTGGTGATCCTGGACGGCAAGCACGACTTCCTGCGCCGCCCGTGGCGGGTGCGCTGCGAGATCAAGGCCGACCAGCGGTCGGTGACGGTCGCGGCGGCGTCCGTCCTGGCGAAGGTCCACCGGGACGGCCTGATGGCGGACCTGGAGGACGAGTTCCCCGGGTACGGGTTCGCCGACAGCGCCGGCTACCCGTCGCCCGTCCACCAGCGGGCCCTGGAGGAGTCCGGGCCCACACCCCACCACCGGCTCTCCTGGTCGTATCTGGACGATCTGCCCCAGTGGCGGCACCTGAAGAAGCACCGCGACCCGCTCGCTGGAGAGGGACAGCTCAGCCTTCTGTAGAGGCCGCCCGCGCGCGGGCGATGAGTCATCCCCGGCGGTCCGGGTAAGCGTCGCTCTACGGGAGGTGCAAAGCCATGGACGCCGTCGTCAGGAAGCTGCTGCACGAGTCCGGAGAGACGTTCGCCGAAGAGGCCGGGATCCCCTTGAAGGACCAGCCGGCGGCGCTGTTCAAGCTGCTCGTCTTGGCGAACCTGCTGAGCGCCCGCATCTCGTCGGAGATCGCGCTGGCCGCCGCACGGGAGCTGTTCGAGGCGGGCGGCGGGACGGCCCGCGGCATGGCCAAGCTGACCTGGCAGGAACGCGTGGACGCGCTCGGACGCGGCCACTACGTGCGCTACGACGAGAGCACCGCGACACGGCTCGGGGAGACGGCCGACCTGGTCCAGGACAAGTACAAGGGAGATCTGCGCAAGCTCGCCATCGAGGCCGGACGCGATCCCGGCAAGCTGGCGGAGCTGCTGCGGGAGTTCCCGGGCATCGGCCCCACCGGCGTGGACATCTTCTGCCGGGAGGCACAGGCGATCTGGCCGTGGCTGCGTCCCTACGTCGACGGCCAGGTCAAGAAGGGCGCGGAACGGCTGGGGCTGCCCACCGACGCCGGGAAGCTCGCCTCCAAGGTGCCGGAGAAGGACCTCGCGCGGCTCAGCGCCGCACTGGTCCGGGTGGCCCGCGACAAGAAGCTCGCCGACACGGTCAAGGCCGCCTGAGAGCCTCGATGGGCAGGAAACGCCGGAAACGCCGGTAGGCCCCCGCCATCGGCGGGGGCCATTGGGGTGCTCGCGGGCCGGGTCAGTCCTTGCCGCGCGCGGCCACCCACTCCAGTTTCCAGCCGTACGCCTCGTCGACCGCCATCTTGCCCCAGCGCGGACGGCCGGGCGGCGGCATCACGAACCGGCCCTCCCGCCGGACCAGCAACTCCCCGCCCACGTTCTCGATGAGGGCGAGCACGGCGTCGCGGGAACCGTCGATGCAGTCGTCCATGCGCATCTCGATCGGCGGCGCGTTCACCGGGAACAGCGTGGCGATCGCGTCCAGGCCGCGGAAGTCGTCGGCGCCCTCGTAGATCTCGGCGAACACCAGGATCCGCTTGAAGTCGGCGGTGTGGTCGAGGTTGATGGTGAGGTTCTCACCGGTCTCGATCGCGCCGGTGCGGTCGTCCTTGTCGAGCCGGATGAACGGCGGGCGGTCCAGCGCGCCCATGTCGCCGAGCGCGTGGATGATGCCCCGGCGCCCGCTCTGCAGCTCCCAGAGGCAGCACAGGTCGAGGTCCAGGTCGACGCCGCGCCGGCGCTTGCCGAGCCGCCCCTTGGCGACGCCCTCGCGCGCCGTCCAGTTGAGGTTGACCCGCATGTGCCCCGAGGTGGCGCCGTGCTTGGTGAGCGACACCGACGGCTGGTTCTTGGTCAGGGAGATCTTCCCGCCCTGCGGGGCCGGCGCCTGCGGCGGGGCCTGCGGAGGCGGCGCCTGCGGAGGTCCCTGCGGAGGCGCGTACCCGGGCGGCGGCGGAGGCGCGTACTGCCCCGGCTGCCCGGGCTGCCCCGGCGGTGGAGGCGGCATGTACTGCCCGCCCGGCGGCGGCGGAGGCGCGTACTGGTCGGGCGGCGGCGCGTACTGGCCCGGCTGGCCCGGCTGCTCGTACTGGCCTGGCGGCGGGGCGTACTGGCCTGGAGGCGGCGGCATGTACTGCCCGCCGGGAGGCGCGTATTGGCCGGGCGGCGGAGCCTGCGGCTGGGGCGGGGCGGGAGGGGCCGCCGACGGCGGCGGAGGGGCGGGCGTCTGGGCCTGCGGAGGAGGCGGCGCGGACGACTGGCCGGGGTCGTCGACCGTGATGCCGTAGTCGGTGGCCAGGCCCGCGAGCCCGGTGTCGTATCCCTGCCCGACGGCGCGGAACTTCCATCCGCCCTGCCGCCGGTAAAGCTCACCGAGCACGAACGCGGTCTCGCTCGTGGCGCCGGGGCTGTCGAAACGCGCGACCTCGGTACCGCCGGAGGCGTCCGCGACGCGCACGTAGAGCCCCTGGAACTGGCCGAACGTCCCGCCGTCCGCGGACGCGGCGATCACGATCTTCTCGACGGCCGGTTCGACGCGGCCGAGGTCCACCGCCAGGGCGTCCACCGTCGTCGGCCCCTGCTGCTTGCCCTCGTACCGGACCGCGCCGGACGCGTGCGCCGGCTGGTTGTAGAAGATGAAGTCGTCGTCGGAGCGCACCCGGCCGGACTCGGCCAGCAGCAGCGCCGACGCGTCGGCGTCCGGCACGCCCGGGCCGCTCTGCCACCCGACCTCCACGCGGACCGCGGGAACCGGCACCGCGGTGTTGGCGCCCTTCTGCATGGACATTAACGCTCCTCGTCATCGGCCGACGTGACCAACCTACGGGCCGACCCGCGGCACCGCGACCTGCATGTGAGGTGGACGCACGACGCCGCCGGGTAGTTCCGGGGCCCAACCGGACCCGCATCGTCCTTTTAAGTGGACGAGCGGCGTCCGGTTGCGTTAGCCTCGATGAAACGGACGATCAATGTCCGGTTATCCGAGGAGGTCCTCATGGCAGACGGCGGCATCCGGGTCGGCATCGTCGGCGCGAACCCCGACCGCGGCTGGGCCGCGCGGGCCCACATCCCCGCCCTACGCGCACTGCCCGGTTACGAGGTCACGGCCGTCGGCACCAGCCGGGCCGCCAGCGCCCGCGCGGCGGCCGACCGGTTCGGCGTCCCGCACGCCTTCACCGACGCCCGGGAACTCGCCGCGCATCCCGACGTCGATCTGGTCGTGATCACCGTCAAGGTGCCGGCGCACGACGCGCTGGTCCGGGCGGCGCTCGACGCGGGCAAGCACGTCTACTGCGAGTGGCCCCTCGCGCTCGACACCGCAGAGGCCGAGGGCCTGCTGGACCTCGCGCGGCGCACCGGCGCGCGGCACGCGGTGGGGCTGCAAGCGCGCTTCTCCCCCGCCGTGCAGTACGCGCGGGACCTCGTCGCCGACGGATACGTCGGCCGGGTGACCTCCGTCAACGTCTACGCGGCGCGCGGCAAGGCCGGCGGAGGAGAGATCCCCGCCTGGGCCGCCTACACATTCGACAAGACGAACGGCGCCGGCTCACTCGAAGTCGGCGCGGGCCACACGCTGGACGTCCTGGAGTACATCGCCGGCAACGTCACGGCCTTGTCGGCGGAGCTGGCAGTGCAGCGCACCGAGTACCCCGTGACGGGCACGAACGAGACGGTCAAGGTCGACACACCCGACCAGATCGTCGTGGGCGCGGTTCTCGCCGGAGGCGCCACCGCCTCGGTGCACGTGCACGACGCGAAGGTCACCGCCGCCCGCACCCGGATCGAGATCGCGGGCACCGACGGGGACCTCGCCCTGGTCTCTCCCGGCCCCGGCGCCAAGGAGGGCGTCCAGATAGGCGCCCTGGCGCTCCGCGGCGCCCGGGGCGGCGGAGCGCCCCGCGAGGACCTGCCGATCCCGGACGACTACCTATGGGTCCCCGAGCAGGCGCGCACGGTCGAGGTCCTCAACGTCGCGCAGTTCTACGCCCGCTTCGCCGAGGACATCCGGACGGGCGCCAGTACCGTGCCGGGCTTCGACACGGGCCTGCACGTGCACCGGCTCCTCGACGCCGTCCGCCGTTCCGCAGGAACCGGGACGCGCCAGACCCTTTGAACCCGTGACCGGGCCGGGCGGGTCAGGGGACGCGGGCGGTCCATTCGGGGGTGGTGAACTTGTCAGCCGCGTACTTGTCCGCGAGGCGCAGCTCGTCGTCGGTGAGCCCGTCGGCGACCAGGCCGTACCGGCTCCGGAAGTGCGCGATCATCCGGTCGATGATCTCTTCGCGGGGCAGGCCGGTCTGCCGCCGCAGCGGATCGACCCGCTTGGCGGCGCTGGCGATGCCCTTGTCGGACACCTTCTCCCGGCCGATCCGCAGCACCCGCAGCATCTTCGCGGCGTCGATGTCGTACGACATCGTCACGTGGTGCAGCACCGCGCCTGAGGCCAGCCGCTTCTGCGCCGCGCCGGCGATCTTGCCCTCGTCGGAGGTGATGTCGTTGAGCGGCTGGTACCAGGCCCGGATCCCGAGCTCGGCGAGGGCGCCGAGCACCCAGTCGTCGAGGAAGGCGTAGCTCTCGGCGAACGACATGCCCGCGACCAGCGACGCGGGCGCGTACAGCGAGTAGGTGATGGTGTTGCCGGGTTCGACGAACATCGCGCCCCCGCCGCTGATGCGGCGCACCACCTCGACGCCGTACCGTCCGGCCTCCTCGGCGTCGACCTCGTTGCGCAGCGACTGGAAACTGCCGATGACCACCGCCGGCGACGCCCACTCCCACACCCGCAGCGTCGGCGGGCGGCGCCCCGCGCCGACCTCCTCCGCGAGCACCTGGTCGAGCGCCATGTGCAGCGCCGGGCCCTGCGGCGGCTCATGGACCAGCCGCCACTCGTGGTCGCGCCAGTCCGACGCCCGCGCGACCGCGCGCCGCACCGCGATGCCCACGGCCTCGGCGGTGATGCCCAGCATCACCGTCCCGGCCGGCAGCCCTGCCTGGACGCGGGCCCCGATCTCCCTGGCCTCCAGGCCGGCGGGCACCCCGTCCAGGGCGGCGTCGATGGCCTCCAGCGCCTCGTCCGGCTCCATGAAGAAGTCGCCGCTGATCCTCGGGCGGCGCAGCAGCCCGTCCACCACGTCGACATCGGCGACCACGAGCTTGCCGCCGGGGACCTTGTACTCACCGTGCATCACGTTCCTTCAAACCCCGGCGCCCCGGTCCCGATTCCGCGCTCCGCTCCAAGCGGAAGGGGACGTCGTCGGTCCCGGTCGGGTTCGCGCGCAGACTGTTCCGTAGCGTGGCCTTCATGAAGGAGTCGGTGCGGTGAGCAATCTTGATGTGCGGCCCAAGGCCGTCACGTGCGGGGGCCGGGAGGACGTCGCCGGAGGGCCGGTGCACGAGGTGCTCCCGCCGCGGCGGGTGCCGCTCGGCGAGAGCACGGTCGTCCGCCGGCTGCTGCCGAGCCTCGGCCGGCGGATGGTCGGGGCCTGGTGCTTCGTCGATCACTACGGCCCGGACGACATAGCCGGCGAGCCCGGGATGCAGGTGCCGCCGCATCCGCACATCGGGCTGCAGACGGTGAGCTGGCTGCACGCCGGGGAGGTGCTGCACCGCGACAGCCTCGGCAGCCTGCAGGCCGTCCGGCCGCGCGAGCTGGGGCTGATGACGGCCGGGCGGGCCATCGCGCACTCGGAGGAGTCGCCGCGCGACCACGCGCCGACGCTGCACGGGGCGCAGCTGTGGGTGGCGCTGCCGGACGCGCATCGCGGCACCGAACCGGCGTTCGAGCACCACGGTGACCTCCCCGTGGTGCGCGGCCCGGGTTTCGGCGGGACGGTGATCCTCGGCGAACTCGACGGCGCGGTCTCACCCGGGACCGCGTACAGCCCCATCGTCGGCGCGGACATCACCCTGGCGGACGGCGCCGACGTGCGCCTGCCCGTCGAGGCGGACTTCGAGTACGCGGTGCTCACCATGTCGGGCGTCACCGAGGTGGACGGGGTGCGCGCGGAGCCGGGCTCGATGGTCTACCTCGGATGCGGCCGCCGGGAGCTGCGGTTGCGCGCCGATGGGGCGAGCGGGCTCGTCCTGCTGGGCGGCGAGCCGTTCGAGGAGAAGCTGGTCATGTGGTGGAACTTCGTCGCGCGGTCGGGCGAGGAGATCCGCCGGGCGCGCGAGGACTGGACGTCCGGCGAGCGGTTCGGCGCCGTGCACGGCTACGACGGGCCTCCGATCCCGGCGCCGGCGCTTCCCGACGTGCCCCTCAAGCCTCGGGGGCGCGTCCGCTGACCGCGTCCGCCCGTGTGCATCGAGCCGAATGTTGTCTTTGCTCGCTTGTCTAGCGATGCTAGGGTCCACCCTGTGTCCGTACAAGAACGCCGTGAGCGCGAACGAGCAGAACGTCACCGGCTGATCGTCAGGGCCGCCCGGGAGATGGCCGAGGCGGAGGGCTGGGAGTCGGTGACCACCCGGCGGCTGGCCGAACGCGTCGAGTACAGCCAGCCCGTCCTCTACAGCCACTTCAAAGGCAAGGACGCCATCGTCGCGGCGGTGGCGGTGGACGGGTACGGCGAGATGGCCGGCCTCCTGCGCGAGGCGCGGACCGCCCGGCCGGCGCCGGAGGAGGCGCTGCGCGCCATGGCCGGGGCCTACCTGGACTTCGCCCGGGAACGGCCCGCGCTGTACGACGCGATGTTCGTCCAGCAGATCGACGTGACGTTCGGGACCGGCGCGTCGCCCGCGCCCCTGCGGGAGGCCTTCGGCGAGTTCGTCTCCGCGCTGGAGCCGCTCGCGGGCGGGCGGGACGTGGAGACGCTCGCCGAGGTGACCTGGGGATCGCTGCACGGCCTAGCCACCCTCGCGCACGGGCACCGGCTGAGACCCGGACACGGCGACGCCCGCCTCGACCTGCTCCTGACGGCGATCATCGCGGGCGGCTCCTAGCGAGCGGTCGCCGGTCGCGACCCGGGTCGCGCCGCCTTCAGGAGCGCGGCGAGCATCGTGATCCCGGCGGTGATGCCCAGCCCGTACTCGGCCACTGAAACGCCCGTGTACTCGACGGGCGTGTAGCCGCCCGGGTGGAGGAGCGCCCAGGGGAGCTTCCACGCCGACCACGCGAACAGCGAGCCCGACGCGATGAAGCCCAGCGCCATCGGGATCCACCGGGGAATCCTCGGGCGTCCGGCGGCGACAGCCCGGACCGCAGCGGCGCCTATGACGGCCCAGAGCGCGGAATTGCCGACGAGCAGCCGCCCGTTGGCGCCCATCATGTCCGGGTGGGCGATGCCGAGCGTTCCGCCCGCCGCCCAGTACGTCCACAGGAGCGCCAGTGCCGCGACCAGGGCGTTCAGGGCTCGGAGGCGGTGCCGCCCGAGGAGCGCAGGCCCGTGGTCCCCGACCCGTCCGAGGAACGCGGCCGGCCACCTTTCCCGCATGTAGATCGGGAGCCCGACGGCCAGCCCCACGGCCATGCCCGCGAACCCCACGCCGATGAAGACCATCTCCCAGGACGGCGCCGCGTCCGACCCGCCGGACCCGCCGGAGCCGCCGCTTTCCGAGTCCCCGCCCACGAAGGCGCTGAGCAGCATGTAGGGGATCATCGGGATGAGGAACCCGGCGCCCGTCCAGGCGCAGAAGACCAGCGGCGGCGCCGGGACGCGGCGTCCCCATCGCTGCGCCAGGCCCAGCCCGAGGACGACGCCGACGACCGACATGCCGACGGTGACCGTGTTCAGCAGGATCCAGTCGCCGTCGCCGAAGTCGGACGGCGTGTGCCCGAGCAGCGCCGCCACCACCCAGACGATCTTCACCGCGAGGTAGAGGGACAGGGAGAGGGCGGCGCCGTAGCCGGCCGCTTTGCGGACCGTAGTCCATCTGGCGCCGATCCCGTCCGTCTCGACCGGTGTGGCGGTCCCGCTCACCGGCGTGTGCAGCCCGTTGCTCATGATGGAGAGTTTCGAGCGGCGGCGCCGCGCCCGCCTCCCCCGTGGGAACCACCCGGCTCCCCCGCACGGGCGAGCGCGCGGAGAGCCGTCCCGACGGGCGGTCTCCGCGCCTCTCGTTCTAGCGGTCGGCCGGGAGGAAGCGGTCCAGCGCGTCGGCGACGAGGGCGGGCTGTTCGAGCGTCTGCATGTGCGGCGTGCCCGGCAGCACCTGGTACGTCGACCCGGGGATGCGCTCGGCGACCCCCGACATGACCTCGGGGGTGGTCGAGTAGTCCTCCTCCCCCACCAGCACCAGGGTCGGCGCCTGGAGCCCGGCGAGCTTGCCCTCGACGTCGACGTCCTTGAAAGCGCGCCAGGCGGCGGCCCAGTCGGCGGGGTCGAAGCGCCGGATGAGTTCCCGCGCGTACTGCACGCCCCACCCGTTCGTGGCGAGCGCGGGGGCGGTGAACCACCGCGTCAGGGTCGGGACGATCTGCGCCTCCATGCCGTCCTCCTCGCCGGAGCGGGCGCGCCCTTCGAACGCGGCGAACGCCTGGTCGGTGGTGGCCAGCAGGGCGAGCGACTCGATCCGCTCCGGTGAGCGCACCGCGAACGTCTGCGCGATGCCGCCGCCCATGGACAGCCCGACGACGTGCGCCCGGTCGACGTCGAACGCGTCCAGGACGCCGCCCATGTCCCGGGCGAGGTCGTCCATGGTGAAGGGCCGGGGCGCGCCGGCCGCGCCGCCGTGGCCGCGGAAGTCGTAGGCGAAGACGCGGCGCCCTTGCGACAGGCGCTCCATGACCGGCTCCCACATGCGCCAGTCCACACCGAGGGAATGGGAAAGGATCACCGCGGGACCGCGGTCGCCCTTCTGCGCCACGACGGTTTCATGGTCGGCCAGCTGGACGCGGTGCAGCGCGGGCTGCCCGGGAGCACCCGCCTCCTGGAGCACCTCGTTGACCACGTCCAGCGCGTTCAACGCGCGCGGGAAGCCCGCGTAGACCGCGACGTGCTCGGCGAGGGCCAGCAGTTCGTGTGGCGCGACCCCCTGGTGGAGCGCCCCGCGCACATGGCTGGCCAGGCGCCGGTCGGCGCCTCCGAGGGACGCCACGATCGCCGCGCTCGCGAGCTCCCGTTCCCGGCGGCTCAGCTCCGAACGCGCCAGCGGGCCGCCGAACGCCCCTTCGAGCACCGTCTCGTACATCTGCGGGGACACGCTCCGCACATCGGCGAACGCCTCCTCCGGCGGCACGCCCATCAAGCCCTCATAAGCCCTGCGTGCACGCTCGTCACGGTTCATCGTGATGCTCCTGTCCCAGTAGCCCCGCGCTGTGCGGAACACGTCGATCGTCGCGTGCGGGCGCATCAGATGTCCAAGACATAAAACAGCTATCGGTCAAACATCGTGCTTATGAACGTCGTGCTTATGGCCCTCCGACCGACGCGAGCTCCGGGTGGCGTTCCATGAAGGCGATGAAGGCCGCCAGCGCCGGGCCCGGCCGGCGCCCCGCCGGCCACGCCAGCGACGGCGCCCAGGTCGGCTCGGGGTCGAGCCGGACGATGCCGACCGGCAGCCCGGGCTCCTCGGCCACCGAGCGCGGCATCACGGCCGCGGCCAGGCCCACGCTCGCCATGGCCCGCGCCGTGCTGTACTCGCGGGTCTCGAACCGGATCCGCGCCGCCGCCCCGGCGTCCGCGAGGACCGACAGCACGATCTCCCGGATCACCGAACCCTGCGGGTAGCAGACGAGGTCGATGCCGTCCAGGGCCGGCACCGGGACGCGGTAGCGGCCGGCCAGCGGCGCCGACTCCGCCGTGACGAGGACGAGCGGCTCCTCGCCGAGCGGCAGCGAGGCGAGCCGGCGTCCCTCCTCCTGCGGGGGCAGCCGCACGAGGGTCGCCGCGTCCAGCCGTCCGCCGTGCAGGCCCGCGACCATCTCCTCGGTGTTCATCTCGAGCAGTTCGACGACGACGCCGGGGAACTCGGCGGCGAACGCGGCCAGCAGGCGCGCCAGCCGCGCCGTCAGCCCGCGCGCGCCGCCCAGCCGGATGCGGCCGCGCGTCCCGCCGGCCCAGCCGCTCATCTCCTCCTCGACCGCCGCGATGTCGGCGAGGATCCGTTCGGCGTGCTCCAGCAGGGCGGCGCCCGCCGGAGTCAGCTCCACACGATGGTTGTTGCGTTCGAACAGCGCGATGCCGAGCTGCCGTTCGAGCTTGCGGATCTGCTGGGACAGCGCGGGCTGCGCTATCTGCAGCGCCTCGGCGGCGCGGGTGAAGTGCAGCTCGCGTGCGACGGCCCGGAAGTACTCGAGCTGGCGAGATCCGATCATCGCGCCAGCATCTCACTCATCGGCCGCGTCAGACCGCCACCGTCTCAGGTTCGTGCCGGACCGGGAAGTTCACCGAATTGGCGATGAAGCACTTCTCGTGGGCCTGCGCGTGCACCTTTCCCAGGTCGCCGGCGCGGGCCGGATCCGCCAGGGTCACCTTGGGACGCAGCACGACCTCCTCGAACCGCCCCCCGCCGTCCGGCGTCTCGATCATCGTCCCGTGCGGGCGGTCGGTGTAGGCCGTGACCACGATCCGCTCGCCCGCGCAGAGGGCGAGGAACCACAGCATGTGGCACTGCGACAGCGACGCGACGAGCAGTTCCTCCGGATTCCACCGGGACGCGTCGCCGCGGAACGACGGATCCGCACTGCCCGCTATCGGCGCCTTTCCTGCGGCCTCCACGTCATGGGACCGGTCGTAGGCGCGATAGGAACTGGTGCCGGTGTCATCCGACCAGGTCACCGTCACCTCGTAGTGATGGGTCTTGGGCATCGCACGTCCTCCCTGCCAGTTGAAAGTCGCGGTCAGTTGAGAGTCGCGCTCGTGGCGCGGGCGTGCTCCCCGGCGATGCGCCCGGCGAGGGCCCGGTCGCCGTCCACGATCGCGCGCAGCAGGCGGCGGTGCTCGCCGGCCACCGTCTCCGGGCGGTCCGGAGCGGTGAGCGACGCGCGCGTCGAGACGATGATCCGGTCCCACAGCCGGTCGAGCGCCTCCAGCGCGATCGGGTTGCCGGCCAGCTCGGCGATCCCGCGGTGGAACTCCCGGTTGAGCGCGACCGCCCGGTCGAGGTCACCGGCCGCCGTGACGTCCTCGATCAGCAGCGCGTGCCGCTCCAGATCGGCCAGGTCGGCGGGCGGGACGCGGCCGGCCCGCTGCCGGTCGGCGGCGAGTTCGGCGGTGAGCGCCTCCAGCGCGGCGCGCACCTCGTGGGCATGGGCCAGCCGTTCCGCGCTCAGCGCGTTCACCACGACGCCCCGCCCGGTCCCCTGGACGAGCCCGTCGCCCTCGAGCCGGCGGAGCGCCTCGCGGACCGGCGTGCGGCTCACCTCCAGCGCCGCGCTCACCGACAACTCGGTGAGCCGCTCCCCCGGCATGTACCGCCCGGCGACGATCAGGTCGCGGAGCTGCCGATACACCACGTCACCCTGCACGGCGCCCATTGTATGCAATGGATGCAGTGCATGCAAATCGGTTAACGGCAAGGTAACGGCGCGCTCAGAACACTCACGATCATGGATTCCGACGTCCCGTCCCCGCCGCCATGAGACCGGTCGCGCTCCTGGTCGCATCGCTGGCCGGCGCCCTCGCCATACTGGCGGCAGGCTCGTCCGCCGTCGTCCGGACGACGATCCCGTCCCGCACGCCGGCGCCAACGTCCACCGGAAGGCCGATGCCCGCACCGTCCGCCACTCCCGCGTTCGGCGGGTCAGAGCGCGCGGCCCTGACCCGCGCCCTCGACCGCTACCTCGCGCACAGGCCCGGTGACCTGTCGGTGTCCGTGCGGGAGGTGTCCACGGGGCTCGGCTACACCTACAACGGCGACCTGCGGACGGCGACCGCCAGCATCGTCAAGGTCGACATCGTCATCGCCCTGCTCCTGCGCGCCCAGCGGGAGGAACGCGCCCTGACCGCATCGGAGCGGGCGCTCGCCGAGAAGGCGATCAAAATCAGCGACAACGGCGCGACCAGCGCGCTGTGGAACGAGATCGGCGGGGCGGCCGGGCTGGCGTCCGCCAACCGCAGGCTCGGCCTGCGCGACACCGACCCCGGCCCGGGCGGCGCGTGGGGGTCGACGACGACCGGCGCCGCCGACCAGGTCCGGCTGCTGGCCGCGCTCGCCTCCGGCCGCTCTCCCCTGCACGCCGCCGGCCGCCGCTACCTGCGGGGACTGATGGCGGAGGTGACGCCCGAGCAGGCGTGGGGAGTGAGCGCCGCGGCCGAAGACGGCGCGGAGGTCGCGCTCAAGAACGGCTGGCTGCCCCGGCAGGTCCATGGCGGACGCTGGACGGTCAACAGCATCGGCCTGATCCGCGACGCGGGCCGCCTGTTCCTCGTCGCGGCCGTCTCCGAGCGCGACCCGGCGCTGGAGAAGGGAATCGCGGCCGTCGAGCACGCGTGCGCGAGCGTCGTCGCCGCCCTCGCCCGCGCCGTCTCGTCCGACCGCGCCTCCCAGCGGTAGCGCGCTCACGCCGCGCGGGACCGCACGTCGTGGCGGGTGCGCGGCATCAGCGCGGCGGCGGCGATCAGCCACAGCAGGCCGCCGAACCGGACGACCGGGACCAGGACGGCGAACCCGGAGCCCACCAGGGTCAGCGTCCCGGCCATGCCGACCAGGGCGATCGCCAGGCCGACCCACGAGACCGGCCGGGGCAGCAGCCCCGCGAACAGCCCCGTCACCGACAGACCGGCGACGAGCAGCGCGAACGTCGCCGCGTAGGCGGGGCCGCCGGACAGGAACGACAGATCGGCCAGGGCCCGCGCGAGCGCCGGGCTCGCGTCCGCGGGCAGCCGGCCGCCCGCCCATCCGAACATCGCGCTGAGCGCGAGCATGCCGGCCGCGAGGATCCCGCCGGCCAGCGTGATCGCCGACCCCGGCGCGGTGACGCCCAGCGCGCGGAGTCGCCGGTAGAGGGTCCCGGCGGCCACCGTGAGCGGGAACGCCGACCCGAGCAGCAGGAAGGTTCCGGCCTTGATCGCGGTCCCGTGGTCCCGGGCGTACCGGAGGACCTCGGCGCCGGACGCGTCCGGATGCGGCGTGGACCGGTTGGCCACCACGTAGGCGGCGGTCAGCGCGGTGAAGGCGAGGACGGGCAGCAGTAGCGGCGGCCCGGACTGCGGGCGGCGGCCGGTCTCGGTGTTCATGGTCTCTCCCTCTCGACGATCCGTATACACTCGATAATGATTACAAAGTGAAACGATTGTCAAGCGGCTACGATGTCGCCATGACCGCGAGCGCACCCACGCCCCGGACGGGGGTCGCCTTCCTGCTGGCCCAGCTCGGGGCGCACGCCGCCGGCCTGTTCGCCGAACGGATCGCCGGCCTCGACCTGACACCTCCGCAGGCCGGCCTGCTGCGCATGCTGGCCGCCGCCCCCGGCCGAAGCCAGCGCGAACTCGCCGGCGACCTGGGCATGCCGCCCAGCCGGTTCGTCCCGTTCGCCGACGAGCTGGAGGGGCGCGGCCTGATCGAGCGCCGCCGGAACCCCAGCGACCGCCGCATCTACGCGCTGCACCTCACCGGCAAGGGCGAGGACCTCCTCGCCGAACTCGCCCAGGTGGGCATGAACCACGAACAACAGATCTGCGAGTCCCTCACACCCGAGGAACACGACCGGCTCCAAGCGCTCCTACGACGCATCGCCGACCAGCAGGGCCTGCGCCCCGACGTCCACCCCGGCTACCGCCGCCTACACCCCAAACCCCAACCCTGACCCACCACCGCGCCCCCACACAGAACGAGGGGGACCTGGACAGCGTCCAGATCCCCCTCGTGCCCGCTCTTCCTCGGTCGGCCCGGTCCCGCCGCTTCGCCCGGCCGCCGGAAAGCCGGAGCGGGGGAGCCGGCGCAACGCCGACTCCCCCGCTCCAATTACTCCGATTCACGCCCGAACGGCGTGCGGCATCAGCTGCAGCCGCTGGTGGAGCCGCAGCCTTCGCAGACGTAGCAGCTGCCCGCGGGGCGCATCTTCGTGCCGCAGGTCAGGCAGAGCGGCGCGTCGGCGGTGCGGCCCTGGCGGCTCTCGATGACCTCCATCGAGGAGCGCGCCTCGGGCGCGGACGCCGGGGCCGCCGGGCGGGTGATCTCCGCCGACTGGGCGAGGGTCTCGTGCTCGATCACCTCGTCGTCGTGCAGGGACGCCGGGTCCTCGCCGTTGGCCTGCATCGCGCGCTCCTCGGCGGTGAAGATGCCGAGGCCCGCGCGCTCCTCGAAGGGCAGGTGGTCCAGCGCCAGGCGGCGGAAGATGTAGTCCATCACCGAGGTGGCCATGCGGATGTCGGGGTCGTCGGTCATCCCGGCGGGCTCGAACCGCATGTTGGTGAACTTCTCCACCCAGGTCTCCAGCGGCACGCCGTACTGGAGGCTGATGGAGATGGCCATGGAGAAGGCGTCCATCACGCCGGCGAGGGTGGAGCCCTGCTTGCCGAGCTTGAGGAAGACCTCGCCGACGCCGTCGTCCGGGTAGGACGAGGCGGTCATGTAGCCCTCGGCGCCCGCGACGGAGAAGCGGGTGACGGTGGCGGGCCGCTGCTTCGGCAGCCGCTTGCGGACGGGCCGCACCTCGGCGGGAGCGGCCTCGGTCTTGGCCTCCTCCTTCTTGCCTGCGGCCGACAGCGGCTGGCCGACCTTGCAGTTGTCGCGGTAGATCGCCAGGGCCTTCAGGCCGAGCCGCCAGCCCTCGAAGTACACCTTCTCGATGTCCTCGACGGTGGCCTGCTCGGGCATGTTGACGGTCTTGGAGATCGCGCCGGACAGGAACGGCTGCGTCGCCGCCATCATCCGGACGTGCCCCATCGGGCTGATCGCCCGCTCGCCCATCGCGCAGTCGAACACCTCGTAGTGCTCGGGGCGCAGGCCGGGGGCGTCCACGACGTGGCCGTTCTCGCCGATGTACTCGACGATCGCCTCGATCTGCTCCTGCTGGTAGCCGAGCATGCGCAGGGCGCGCGGCACCGTCTGGTTGACGATCTGCATGGAGCCGCCGCCGACGAGCTTCTTGAACTTCACCAGCGCGAGGTCGGGCTCGATGCCGGTGGTGTCGCAGTCCATCATCAGGCCGATGGTGCCGGTCGGGGCCAGCAGCGACGCCTGCGCGTTGCGGTAGCCGTGCTTCTCGCCCGCCTTCAGGCACTCCTGCCACTGCTTGGCGGCGGCGGCGTGGATCGCCCGGTCCATGTCGTCGAGGACGCGGATGCCGTCGTTGGCGGCGGCGTGCTTGCGCATGACCCGCTTGTGGCCCTCGGCGTTGCGCGCGTAGCCCTCGTACGGGCCGACGACCCCGGCGATCTCGGCCGAGCGGCGGTAGGCGACGCCGGTCATCAGCGAGGTGATGGCGGCGGCGAGGGACCGGCCGCCCTCGGAGTCGTAGGCGTGGCCGGTCGCCATCAGCAGCGCGCCGAGGTTGGCGTAGCCGATGCCGAGCTGCCGGTAGTCGCGGGTGGTCTGCGCGATCTTCTCGGTCGGGAAGTCGGCGAAGGTGATGGAGATGTCCATCGCCGTGATGATCAGCTCGGTGAGCTTGACGAACCGCGCGACGTCGAAGGTGCCCTCGCCGGTGAGGAACTTCAGCAGGTTGATGCTGGCGAGGTTGCAGGACGAGTTGTCCAGCGACATGTACTCCGAGCACGGGTTGGACGCGGTGATCCGGCCGGACTCGGGGTTGGTGTGCCAGTCGTTGATCGTGTCGTCGTACTGGATGCCGGGGTCGGCGCACTCCCAGGCGGCCTGGGCCATGAGCCGGAACAGCTCCTTGGCCTTGACCGTCTCGACGACCTCGCCGGTCATCCGGGCGCGCAGCCCGAACTCGCCGTCGGACTCGACGGCGTGCATGAACTCGTCGGAGACGCGGACGGAGTTGTTGGCGTTCTGGTACTGGACGCTGCCGATGTCCTTGCCGCCGAGGTCCATGTCGAACCCGGCGTCCCGCAGCGCGCGGATCTTGTTCTCCTCGCGCGCCTTGGTCTCGATGAACTCGGCGACGTCGGGGTGGTCGACGTCCAGCACGACCATCTTCGCGGCCCGGCGGGTGGCGCCGCCGGACTTGATCGTCCCGGCGGACGCGTCGGCGCCGCGCATGAACGAGACGGGGCCGCTGGCGGTGCCGCCGGACGACAGCAGCTCCTTGCTGGAGCGGATGCGGGACAGGTTCAGGCCGGCGCCCGAGCCGCCCTTGAAGATCACGCCCTCTTCCTTGTACCAGTCCAGGATCGACTCCATCGTGTCGTCCACGGACAGGATGAAGCAGGCCGACACCTGCTGCGGCGACTTCGTGCCGACGTTGAACCAGACCGGCGAGTTGAAGCTGAACAGCTGGTGGACCAGCGCGTACTTCAGCTCGTGCTCGAAGACCTCGGCGTCCTGCTCGGTGGCGAAGTAGCCGTTCTCGAGGCCGGTCCGGACGTACACGCCGACGACGCGGTCGACGAGCTGCTTGAGGCTCCACTCGCGCTGCGGGGTGCCGACGGCGCCGCGGAAGTACTTGGACGTGACGATGTTGACGGCGTTCAGCGACCAGAAGTCGGGGAACTCCACACCGCGCTGCTCGAAGTTGACCGAGCCGTCGCGCCAGTTGGTCATGACGACGTCGCGGCGTTCCCAGCGCAGCTCGTCGTAGGGGTGAACGCCGGGCGTGGTGAAGATCCGCTCCATCTTCAGCCCCTTGCGCCCTCCCTTGCCGCGCCGCGTCGGCCCGCTGACGGTCTCCGTCATGGCTTCCCCCTCCCGGGCCCTCCCGCCGGGCCCTGTACAGGAACAACTCCGCCGCCGCACGGGCCATGCCCGCGCGGAGGCGCCTTCACAATGTGCTTCTGGTATTTCCGGAACCGCCCCTACCGGGGCGGGCCGGGCTCCCCCGAGGAACCGGCCTTCCGCAGTGCTTCGATCTCCTTGGCGAAGTCGTCCAGCGACTCGAAGCTCCGGTAGACCGAGGCGAATCGCAGATAGGCGACCTCGTCGAGTTCGCGAAGCGGCCCGAGGATGGCGAGGCCGACCTCGTGCGAGGGGATTTCCGCGGATCCGGACGATCTGATCGCCTCTTCGACCCGCTGCCCCAGCTTCGCGAGCGCATGCTCGTCCACCGGGCGGCCCTGGCAGGCCCTGCGCACCCCGGCGATGATCTTTTCCCGGGAGAACGGCTCGGTGACCCCGCTGCGCTTGGCCACCATCACGAGCACATTCTCCTGCGTGGTGAATCGCTTGCCGCATTCCGCGCACGCGCGGCGGCGCCGAATGGCACCGCCGTCATCGGTCGCACGGCTGTCGATCACTTTGGTGTCAGGGTTGCGGCAGAACGGGCAGTGCACGCTCTTTCCCTCCCCTGACGGAAACGACTCACACCGACTGCACGCCATATATGGGTGACTTACATCAGTGTGACTACTAGATGTTGTGGTCAACCGTACGGCTCGACGCAGGGCTACGCAACCTGATCCGGGGCCTCGGAAGCGGACTCTCGTCACATCCGCCGCGTAGATCCAGGTCACGTCGGACGATCCGGTTGCGGCCCCGGGCGTGTCGCCGCACCCCGGCCGGGGCGGCCCCGTTCCGGGCGCCGCGATCCTGGCAATCCAGGCGATCCCGGCCAGGCGAGGCGGGTCAGCCCGGCAGGACGAGCTGCTGGCCCGGTTGCACCGTGGGGTCGCCGCCGAGCCCGTTGAGGTCGATGATCCGCTGGACGGTGACGCGCGGGTCGGCGCCGGGGTCACAGTCCGTGGCGATGCGCCAGAGCGTGTCGCCGGGCTCGACGACCGTGCTCCGGACGTGCCCGGACGGCCGGTGGTGCTGCGCGCGCCCGCCCGCGAAGGCGCCGCTGCCGCCGTCCAGCCACAGGGCGGCGAGCGTGCAGGCGGCGGCGAAGGCGACCAGTACGGCGCGCCCGCGGCGGGTGAGGCGCAGTGGAGCACGTTCCCCGGACGACGAAACGGGCATCTCACCCTCCTGGACTTCGAATGGATTTTCGATCGAACGCCTGTACGATGTTGTACCGCAGCCCACCCGCGAAACGCGAGCACATCTTCGAACAATTGTTTGATCATTTCGTCCGGACGCGATAGCGTTCATTGCAAGGAGTGACGGAGCCGAGGCGCCCGGGAGGCGACGAGCGATGAGCAAGGTCCGGGAGCTGCCCGACGGGCCCATGGACGAAACGGGCCTGACCCAGCGGCAGCGCATGGTGCTGGAGGTGATCCGCGACTCGGTCCAGCGCCGGGGGTATCCGCCCTCGATGCGCGAGATCGGCGAGGCGGTCGGCCTGACCAGCACCTCCAGCGTGTCGCACCAGCTCCGGGCCCTGCAGCGCAAGGGCTACCTGCGGCGCGACCCAAACCGCCCGCGCGCGGTCGAGGTCCGGGTCCCCGGCACGACGCCGGTGCGCACCGAGCCCGACTCCTACGAGGCGGTGGGCGGCCAGCCGACCGCGACGCGGCCCGCCCCGGCCTACGTCCCGCTCGTCGGCCGGATCGCCGCCGGCGGGCCGATCCTGGCCGAGGAGGCGGTGGAGGACGTCTTCACCCTGCCCAAGCAGCTCGTCGGCGAGGGCACGCACTTCCTGCTGAAGGTCACCGGCGACTCGATGATCGAGGCGGCGATCGCGGACGGCGACTGGGTCGTGGTCCGCCAGCAGCCGGTCGCCGAGCAGGGCGACATCGTCGCCGCCATGATCGACGGCGAGGCGACGGTGAAGACCTTCAAGCGCCGGGACGGCCACATCTGGCTGATGCCGCAGAACTCGGCCTACGAGCCGATCCCCGGCGACGAGGCGTCCGTGCTCGGACGCGTCGTGGCGGTCCTGCGCAAGATGTAGCGCACGGCGCGTCGCGCGTCCGGCGCGGAAGCGGCACCGAGAGGCGGCCGCGGGGCTGGTCCCCGCGGCCGCCTCCGCGCGTCTCAGGCCGCCGCTAGCGCTTCGGGACGATGTTCACGATCTTCGGCGCGCGGACGATGATCTTGGCGATCTCCGCGCCGCCCAGCGCGTCCCGGACCTTCGCCGAGTCCAGCGCCAGCCGCTCCAGCTCCTCGGCGGCGATGCCGGGCGGCACCTCCAGCCGGTCGCGGACCTTGCCGGCGACCTGCACGACGCAGGTCACCGACTCCTCGACCAGCAGCGCCGGGTCGGCCTTCGGCCAGCCCGCGTGGATCACCGGCGCGGTGCGCCCGAGCACCTCCCACGCCTCGTCGGCGGTGTAGGGGGCGAACAGCGACAGCAGCACCGCGATCGCCTCGGCGGCCTCGCGGACGGCCGGGTCGGCGGCGCCGGGCCCGGAGTCGATGGCCCGGCGGGTCGCGGTGACCAGCTCCATGATCCGCGCGATCGCCACGTTGAACCGCTGCGTCTCGACCATCTTCGTGGCCTCGTCGACGGTGCGGGCGGTGGCCCGGCGCAGCTCGGTGTCGCCGGACGCCGGGTCGGTGCCCGGCGCGCAGGACACCTCGGTGGCGATGCGGTGCACCCGGGTCAGGAACTTGGACATGCCGTGCGGGGACACGTCGGCCCAGTCGATGTCGTCCTCGGGCGGGCCGGAGAACAGCATCGCCAGCCGGACGACGTCCACGCCGAACTCGCCGATCTGGTCGCCCAGGTCGACCAGGTTGCCGGTCGACTTCGACATCCCGCTGCCGTTCAGGATCACCTGGCCCTGGTTCAGCAGCCGGGTGAACGGCTCGGTGAAGTCGACCATGCCCATGTCGTACAGGACCTTGGTGAAGAACCGGCTGTACAGCAGGTGCAGGATCGCGTGCTCGACGCCGCCGGTGTACTGGTCGATCGGCATCCACTTGCGGACCTGCTCGACGTCGAACGGGCCCTCTTCGTAGCCGGGCGAGCAGTACCGGAAGTAGTACCAGGACGAGTCGACGAAGGTGTCCATGGTGTCGGTGTCGCGCCTGGCGGCGCCGCCGCACTTCGGGCACGCGACGTTGACCCACTCGGACGCGGCGGCCAGCGGCGAGGTGCCCTTGGGGGCCAGGTCGGCGCCGCGCAGGTTCTCCGGCAGCCGGACGGGCAGCTGGTCGTCGGGGACGGGGACCTCGCCGCACGCCGCGCAGTGCACGATCGGGATCGGGCAGCCCCAGAACCGCTGCCGGGACACCAGCCAGTCGCGCAGCCGGAAGTTGACGGAGGCGCGTCCGGTTCCGCGCTCGTCCAGCACCTCGATGATCCGGTCGATGCCGTCGGCCTTGCCCAGCCCGTCGATCGGGCCGGAGTTGACCAGCCGGCCGTCGCCGGGGGTGGCGATGCCGGTCTCGGCGGGGTCGGGCAGCCCGGTCTCGACCACGACGCGGACGGGCAGCCCGAACTTCAGCGCGAAGTCCAGGTCGCGCTGGTCGTGCGCGGGCACCGCCATGATCGCGCCGTGCCCGTACTCGGCCAGCACGTAGTCCGACGCCCAGACCGGCAGCCGCTCGCCGTTGACCGGGTTGACCGCGTAGCGGCCCAGGAACACGCCGGTCTTCTCGCGCTCGGTGGACAGCCGCTCGATCTCGCTCTCCCGCGAGACCTCCTCGCGGTAGGCCTCGAACGCGGCGCGCTGGTCGGGGTGGCAGACCTCCTCGGCCAGCGCGGCGTCGGCTGCGACCACCATGAACGTGGCGCCGAACAGCGTGTCGGGACGGGTGGTGTAGACGGTGACGGGCTCGTCCCGGCCCTCGATCGCGAAGTCGACGTCGGCGCCGGTGGAGCGGCCGATCCAGTTGCGCTGCATCAGCAGGACGCGCTCGGGCCACTTGCCCTCCAGCTGCGCCATGTCGTCCAGCAGCCGGTCCGCGTAGTCGGTGATCTTGAAGTACCACTGGGTCAGCACGCGCTTCTCGACCAGCGCGCCGCAGCGCTCGCAGTGCCCGCCGACGACCTGCTCGTTCGCCAGGACGGTCTGGTCCTTCGGGCACCAGTTGACGTGGCCGCCCTTGCGGTAGGCCAGGCCCCGCTCGTAGAAGCGCAGGAACAGCCACTGCGTCCACCTGTAGTACTCCGGGTCGGAGGTGTGCAGGCGGCGCGTCCAGTCGAAGGACGGGGCGTAGCGGCGGAAGGAGGCGGCCTGCGTCTCGATGTTGGCGTAGGTCCACTCGGCGGGGTGCGAGTCGCGCTTGATGGCGGCGTTCTCGGCGGGCAGGCCGAAGGAGTCCCAGCCGATGGGGTGCAGGACGTTGTGGCCGCGCTGGAACCAGTAGCGGGCGACGACGTCGCCGATGGCGAACGCCTCCGCGTGCCCCATGTGCAGGTCACCGCTGGGGTAGGGGAACATGTCCAGCGCGTAGCGCCGCTCGCGGCCGTCGTCCTTCTCCTCGGCCGCGAAGGGGTCGAGCTCCGCCCAGCGGGCCTGCCACTTGTCCTGAACCGCCCGTGGGTCGTACGTCTCGGTCAGGGGGGACGACCCCCCTGTACCCCCCGCGGCTCCGCGGGTGGGTTCGTCGCTGCTCACGCTTCCGCTCCGGTATTCATCTGAGGTTCACAGGGCCAACGGGCTCTCCGCCACATGAAACGACCCCTCGCGCAGGAGGGGCCACCACGTCGACGTCGATGCGTCAACGTGGTCGTCGAAGGAGCAGCCTGGCCGACATACATCAAGAGTAGCGCAACCGCAAGCCTTGCGGCGGGGGCTCGGCCGGGCCGGCCGGGGGGTTGACGGGGCGGTGCCGGACGCTCATCCTCTACCAAAAGGAAACTTTCCTATTTATTGGAGACTCCGGCCGAGGCTCGCTCCCGCCCCCTCATCCAGAGGGGGCCACCCCCGCCAAGGAGACGCGCATGCCACGCAAGTCCACCCTCGCCGTCGCCGCCGCCCTGGGCGCCGGCGCCACCCTCCTCACCGCCGCTCCCGCACTCGCCCACGGCTACACCAACAGCCCGCCCAGCCGGGCGCTCCTCTGCAAGCAGGGCGCCGTGCAGAACTGCGGGCCCATCCAGTGGGAACCGCAGAGCACCGAAGGCCCGAAGGGCTTCCCCCAGTCCGGCCCCGCCGACGGGACGCTCTGCGCGGCCGGCGACAGCCGCTGGGCCCCGCTCGACGACCCGCGCGGCGGCACCTGGCCCGCCACGAAGGTGGCCGGCGGGCCGTACACCTTCACCTGGCACCTCACCGCCGCCCACGCCACCACGTCGTTCCGCTACTTCATCACCCGTGACGGCTGGGACCCCACCCGGCCGCTCACCCGCGCGCAGCTCGACCTGGCGCCGTTCCTCCAGGTGAACTATGGCGGCCAGCGCCCGGCGTACGACGTCAGCCACAGCGGCACGCTGCCCGCCAAGCACGGCCGGCAAATGATCCTCGCCGTCTGGGACATCGCCGACACCGGAAACGCCTTCTACCAGTGCTCGGACGTCGACTTCGGGTGACCTCCCCCGCGCCCGTCCGGTGACCGCCCCTCCGCGGGCCCGCCGCTCCGGGCGCCCGCACCCCGTGGCCGGGCGGGACCGCGCGTCCCGCCTGGCCACCTGGTCATAGACTCCTCGGTAACAAACCGGCCGGTCCCGCGCGAGGAGTGCCATGCTCAACCTGTCCGTGCTGCTGGAGGACGCCGCCAGGGAGACGCCCGACCGCGACGCCGTCGTGTTCGGCGACCTGCGGCTCTCCTACTCCTTCGTCGACCAGGTCGCGAACCAGGTCGCGAACCTGCTGCGGGCGCGCGGCATCGGCCCCGGCGACAAGATCGCGCTGTCCAGCCCGAACCTGCCGTACTTCCCGATGGTCTACTTCGGGGCGCTGAAGGCGGGCGCGGTGGTCGTCCCGCTGAACGTGCTGCTCAAGCCGCGGGAGATCGCCTACCACCTGAGCGACTCCGACGCCAAGGCGTTCTTCTGCTTCGAGGGGACGCCGCAGCTGCCGCTCGGCGAGACCGGCCACGCCGGGTTCCAGAACGCCCCCGGCTGCGAGCACTTCTTCCTGCTGCCGGCGAACCCGGCCGCGGCCGAGTCGCCGATCGAGGGCGCCGAGCTGTTCTGGGCGGCGCTCGCCGGCCACCCCGGCACGTTCGAGACCGAGCGGACCGAGGGCACCGACACCGCGGTGATCATCTACACCAGCGGGACGACCGGGCAGCCGAAGGGCGCCGAGCTGACCCACGGCAACCTGCTGATGAACGCGATGGTCGACGACACGCTCTTCGCGCGGACGCTGCACGACACGTCGCTGGTGACGCTGCCCCTCTTCCACATCTTCGGGCAGACCTGCGTGATGAACGTCGGGTTCTACCGGCGCGGCACGCTCGTCATGCAGCCGCGGTTCGACGCCAAGGAGGCGGTCGAGCTGATGGTGAAGGAGAAGGTGACCATCTTCGCCGGCGTCCCGACCATGTACTGGGCGCTGCTGAGCGACGACACCTCCGCCGAGGACGTCGCGGCGATCCGGGAGAACCTGCGGGTCGCGGTGTCGGGCGGCGCGGCGCTGCCGATGGAGGTCATCAAGGGCGTCCGCGAGAAGTTCGGGATGAACGTCCTGGAGGGCTACGGGCTGTCGGAGACCTCGCCGGTCTGCTCGTTCAACCGCCCGGACCGGCCGACCAGGCCGGGCTCGATCGGGCTGCCGGTCTGGGGCGTGGAGATGAAGCTCGTCGACGACGAGTGGAAGGACGTCGAGGGCGAGGGGCCCGGCGAGATCGCCGTGCGCGGCCACAACGTCATGAAGGGCTACTACGACCGGCCCGAGGCGACCGCCGAGGCGATCAGGGACGGCTGGTTCCGCACCGGCGACGTCGCGCGCCGCGACGAGGACGGCTACTACTACATCATCGACCGCTCCAAGGACATGATCATCCGGGGCGGCTACAACGTGTACCCGCGGGAGCTGGAAGAGGTCCTCATGACCCACCCGGACGTCTCGCTGGCCGCCGTGGTGGGCGTCCCGCACCCGAGCCACGGCGAGGAGGTCAAGGCGTACGTGATCCGCAAGCCCGGCGCCACGGTGACCGAGGACGAGCTGATCGCGTGGGGCAAACAGCAGTTCGCCAACTACAAGTACCCGCGGATCGTGGAGTTCCGCGACGAGCTGCCGATGACCGCCACCGGCAAGATCCTCAAGCGCGAGCTCCGCTAACGCGGGGCCCTTCCCGGCCGGTCAGAACTCGTAGGGCAGGTGCTTGATGCCGTTGATGAAGCTGGAGTAGAGCCGTTCCGGTGGCGCGGTCGAGCGGACGTCCGGGAGCCGCCGGAACAGCTCGCGGAACATCACCGTGATCTCCTGCCGGGCCAGGTGGGCGCCGAGGCAGAAGTGCGGGCCCGCGGCGCCGAAGCCGAGGTGCGGGTTGGGGTCGCGGGTGATGTCGAAGGCGTCCGGGTCGGGGAAGACGGCCTCGTCGCGGTTGGCCGAGCAGTAGTACATGAGGACCTTGTCGCCGTCCTTGAAGCGCTGCCCGTTCAGCTCGTAGTCGCGGGTGACCGTCCGGCGCATGAACGTGACGGGGCTGGCCAGGCGGACGATCTCCTCGACCGCCGTCGGGGCGTACCGGTCGAAGTCGGACTTCCAGCGGTCGCGCTGCCCGGGGTTGAGGGTGAGCAGCTTCAGGCCGTGCGCGATGGCGTTGCGGGTCGTCTCGTTGCCGGCGACGACGAGCAGGATGAAGAACGACCCGAGTTCCTGGTCGGTCAGCGACTCCCCGTCGACGTTGCCGTGGACGAGGGCGGTGGTGAGGTCGTCGGCGGGCCGCTCGATCCGCTCGGCGGCGAGGTCGCGGACCATGCCGCGCAGCTCCTCGGCGGCCGCGAGGATCGCCGCGGCGACCTCGGCGAAGTCGGGCACGTACTCGGGGTCGAAGGCGCCGATCACGGTGTTGGACAGGTCGAAGACCCGCTGGTAGTGCTCCTCGGGGATGCCCATCAGATCGCAGATGATCTTCAGCGGGAGGCGGGCGGCGACCTCGGTGACGAAGTCGCCGCCCCCGGCCGGCCGGACGTCCTCGATGATCCGCACCGCGGCCCGGCCGATGTCGTCCTCGATCTTGGCGATCATCCGGTGGGTGAAGGCGCGCGAGACGATCCGGCGCAGCCGGGCGTGCCGCGGGTCGTCCATGTTGATCATCGAGCCGAAGTACTCCAGGAACTCCGGCGGCGGATCGAAGGTGCCCGCGATGTTGCCGCGGGAGGAGCAGAACACCTGCGGCGTGCGGCTGGCCTCGACGACGTCGGCGTGCCGGACCAGCGCGTAGTAGCCGGGCCCGCTCTCGGCGCCGATGAACGACATGTCCGGTTCGGCGAAGAACGCCGGCCGGTCGAGCGAGCGCAGCGCGGTGAACGCCGCGTTGCGCTCGCTCAGCGGCCGCGCCCAGAACTCCAGGTCGGACAGGTCCAGGTCCTCGGGGCGGATGGTGCCGGTCCTCATTGTCGCCTCCCGCGCTGGGCCGTCCCGCATGGCGGGCCCTCCGCCATCGTGACAAAGCCGGCACCGGCGTCAAGGGGGTCCGCCCCGCGGGTTCAGACCGTGTAGGGCAGGCGCTTGATCCCGTTGATGAAGTTGGACTCCAGCCGGTCGGGCTCGCCCGCCTTGATCCCGGGCACCTTGGCCAGCAGCTCGCGGAACATCACGGTGACCTCCCGGCGCGCCAGGTGGGCGCCCAGGCAGAAGTGCGGGCCGGGGCCGCCGAACCCGACGTGCGGGTTGGGGTCGCGCAGGATGTCGAACCTCTCCGGGTCGGTGAAGACCGACTCGTCGCGGTTCGCCGACCAGTAGTAGAGGACGAGCTTGTCGCCCTCCTTGATCTCGTGGCCGTTCAGCGTGGTGTCGCGGGTCGCGGTGCGGCGCATCCAGATGACCGGCGACACGTACCGCACGATCTCCTCGACGGCGCCGGCGATGCGGCCGTCGAAGTCCTCGGTGAGCAGGGCGCGCTGGTCGGGGTTGCGGGTGAGCAGGTCCAGGCCGTGCGCGATGGCGTTGCGGGTCGTCTCGTTGCCGGCGACGACGAGCAGGATGAAGAACGACCCCAGCTCCTGGTCGGTCAGCGACTCCCCGTCGATGTTGGCGTTGACCAGCGCGGACGTCAGGTCGTCGGTGGGGTCCTCGCGGCGCCGCCGGCCGAGCTCCTCGACCAGGCCGCGCAGCGTCTCGCCCGCGGTGAGCAGCGCGAGGGCGAGCTGCTCGGGGTCGCCGGCGGGGACGAACTCGGCGTCGTTGCCCGCGAGGATGACGTTGGTCGCGTCCAGGACGGTCTGGTACTGGTCCTCGGCGATGCCCATCATGTCGCAGATGATCTTCAGGGGCAGCCGGGCGGCCACGTCCGCGACGAAGTCGCCGCTGCCGCGGCCGGCCGCGACGCTGCCGACGATCTCGGCGGCGACCGCCTCGACCCGGTCCTCGAACCGCTGGATCATCCGCGGCGAGAACGCCCGGGACACGATCCGGCGGATCTTGGCGTGCCGCGGGTCGTCCATGCTGATCATCGAGCCGAAGTACTCGTGCATGTCGCCGGGCATGTCCGGGATGCTGATGGCGCCGCGGCCGGAGCAGAAGTCCTGCGGCCGGCGGGACGCCTCGACGACGTCGGCGTGCCGGGTGAGCGCGTAGTAGCCCGGCCCCTGCGGCGCGATGATGATGTCCGGCTCTTCGAACCTGACGAGTTCGGGATGCCATCGCAGGGCCTTGAACGCCTCGTGCCGCTGGTCGTGCGGCCGGCGCCAGAACTCCCAGTCCGTCAGGTTGATGTCCTCGACCGTGAGCACGTGCTATCACCTCGTCCGAACGTGATTCGGTTTACATGCACTGTCTCAAAGTAAAGTGCATGACCGACACCGGACGGCGCGGTGACCCGCATCACACCGCCCCCGAGCGTAGCCCCTCCCCGGCGGTCCGGGGCGGTTCCGCACGTTCGAGGTGGTTCGTTCCGTGCTTCCGGGCGCGCCCACCCCGCACCGGGCACGGGCGCGCCCGGAAGGATCAGAGCCGCGCCCACGCCTCCGTCAGGACCGACCGCAGGATCTGCTCGATCTCGTCGAAGTGCGACTGGTCGCAGATCAGCGGCGGTGCCAGCTGGACGACCGGGTCGCCGCGGTCGTCGGCGCGGCAGTAGAGCCCCGCTTCGTACAGCGCCTTGTCGAGGAAGCCGCGCAGCAGCCGCTCCGACTCGTCGTCGTCGAAGGTCTCCCGGCTGTTCTTGTCCTTGACCAGCTCGATGCCGTAGAAGTAGCCGTCGCCGCGGACGTCCCCGACGATCGGCAGGTCCCCCAGCCGCTCCAGCGTCGCACGGAACGCGTCGCGGTTGCGCATCACGTGGCCGAGCAGGTCCTCGCGCTCGAACAGGTCGAGGTTCGCCAGCGCCACCGCCGCCGACACCGGGTGCCCGCCGAAGGTGTAGCCGTGCGCGAACATCGTCGTGCCGTGCTTGAACGGCTCGAACAGCCGGTCGGCGACGAGCATCCCGCCGAGCGGCGAGTACCCGGACGTCACGCCCTTGGCGAAGGTGATGATGTCGGGCGTGTAGCCGAACCGCTGAGCGCCGAACATGGTGCCGAGGCGGCCGAACGCGCAGATCACCTCGTCCGACACCAGCAGCACGTCGTGCCGGTCGCAGATCTCCCGGACGCGCTGGAAGTAGCCGGGCGGCGGCGGGAAGCAGCCGCCCGAGTTCTGCACCGGCTCCAGGAACACCGCCGCGACGGTGTCCGGCCCCTCGAACTCGATGGCCTCCTCGATCCGGTCGGCGGCCCAGCGGCCGAACGCCTCCGGGTCGTCGCCGTGCTCGGACGCCCGGTAGATGTTGGTGTTCGGCACCCGGAACGCGCTCGGCACCAGCGGCTCGAACGGCACCTTCAGCCCCGGCAGGCCGGTCAGCGACAGCGCGCCGTGCGGGGTGCCGTGGTAGGCGACCGCGCGGCTGATCACCTTGTGCTTGGTCGGCTTGCCGGTCAGCTTGAAGTACTGCTTGGCGAGCTTCCAGGCGCTCTCCACGGCGTCGCCGCCGCCGGTGGTGAAGAACACCCGGTCCAGGCCGTCCGGCGCCAGCCCGGCGAGCCGCTCGGCCAGCTCGACGGCCTTCGGGTGCGCGTACGACCAGATCGGGAAATAGGCCAGCTCGGCGGCCTGCTTGGCGGCGGCCTGCGCCAGCTCCTCGCGGCCGTGCCCGGCCTGGACGGTGAACAGCCCGGACAGCCCGTCGAGGTAGCGCCGGCCCGCCGCGTCGTAGACGTACGGGCCCTCGCCGCGGACGATCATCGGGATCTCGGCGCCCTCCTGCGACGCCGAGTGCCGCGCGAAGTGCATCCACAGGTGGTCGCGGGCCGCCCTCTGCATCGGTTCGTTCTGCTGGCTGGTCCTGTCCGGCTCCGTCATCACGCTTCCCTTGTCATGACTCGAGGACGCCCACAAAATCTGAGCGATCCAGTTGTCCTGATGCTAGATGACAACGGAATTCGATGTAAATACGTATTCAGACACATGTATCCGTAGCGATGCTGTCCGGTAACCGCAGCCGGCCCGATCCGCCGCGGACGCGCCGGGGTAGCGTCGCGGCGGGACGAAGGAGGCGATCACCCGCATGGGCGACATCACGACCGGATCGGTCAAGGCGAACGGGCTGGAGTTCGGATACTTCGCGGCGGGGCCCGAGGACGGGCCGCTCGCGCTGTGCCTGCACGGCTTTCCGGACTCGGCGCACACCTGGCGGCACCTGCTCCCCGAACTCGCCGCCGCCGGCCACCGCGCCGTCGCGCCCTTCATGCGCGGGTACGCCCCCACGTCCGTCCCCGAGGACGGCGCCTACCAGGGCGGCGCCCTCGCCGCCGACGCCAACGCCCTGCACGAGGCCTTCGGCGGCGGCGCCGACGCCGTCGTCATCGGGCACGACTGGGGCGCCTTCGCCGCCTACGGCGCCGCCGCGGCGGCCCCCGGCCGCTGGCGCAAGGCCGTCGCCATGTCCGTCCCGCCTCTCGCGGTGATGGTCACGGCCTTCTTCGACTACGAGCAGCTCAAGCGCTCGTTCTACATCTTCCTTTTCCAGACGCCGCTGGCGGAGGCGGCCGTCAACCGCTCCTTCATCGAGGGCCTATGGCGGGACTGGTCGCCGAAGGACTCCGGCTACGCCGCCGAAGACGTCGACCACGTCATGGACTGCCTGGCCGCGCCGGACAACCTGGCGGCCGCGATCGGCTACTACCGCGCGATGCTCGACCCGTCCCGCCACATCGAACGCTATGCCGCCGAGCAGAAGGCGGCCTCGTCGGTGGGCGAACGCCCCGTCCTCTACCTGCACGGCTCCGAGGACGGCTGCCTGGGGCCCGACATCGTCGCCCCCGGAGGCGACCTCGGCGCCGTCCTGGCCGCCCTCCCGCCCGGCTCGCGCGCCGACCTCGTCGCCGGCGGGGGCCACTTCCTCCAGCTGGACCGTCCCGCCGACGTGAACCGCCGCATCCTCGACTGGCTGTCCGACTGAACGGCCCCCGCGCGCGACGGCTCAGCGTGTGACGGCTCGGCGTGCCGCGACGGCTCAGCGCGCCGCGACGGCTCAGCGCGCCAGCAGGTCGCGGAGGGCCTTGGCGATCTCGGCGGGCGCCTGCTCGGCCATGAAGTGGCCGTGGTCGACCGTCGCGTGCACCAGGTCCGGCGCCCAGGCGGACCACAGGGCCCGCGCGTCGTAGCCGAGCGCGGCGCCCCAGTCCTGCTGCAGGACGGCGACCGGCATCCGCAGCCGGTTGCCGGCGTCGCGGTCGGCCTGGTCGTGCTCGACGTCGATGCCGGCGGACGCGCGGTAGTCGGCGACGATCGACGGGACGGCGGCGCGGCAGGCGTCCAGATAGGCGGCGCGGACGTCGGCGGGGATCGCGTCCGGGCCGGCGCCCCAGACGTCGAGGAAGTGGCCGAAGAACGCGTCGGCGGTCGCGGCGATCATCTGCTCGGGCAGGCCGGGCGGCTGCGCCATCAGGTAGAGGTGGAAGCCGACGGCGGCGCTCACGCCGTGCATCGCGTCCCACATCTCCAGCGTGGGCAGCACGTCCAGGCAGGCCAGATGCGTGATCGTGTCCGGGTGGTCCAGGCCGGCGCGGAAGGCGACCAGGGCGCCGCGGTCGTGTCCGGCCAGCGCGAAGCGCTCGTGGCCGAGCGCGCGGGCGAGCGCGACGGTGTCGGCGGCCATGGTGCGCTTGGAGTAGGTGTCCGGGCCGGCCTCGTCCGGCTTGTCGCTCGCGCCGTACCCGCGCAGGTCCGGGCAGATCACGGTGTGGTCGGCGGCCAGGTCGGCGGCGACGTGCCGCCACATCAGGTGCGTCTGCGGGAAGCCGTGCAGCAGCACGACCGGGCTGCCCGAGCCGCCGACGGCCGCGTTCAGGGACACGCCGTCGGCGACGGTGACCCGCTGGTAGTCGAAACCGTTGATCGTCGTGGTCATGGTGTGGTCCTTCTCCTTCATGAGCGGTTATCCCCAGGTTGGGGGGCGCGAATGAGCATCCGGTCAGCGCGCTACCGTGACGAGGGGCGGCCGGCGGGGAAGGGCGAGACGGGTGGGGGTCGTGTTCGGGGTGCTGGGGCCGGTGACGGCCTGGGACGCGGCGGGCGCACCGATCGCCCTGAAGGGGCCGCGGCACCGCGCCGTGCTCGCCCGGCTGATCATCGCCCGCCGCCGGGTCGTCCCGGTCGGGCTGCTGGTCGACGACCTGTGGGACGTGCCGCCGCCGGGCGCGGTGGGCGCGGTCCGGACGTTCGTGGCCGCGCTGCGCCGGGCGCTGGAGCCCGACCGCCCGCCGCGCACGCCGTCCCGGCTGCTGGTCACCGAGGGGCCGGGGTACGCGCTGCGCGCGGAGCCGGGCGACGTGGACGCCTGGCGGTTCGAGCAGGCCGTCTCCGCCGCCGCCGAATTGCCGCCCGGCCGTGCGCAGGCCGCGCTGGACGAGGCGCTGGGCTGGTGGCGCGGGCCCGCCTACGCCGATTTCACCGACGAGCACTGGACCCGTGCGGAGCGTTCCCGGCTGGCCGAGTTGCGGCTGCACGCGGTGGAGCGGCGGGCGCAGGCGCGGCTCGACGCCGGGCTGGCCGCCGAGACCGTCCCGGACCTGGACGCCCACGTCAGCGAGCATCCGTGGCGGGAATCCGGCTGGCGGCTGCTGGCGCTCGCCCTGTACCGGACGGGACGGCAGGCCGACGCGCTGGCGGTGCTGCGCCGGGCCCGCGACATCCTCGCCGGGCAGCTCGGCCTGGACCCGGGGCCCGAGCTGCGGCGGATGGAGTCGGCCGTGCTCGCCCAGGACCCGGGCCTGGACCGGCCGGCCGAGCCGGAGTCGGCGGCGGCGCGGCTGTGGACGCGGGCGGCGGCCGACTACGACCGCACGGTCGCCGCGAGCGCCCGCACCCGCCTGGACTCCACGATCGGCCTGATCCGCGACCTCGCGGTGACCGGGGGCCCCGGCCTGGAGGCGGCGCGGGGGCACCGGCTGGCGGCCGTCGCCGCGGCGGAGGAGTTCGGCGACCCGGAGCTGACCGCCCGCGTCATCGGCGCCTACGACGTCCCGGCGGTGTGGACGCGCAGCGACGACCCGGAGCTCGCACGCCGGATCGTCGCGGCGGCCGAACGCGCCCTGGCCGGGCTGCCGCCGGAGCCCGCGCACGACGCGACGCGGGCGCGGCTGCTGTCCACGATCGCGCTGGAGATGCGCGGGACCCGGTCGCCGCGGGGCCCGGAGGCAGCGGCGGAGGCGGAGGCGCTGGCGCGGCGGCTGGACGATCCGGCGGTGCTGGCGTTCGCGCTCAACGGCGCGTTCATGCAGTCGTGCACGCGGGCTGGGCTCGCCGCCCGCAGGGACGCGATCGGCGCCGAGCTGGTCGAGCTGTCGGCCCGGCACGGCCTGGCGAGCTTCGAGGTGCTCGGGCACCTCGTGCGGGTCCAGGCCCGCGGCGCGCTCGCCGACTTCGCGACCGCCGACCGCCACGCGGCCGAGGTCGAGCGGCTCGCCGAACGCCACGAACGCCCGCTGGTCGGGGTGTTCACGCAGTGGTACGCGGCGCTGCGGCTGGCCGCGTCCGGGCAGGCCTCAGTGGCGGAGACGGAGGCGGCGTACCGGACTGCGGCCAGGTCCCTGGACGGCGCCGGAATGCCCGGGCTGTCGGCGGGCCTGCTGCCTCTCGCGCTGCTCAGCGCGCGCCTGCTCGACGGCCGGAACCGGGTCGAGGTCGACATGGACGACGACTGGGGGCCGTACCGCGACTGGGTCGAACCGTTCGCGCTCCTGAACGCCGGGCGGCGGGACGAGGCGAAGGCGGCGCTGCACGGCCTGCCGGAGCCGCCCGCCGACCTGATGTACGAGGCGATGTGCTGCCTGGAGGCGGCGGTCGCGCTGGAACTCGGCGACACGCCGCTCCTGGAGCGCTCCCGCAGCCGCCTGCTGCCCGCCGCCGGGGAGCTCGCGGGCGCGGGCAGCGGCCTGCTCACCTTCGGACCGGTGGACGCCTGGCTCGCCCGGATCGAGCGCGGCATCACGGCCGGTTGAACGCGAACGGTTTCGCACGCGGGCGATCGCGGGCGGTCAGATGCGCTTGAGGAGGTCGTGGTCGAGGACCGACTCCACGAGCAGCTCCCGGTAGCCGACATCGTCGAACAGGACGGTGACGCGGTCCCCTTCCCCGTCCACCACCTGCCCGTGACCCCATTCGCGGTGCTCCACCTGCGCGCCCGTCGGAAACGTCCGGTTGTCCGCGCGCGCTTCGGCGCGTCCCGCCTCGCAGTTGTCGCACCGTCCGCACCGCTTGTCGTACCTCTCGCCGAAGTACCGCAGCAGGAAGCGGCGACGGCAATCGGTCAGCTCGCAGTAGCGGCGCATCATCTCGATGCGCGTCCGTTCCACATCGCGCCGTTGCTCGGCAAGGTGCGTCACCCTCGCGACCACCTCCTCCGCCCCGGGCGCGTCGCGGACGGGCCCGACGCGCTTGCGCAGCCGCACGGCATCGGCCTCCTCCAGCAGATCGAGGACGACGGCGAGCCGGCGAGCAGGGACCCCGACCCGCCGGGCCAGATCCCGGCGCGTCACCGGCCCCTCGTTCACCGCGCCGTACACGGCCGCGACCGTGTCCTCGTCGGGCAGGCCACCGGTGAAGAACTTCGGCAGGGCCAGGTCGTCAGGGTGGTAGAAGCAGACCGCGTCGGCGCGCCGGCCGTCCCGTCCGGCGCGTCCGATCTCCTGGTAGTACGCGTCGAGCGAACCCGGAACGTTCGCGTGGAGGACGAAGCGGATGTCGGGCTTGTCGATGCCCATGCCGAACGCGTTCGTCGCCACGACGATCCTCGTCGCGCCGTCCATGAACGACGCCTGCACCTCGTCGCGCTCGCTCTTGCGCAACCCCGCGTGATAGGGACGGGCGCCGTCCAGCCGGTCCGCGTACCGGACGGTTTCCCTGCGGGTGCCCGCGTAGACGATGCCGGGGCCCTCGAACTCCTGCGCGGCCTCCACGACGGCGCCGGACTGCTCGTCCGCGTCCCGGAACCTGCGCACCGCTAGCCGGATCTCCGGCCGGTCGAACCCCCGGACGACCTCCGCCGGATCGCGCAGCCCCAGCCGTTCGACGATCTCGGCGCGGACGGGCGGAGCCGCCGTCGCGGTCAACGCCGCCACCACCGGCCGTTCCGGAAGCGCCGCCACGACCGCGCCCAGCCGGAGGTAGTCGGGACGGAAGTCGTGGCCCCACGCCGAGATGCAGTGCGCCTCGTCCACCACCAGCAGCGCGGGCGGCGCACCGGTGAGCAACCGGCGCACGTCGTCGCGGAGCAGCTGCTCAGGGGCCATGAACACGAACGCCGCCGCGGTCCCGGTCAGGGCCGCCTCGGCCTCCTCCCGCCGCCCGCGCCCCGTCGACGCGTTCAGCACGTGCGTCTCCAGCCCCGCCTCCCGCAGCCCCAGCGCCTGGTCGCGCTGCAGCGACACCAGCGGGGACACCACCACGACCGGACCGCCCAGCATGATCCCGGCGACCTCGTACACGGCCGACTTGCCGCCGCCCGACGGCATCACGACCAGCGCGTCACGGCCCCCGGCGAGAGCCTCCATCGCCTCGCGCTGCCCCGGCCGCAACCGCTCCAGGCCCAGCGCCCGGCGCGCGACCGCGCCGGCGTCCCGTCCGCTCACGCCACCTCACTCCCCCGCCGGGAGGAGCCCATGCGCGAAGACGGCGGCGGGGG
>NZ_JBGNUT010000026.1:0-147088 GCF_041951385.1 Actinomadura sp. NTSP31 | reverse complement strand
GAGGCCGAGACGCCGGGGGCGGCGGCGACGGTGATGTCGCCGGACTGGGTGCGCAGTTCCACCGCGCCGCCGGTGGCCTGGTTGATGCGGATGTCGCCGCGGGCGGTGCTGATCTGGGCGGGGCCGGACAGGTGGCCGACTTCGACGTCGCCGTCGGTGGCGGTGAGGTGGACGCCGGCGGCTTCGTCGATCTTGATGTGCTGGTAGGCGCCGTCGAAGGCGACTTCGCCGAGGCGTCCGACGGCGCGGAACTCGGTGGCGGCGGCCTTGGCCTGGACGGTGGAGCCGGCGGGCAGTTGGACGGTGACCTCGATGGCGCCGGAGCCGCCGAGGTAGGGGTGGCCGGTCGCGGCCCGCACCTGCAGGACGCCGTCGGTGAACTCGACGCTGGCCTGCTCGGCGGCCTTGGCGTCGCGGCCCTTGCCGGGGTTGGCGGGCCGGATCTGCACGGTGGTGTCGGTGCGGTCGGCGGCGATGACCTGGATGCGGCCGGCGGGGACGGTGAAGGCGGCGGTGATCGGGGCGGGGGTCGGGAAGGTGTTCATCGTGTTCTCCTTGCGGCGTGTTGTTTCCGACAACGCAAAAGCTACGTTGCGTTCAAGGATCTGGCAACACACTCGTTGCGTCCGAACAGCATCACCGCAGGTGAAACCATGAAAATCATTGCAACAGTCCTGAAGGTAACGCAACGTCGCCTGTGCTGTTCGTTGCATTGACCAGGCGTGAACGCTATTCTGGAACTGGTCACCGCCGTGACTGCGGCGCCGGGCGAGGGCCCGGATCGAGGAGGCGGCCTGCCCCATCTGCGGATCCTGCGCGGGCATGTAGACCGCGAACTTCATGAACTGCCTGCTGAAGGCCCTCGGCCTGGCCCTGCCGGGAAACGGCTCCACCCTGGCCGCCCACATCGCCCGCCAGGCCCTGTGCGAGCAGGCCGGCCGCTACTGCGGCAAGGGCGACCCCGGCGTGCTGTCGAGGTCCATCGGCTCCCCCGCGGCGTTCGACAACGCCATGGCCCTGCCCGACATCGAGGCCCGCTCCCGCCAGGTGCCCTGCCTGTGCAAGGTCACCCCCGACGGCGCCGTGGCCAAGTCCGCCGGGGTGCCGGAAGGCAGGGAGGTCTTCACCGGGCGGGCGGTGGTGACCCGGTCGCAGGAGGATGCCGCCGAGGCGATCCTGACCGGGTGGGGGCGCGATCGGTCATCGGATCAGGCAGATCTGGGTGCCGGTGGTCACGGGCTGGCCGGGGCGGGCGTCGAGGGCGGAGACGGTGCCGGGTTTGTGGGCGGTGAGGGGCTGCTCCATCTTCATCGCCTCGACCACGACGATGGTGTCGCCGGCGGCGACGGTGTCGCCCTCTTCGGCGAGGACCTTCACGACGGTGGACTGGAGGGGGCAGACCAGGGCGTCGCCGTTGTCCTCCTTGGCCTTGGCCTTGCGCGGCCTGCTCCGGGACGGGGCCGGGGCGGATTCGGTGGTGGACGAGTGCAGGACGACCTCGACGCGCTTGCCGTCCACCTCGACGGTGACGGCCCGGCGGGCGGACGGCGCCGGGTCGGCCGGGGCGTCCGGGTGAGGCGGGATCGAAGGTGCCCGGTCGGACTCGATCCAGGCCGTGTGGACGTCGAAGGGTTCGGCGGTGAAGGCGGGGTCCTCGACGACCGCGCGGTGGAAGGGCAGGACGGTCGGGACCCCGGCGACCTCGAACTCCGCCAGGGCGCGGCGGGCCCGTTGCAGGGCGATCTCGCGGGTCGCGCCGGTGACGACGAGCTTGCCGAGCATGGAGTCGAACTGGCCCGGGACCTCCTGGCCCTCGGCGTAGCCGCCGTCCAGGCGCACGCCCGGGCCGGAGGGGGGACGCCAGGTCGTGAGCGTTCCCGCCGCGGGCAGGAAGCCGCGGCCCGGGTCCTCGGCGTTGATGCGGAACTCGATCGCGTGGCCGCGCGGGTCGGGGTCGCCGTAGCCGAGCGGTTCGCCGCCGGCGATGCGGAACATCTCCCTGACCAGGTCGATGCCGGTCACCTCCTCGGTGACCGGGTGCTCGACCTGCAGCCGGGTGTTGACCTCCAGGAACGACACCGTGCCGTCGGCGGCGATCAGGAACTCGCAGGTGCCCGCGCCCACGTACCCGGCGGCCCGCAGGATGTTCCGGGACGCCTCGTACAGCGTCCGCCGCTGGTCGCCGGTGAGGAAGGGCGCGGGGGCCTCCTCGACGAGCTTCTGGTGGCGGCGCTGCAGGGTGCAGTCGCGGGTGGACACCACGACGACGTTTCCGTGCCGGTCCGCCAGGCATTGCGTCTCGACGTGCCGGGGGCGGTCGAGGTAGCGCTCGACGAAGCACTCGCCGCGCCCGAACGCCGCCTCGGCCTCCCGGACCGCCGACTCGAACCGCTCGGGGATCTCGTCGAGGGAGCGGGCCACCTTGAGGCCGCGGCCCCCGCCGCCGAACGCGGCCTTGATCGCCACGGGCAGGCCGTGCTCGCGCCCGAACGCCACGGCCTCGCCGGCGCCGGACACCGGCCCGGCGGTGCCAGGGGCGAGCGGGGCGCCCTGCTCGCGGGCGACGTGGCGGGCCCGCACCTTGTCGCCGAGCAGTTCTATGGCGGACGGGGGCGGGCCGATCCACACCAGGCCCTCGTCGATGACCGCCTGCGCGAACTCGGCGCTCTCGGAGAGGAACCCGTAGCCGGGGTGCACCGCGTCGGCGCCCGCGTCCGCCGCCGCCTTGAGCAGCTTGCCGATGTCCAGGTACGTCTCCGCGGGGGCGGCGCCGCGGAGGGCGTACGCCTCGTCGGCCATCCGCGCGTGCGGCGCCGACACGTCCGGGTCGGCGTACACCGCGACGCTGGCCAGCCCCGCGTCGCGGCAGGCCCGCACGACGCGGACCGCGATCTCGCCCCGGTTCGCAATGAGGATCTTGCGCACGGTCTCCTCCGGATCAGGCCCGGCACGGCAGCGGGCCGCCGTGGTAGGTGATCATTTCGCCGAACATCGCCGCGACGTCCATCCGCTCGCCGGGCGGGGCGCCGCGCTGCTCGGCGCAGGCGCGCCGCAGGTTCGGGACGAGGCGCTCGGGGTCGAGGAGCCGCCCGTCCGGCTCGGCGCGGTGCGCGATCTCCAGCGGGTCGAGCCCGTCGGCGAGCCCCTGCCTGGCCTCGTCGCGCACCCAGTGCAGGTAGCGCTCCGCCTCGTCCAGCAGCTCGGGGCCGCCGACCGGCCCGTGCCCGGGGACGATGACGGCCGGGTCCAGGTCGCGCAGCCGCCCGATCGCGCCGAGGGACCCTTCGACCGAGCCCATCATGCAGAACGGTGTGACCCCCGACATGACGAGGTCCCCGGCGAACAGGATCCGCTGGTCCGGCAGCCACACGACGGTGTCGTCGCGCGTGTGCGCGGGGCCGAGCCGGAACAGTTCGGCGCGCAGGTCCCCCGCGTGCAGCGTCATGCGCCGCTCGTAGGTGAGCGCCGGCGGTTCGAGGCGGAGGTCGCCCCATTCGACGTCCGGCCAGAGGCCGGTCAGGTGCAGGTCCGCGAGGATCGCCTCCTCGCGCGTCCCCTCGTGCGCCACCACGACGGCCTCCGGCGTGAAGACGCAGTTGCCGAACGTGTGGTCGCCGTGGAAGTGCGTGTTCACGACGAGGCGCGGCGGCGCGGGCGCCACCTCGCGGACCGCGTCCCGCAGGGCCAGGGCGCGTTTCATGGTCGCGGCGGTGTCCACCACCACCGTGGTGCCGCCGGACGCGATGACGCCCGCGTTGTTCAGGCACCATCCGCCGTCCGGCTGCACGTAGGCGTGCACGCCGTCGGCCAGCCGTTGGAGGTGCGGCTCGGTCATCGTGGTCTCCCGAAGATCTCGTCGAGGAAGAACACCCGGAGGTCGGCGGCCAGCAGGTCCGGGACCTCCAGCGCGGGGAAGTGGCCGCCCCGCTCGAACTCCGTCCAGCGGACGATCGTGTTGGCGCGCTCGGCGAACGGCCGGATGGCGTGGTCGGTGGGGAAGACGGCCACCGCCGTGGGCACCGGGGAGCGGCCCTCCCGGTCCCGCTGCGCCGGGTCGTGGAAGCGCTCGTAGTAGCTGTGCGCCGCCGAGCCCGCCGTGCCGGTGAACCAGTAGACGCTGACGTCGGTGAGGACGGCGTCCCTGCCGACGGCGTCCTCCGGCAGGTCGGCGGTCCCGGTCAGGTCGCGGTACCGTTCGGCGAACCAGGCGAGCAGCCCGGCGGGCGAGTCGTGGTGGGCGTGCGCGAGCGTCTGCGGGCTGGTGCCCTGGACGCGCAGGTAGGCGCCTTCGTTCTGCTGCCACCGCTGGAGCGCTTCGAGCCTCTTGCGGTCGGCGTCGTCCAGCGCGTCGATGTCCTCGTCTCCGCCGGGCACCGTGACCAGGGCGTTGACGTGGACGCCGCGGACGCGGTCCGGGGCGTCCCGGCCCATCAGCGGGGCCACGAAGGCGCCGACGTCGCCGCCGTGCACCCCGTACCCGGTGTACCCGAGCCGGCTCATCAGCGTGTTCAGCGCCTTGGCGGTCCGGTCGTCGGTCCACCCGGGCCCCGGCGGCGGCCCCGAGAAACCGAAGCCGGGCAGGGACGGAACCACCAGGTGGAAGGCGTCACCGAGGGCGCCGATCAGGGCCTGGAAGTCGGCGACCGAGCCCGGCCACCCGTGCAGCAGCACCAGCGGGACGGCGCCGGGGTCGGCGGAGCGCTCGTGCAGGAAGTGCACGCGGGTCCCGTCGATCTCGGTGACGAACTGCGGGTGGGCGTTCAGCTCCGCCTCGTGCCGCCGCCAGTCGTACCCGTCGGCCCAGTAGCCGGCGAGGTTCCGCAGATAGGCGGTCGGGACGCCGCGCGACCAGCCGGTGCCGGGCGGGTCGGGCGCCCACCGGGTGTCGCGCAGGCGGCGCCGCAGGTCGTCGATCTCGGACTCGGGGATCGCGATCCGGTACGGGCTGATCTCGGACATGCGGGCTCCTCACTGGAGGCGGCGGCTACGGGGCGGTGAGCACGGCCGCCGAGGCGAACCCGCCGCGTCCGCGCGCCAGGACGAGGGCCGTGCCGAGCGCGGCGGGACGCGGCTCGTCCACGACCAGGTCGACGCGGTCGTCGGCGCGGCCGGGGCGGGTGCCGACGGTGGGCGGGATCACCCCGTCGCGCAGGGCCAGCAGCGCGGTCGCCAGGTCCAGGGCCGCGCCGCCGGACAGCAGCCGCCCCGTCATCGACTTCGGTGCCGTCACCGGGACGGCGCGCGGCCCGAACAGCCGGGTCAGCGCCGCCGCCTCGGCGTCGTCCAGGTCGCGGCGGCCCGCCGCGTCGGCGAACACGACGCCGACCGCCGAGGCGGGCAGCCCGGCGTCGTCGAGCGCGGCCCGCGCCGCCCGGTGGAGGCCGTCGGCGCAGCCGGGCTCCGGGTCGAACGCCGCGCCGTGCCCGGCGACCGCGCCGTAGATCTGCGGGGCGCCGCGCGCCTCGGCGTCGGCGCGGTCCTCGACGGTGAGGACGGCCCCGCCCTCGCCCGGGACGCAGCCGGCGGCGTCGGCGTCGAACGGCAGGTAGGCCGCCGCGGGATCGGCGCACGGGCTGAGCTCCCGGCTGGCGGTCTGGATCGCGACGCCGTACGGGCACAGCGTGCCGTCGACGCCTCCGGCCACCATCATCGCCGTGCCGGCGCGGATCCTCCGGCGCGCGAACGCCAGCGTGTCGAGCCCGCCGGACTGCTCGGAGGCGAGCACCCCGCCGGGGCCCCGCATGCCGTTGTGGATCGAGATCTGGCCGGTGTGCACCGCGTAGTACCAGGCGAAGGACATGTAGGCGCTCACCTCGCGCCAGCCGCTCCCCCACAGCTTCTGCAGCTCCCGCTGCCCGAACTCAAGGCCGCCGGACGTGCTCGCCGTGACGACGCCCATCTGGTACTCGGGCATGTCGCCCGGCTTGATCGCCGCGTCCCGCAGCGCCTCGTCCGCGGCGACGAGGGCGAGCCTGGTCACCCGGTCGCTCTGCGGCAGGAGCCGCTCCGGCAGGTCCCGTTCGGCCGCGCACTGGGGGATCTCCCCCGCCACGGCGACCGGGTAGCCGGACGCGTCGAACCTGGTGATCGTGCCGAGGCCGCTCCGGCCGTCCCGGACGGCGTCCCAGTACTCGTGGGCGCCGATCCCGTTCGGGGCGGTCACGCCGATGCCGGTCACCACCGCCTGGCCGCTCATGCGCTCCTCCCTTCCGAGGCGCTCGCGGGGTCGCGGAACACCATCGCGCTCTGGAACCCGCCGAACCCGCTGCCGACGGTCAGCGCCCCGCGGACGCGGTGCTCGCGCGCGTCGAGCGGGACGTAGTCCAGGTCGCACTCGGGGTCGGACTCGCGCAGGTTCGCGGTCGGCGGCACCACGCCGTGCGCCATGGCCAGCGCGCACGCGGCGATCTCGATGGACCCGATCGCGCCGAGCGAGTGGCCGACCGCCGCCTTGATCCCGCTGACGGGCACCTCGCGGGCGCGCCCGCCGAGGGCGCGTTTGAACGCCGCGGTCTCGTGCCGGTCGTTCTGCTTGGTGCCGGAGCCGTGCGCGTTCACGTAGTCGACGTCCTCGGGGTTCATCCGGGCCTCGCCGAGCGCGGTGGTGATGGCCTCGGCCATCTCCCGGCCGTCCGGTTTGAGGCCGGTCATGTGGTAGGCGTTGCAGCGGGACGCGGCGCCCGCGATCTCGGCGTAGATCCGCGCGCCGCGGCGCCGGGCGCGCTCGTACTCCTCCAGCACGAGCACGGCGGAGCCCTCGCCGAGGATCAGGCCGCGGCGGGTGCGGTCGAACGGGCGGCAGGCGTGCTCCGGGTCGTCGTTGTAGACCGACTGCGCCTTGATCACGTCGAAGCAGGTCACGGTGATCGGCGAGATCGGGGCGTCGCTGCCGCCGGTGACGACCACGTCGGCCGCGCCGTCCCGGATGACGTCGGCGGCGTGCGCCACCGCGTCGATGCCGGAGGTGCAGCCCGTCGAGACGACCGTGGCCGGTCCGCGCGCGCCCGTGGTCAGCGCGACCTCGGCGGCCACCGAGCTGGGCAGGAAGTAGTCGTACATGTGCGGGCTGACGTAGGCCGGGTCGACGTTCCAGTGCGCGCCGCCGTCGCTGAGCACGACGTATTCGGCCTCCATGCTCTTCGTCCCGGCGACCGCGCTGCCCATCGCGACGCCGGTGCGTTCGGCGAGCCGGCCGTCCACGCGGAGGCCGCTGTCCTGCACGGCCTCCCGCGCGGCCACCTTGGCGAGCTGGACGAACCGGTCGTTGCGCCGGATCTCCTGCGGGGCGAGTCCGGCCGCGGCCGGGTCGAAGTCGCATTCGGCGGCGACCTGGCAGCGGTGCCCGGACGGGTCGAACTGGGTGATCCGGCGGGTCGCCGTCCGTCCGGAGGTGACCAGCTCCCAGAAGGGGCCGGTGCCGATCCCGCCGGGCGCGACCACGCCGATGCCGGTGATGACGGTCCTTCTCCGGGACATCAGGCGGCCTCCTCGAGTGCCTCGGCCAGCTGGTCCAGCTGCTCGGGCCCGGACGCGCAGGGCACCAGCACGAGTTCGTCGCAGTCGGCCTCGGCGAAGGCGCGGGCGGTCTCGCGCAGCCGGTCCGGGGTGGTCGGCGTCCCCTTGATCATCATTTCGGCGAGCCTCCCGGCGAAGGAGTAGTAGTCGCCGAGGTGCTCGCGCACGGCGGCGTCCGCGCCGGGGCCGAGGGCGTAGTACGCCTGCGCGACCACGCGCGGGCGTCCGGGGCGTCCGGCCTCCTGCCAGCGCCGGCGGACTTCGGCGGCGCGTTCGGCGAACGTCTGCGGCGGTCCCGCGGCGGCGAAGTAGCCGTCGCCGTGCGCCACGGCCCGGCGCAGCGCGGACGGGGCCCGGCCGCCGACGAGGATCTCGGGGTCGCCGCCGGGCGGTTCGGGGCCGATGTCGCCGCCCGCCCAGATCTTGCGCATCTCGGCGAGCATCGTGTCGAGGCGGCGGCCGCGGTCGCCGAACTCGGCGCCGGACGCGGCGTAGTCGTCCGGCCGCGCGCCCACCGCGACGCCGAGCGCGAGCCGGCCGTCCGACAGGTGCTGGACGGACGCGGCCTGCTTGGCGACCAGGGCGGTGTTGCTCCGGTACGGGGCTATGAGGATCCCCGTGGTCAGCCTGATCCGTTCGGTCACGGCCGCGGCGGCGGCCAGGGTGACCAGCGGCTCGTCGTTGCCGTACACGAGCCGGTCGAGCACCGCGAGGTCGGCGAACCCGGCCGCTTCGGCCCGGTGCGCCCAGTCCAGCAGGTCACGGCCCTGCACTCCGCGGACCATGGTGGGCAGTGCCACTCCGTACTCCATCGTCGTCTCCTTTCCGGTCGGTTCCGGCCGAGGGGGCGCCGGCTGTCAGCGCGCCGTCCCGGGGCCGGGTCAGGTCCGCGCGGCGAGCGCCTCGACGAAGCCGGGCGCGGCGCGCTCGGGGCGCAGCGCGGCGTGCGAGCAGCCGACGGTGACGTCCCGCCAGAACCGCTGCAGCGGGTCGCCGCGGTCCTGCGCGGCGGTGCCCGCCGACTTCATGAGCGCGTTCACCGCCTCCACCAGCAGCGACGCCGCGTAGGAGGCGCGGTTGGCGTTCTCGAACGCGCGCGGACGGCCCTCTCCGGCGTCCAGGGCGGACACGACCTGGTCGATGAGCAGTCCGGCCGCTTCGATCCGCGCGGCCGAGGTCGCGATGGCCAGGGACGCCGGGTCGCCGGCCGGCGGCGGGCCTCCGGTGCGCGGCGCGGCGGAGGGCGGGGCCGCCGCGCGCTTGGCGGCGGCCGTGCGGGTCGCGGAGGCGAGGGCGCCGCGCGCCGCGCCGATCAGTGCGGTGATGCACGTCAGGCCGCCGACGGCGGGAAGCGGGACGTTGTGCTGCGGCGCCTGCGAGGTGTGGTTCAGCCCGCCCATCACCTCCTTGAACAGCGCCGTCCGGTGCGCGGGCACGAAGGCCTGCTCCACCGCGAGGGTGTGGCTGCCGGTGGCCCGCATGCCGACGGCGTCCCAGGTCGGCTCGACGGCGAAGTCGCCGCGGGGCACCGCGAAGAAGCGCGGTTCGACGTCGCCGGACGCGGGCCCGGCGATGAGCGCCCAGTCGGCGAACTCGACACCGCTGACGTAGCGCCAGCGTCCGCGCAGCAGGAAACCGCCCTCGGTCTCCTCGGCGGACCCGGCGGGCACCAGGCCGGGAACGAGCAGCGCGCCCGGCGTGCCGTCCCACAGGTCGCGCTGGCCGTCGATCGGCAGATGGGCGGCGAACCGGCCGGTGTAGGCGAACATCGCGGCGCACCAGGCGGTGGACGCGCACGCCTCGCCGAGCTCGGCGACCGCACCGGTCAGCTCCCGGAACGTGGATTCGGCGCCGCCCCAGCGGGCGGGCACGAAGTGCCGGGGCAGGGCGGTCGCGGCCACGGCGGCGACCGCGTCGCCGTGCAGCCGTCCGGTGCGGTCGGCCTCGTCGGCGTGGGCGGCCGCGGCCCGCACCGCCGCGTCGAGGGCGGTGCGCTCGTCGGTCGTGGTCATGGTCACGGTCATCACTCCAGGACGGGTCACCAGGTCACGGGCAGCGCCTCGACGCCGTACACGAGCCCGCCGTCCTTGAAGGACAGCTCCTCGAACGGGACGGCGAGCCGCAGCCCGGGCAGCCGGCGGTAGAGCGTGCGGAAGACGACCTCCAGCTCCAGCCGGGCCAGCTCGGACCCGAGGCAGAGGTGGCGGCCGTGGCCGAAGGCCAGGTGCTTGCGGGACCCGCGGGTGATGTCGAGCTCGTCGGGGCGCTCGAACGCCTCGGGGTCCCGGTTGGCGGCGGCGGTGAGCGGGAAGACGCCCTCGCCCTCCCGCACGTCGGTGCCGGAGATCGTGAGGTCGGTCCGTGCGACGCGCGCCGTGGTGAGGTCGGTGACGCTGAGGTAGCGGAGCAGCTCCTCGACGGCGGACGGCGCGAGGTCGGGGTCGTCGCGCAGCAGGGCGAGCTGCCCGGGGTGGCGCAGCAGCGCCAGCGTGCCGAGCGCGATCATGCTGGCGGTGCTCTCGTGCCCGCCGTTGAACAGCAGCCGCGTGAGGTGGACGAGCTCGTCGAAGTCGTCCTCGCGCGGGAAGGCGCCGGTGAGCTTGGCGACGAGGTCGTCCCCGGGCTCGTCGTACTTGGCGGCGACCAGGTCGCGGAAGTAGGCGTCCAGCTGGTTGACCGCCTCCTTGCGCTCGGCGGCCGAGGCGGTCCCGCCGAACATGGTCCGGGTGCGGACGTGCAGGAAGTCCTTGTCCTTCGCCGGGATCCCGAGCAGCTCCATGATCACCGAGATGGTGATCGGCACCGCGAGGCCGGCGAGCAGGTCGCGCGGCGGGCCCGCGTCGAGCAGCGCGTCCACCTGGCCGTCCACGATCTCCTCGACGCGGGGGCGCAGCAGCTTGACGCGCCGGACGGTGAAGTCCCTGGCGACCCGCTTGCGGTAGTCGGTGTGCTGCGGCGGGTCCATGCCGAGCAGGGACGAGTTGAGCGTGAAGTCCTTGGGGATCGGGAACGGGGCCGGGAACCCCGGGCGGCCGCGGTCGTTGCCGAGCCGTTCGTCGTTCAGGGCCTCCCGGACCTCGGCGTACCGGGTGACCACCCAGGTCGGCTCGCCCACGGACCGCGGGACCCGGGTGAGGCCGGGCCGCTCGCGGCACTCGCGGTGCCGGTCGGGCGGGGCGAACGGGCCGGGGCGGCGCCAGGGGAACGGGGCGCCGCGCGCGTCGGCTTCGCGGGAGGGTTCGTGGTCAGGCATGGTCGCCTCCTGGAGTGAGGGTGGCGGCGAACGTCGCGAGCGTCTCGCCGGGGCTCGGTCCGTCGATGGCCGCGCGGATGCGCCCGGCGGCCCGGCCGTGCCGGGCCAGCTCGACGTGGGCCAGTTCCACGCGGGTCGCCCCGGGCCCGCGCCGGGTGAAGGTCACCTCGACGCGGCTGGCCCGCTCGTCGTCGTCGATGGGACGGAAGTCGCCGTCGATGCGCCACGTCAGCACGAGGCGGTGCGGCGGTTCCCAGACCAGCACGCGGCCCCAGTCGAGCTCGGAGCCGTCGGTGGAGCGCTCGTACCAGCGGCCGCCCGGCCGCGCTTCGAAGACCACCCGGTCCCGCGCGGCGACCAGTACGTGGCTCTCCGGCCACCATTCGCTGGGTCGCCCGGTGAAGTGCGCGAAGGCGCGGTCCGGCGGGACGGGGACGTCGACGGACTTGCGGACGGGAGGGACCGTGGTCGCGGTCGCCGGCTGGCTCGCATCCATGGCCCCAATCTCGCCCGTGTCCGTCGACGTCCTGTCGGGATGCTGTCGAGGGCCCGGCCGCCGGGAGGGTCCGGCGCCGGAGGGTCAGCCGCGCGCGGCCTGCTCGTCGTCGCGGCGGACCTTCGGGACGGCGAGGGCCGCGGCCGCGCCGGCCAGCGGGAACAGCGCCGAGACCAGCAGGGCCCGGTCGAAGCCCGCGGCGAGGGCGTGCCCGGTGGGGTGCGCCCCGTGCGCCACGTCCGAGGTGTGCGCGGCGGCGACGACCGCGAGGACGCCGAGCCCGAGCGCGCCGCCGACCTGGCGGCTGGTGTTGAGCAGCCCGGAGACCAGGCCCTGCTCGCGGTAGCCGACCTCGGAGGTGCCCGCGACGGTCATGGACGCCGACACCAGGCCCTGGCCGATGCCGAGCACCAGCGTCGGGCCGAACAGGTCGGTCAGGAAGCCGGCGCCCGCTCCGGCGCCCGACAGCCACGCCAGCCCGGCGGCCGACAGCAGCAGCCCGGTGACCAGCAGCGGGCGGGGGCCGACCTTGGGCACCAGCGGGGCGATGCCGCGCGCGGCCACGACGATGCCGAGGGACAGCGGCAGGTACGCGAACCCGGTCTCCAGCGGGCTGTAGCCGAGGACGAGCTGGAGCAGCAGCGTGAACAGGAAGAACGTGCCCCACAGGGCGGCGGTGCTGGTGAACGCGACCAGGTTGGCCGCCGTGACGGATCGGTTGCGGAAGATGCCGAGCGGCACCAGCGGGTGGCTCCTGCGGCGTGCCTCGTTCACCGCGAACAGGGCCAGCAGGACGACCGCCAGGCCCAGGCTCACGATGATCTGCGGCGAGCCCCAGCCCTCCTTCTCGGACCGGACGATGCCGTACACGAGCAGGATCAGCCCGGCCGTGATGGCGAGGGCGCCGGGCAGGTCCATCCGGCGGTCGTCGTCCTCCTTGCGGGACTCGGTGACCGCGTACGTCGCGCCCGCCATCAGCAGGACTCCGACGGGGACGTTGACGAGCAGGATCCAGCGCCAGGACAGCCATTCGGTGATGGCGCCGCCGACGAGCGCGCCGATCGCGCCGCCGCCCGCGGCGACCGCGCCCCAGAGCCCGAACGCCCGCGCACGCTGGTCCTTGTCGGTGAAGGTGGTGCCGAGGACGGTGAGCGTCGCCGGGGCCATGACGGCCGCGCCGAGGCCCTGGACGCCGCGTGCGGCCAGCAGCGAGGCCGGGTTCCAGGCCAGGCCGCCGGCCAGGCTCGCGAGCGTGAAGACGGCGATGCCGCCGAGGAACACCCGGCGCCGCCCGTAGATGTCGGCGAGCCGCCCGCCGAGCAGCAGGAATCCGGCGAACACGATGGTGTACGCGTTGATGATCCATTGCAGCGAGTCGGTCTGGAAATGCAGGGCGGTCCTGATAGAGGGCAGGGCGACGTTCATCACCGAGGCGTCCAGCACCACCAGGAACTGGCCGGCGCAGCAGATGGCGAGGACGAGCCCGAGCCGCTCTGACGTGCCCCTCTCGGCAACCGTCGTATCGGTCGTCACCGAGGATCACTCCTCTTCGGTCGACGGGGCGTTCTCTGACGCCGCGCTTGATAACCGAGGGCGGACGAGGGGAAACGCGTTCGCGCGGACCGCGGGGTACTCCTTTCGATACCCGGGGCCGCGCCGGAAGGCGCATGCGGTGATGGGCGTTCGGAAGCATGCGCCTCACCGAACGACGATGGGGCGCTTAGAGACCGCCTTCCTGGCTAAAAGCGGCGAATGTCATGAACGACCGTGAACAGATCGACGGAGGTCGAAACTCGGATGCTCCGCTTCAAGCTGCTCGGCCCGCTGGAGGTCGCGGGCGGCGGACCGGCGTTCGCCCCGACCGCGCCGCGCGTGCTGAACACGCTCGCGCTGCTGCTGGTGCGCGCGGGCCGCGTCGTACCGCTCGACACGATCATCGAGGAGCTGTGGGGTGACGACCCGCCGCGCAGCGCGGCCCGCACCGCGCAGACGTACGTGTACCAGATCCGGCGCTGGCTGACCGCCGGCGACGCCCCGGCACCGGACAGGGACGTGCTCCTCACCCGCCCGCCCGGATACATGCTGCGCGTCGCCCCCGAGCAACTGGACCTCAGCCGGTTCGACCGGCTGCTCGCCGAGGGCCGCGGGCTGCTCCAGGACGGCCGCTCCGCCGACGCCGTGGAGCCGCTGTGCCGCGCGCTCGACCTCTGGACGGGGCCCCCGATGGCCAACGTCGAACTCGGCCGGGTGCTCGAAGGCCATGCGGCGGCGCTGGACGAGCACCGCGCCCATGCGCTGAACCTGCGCATCGAGGCCGACCTGCGCCTCGGCCGGCACCGCGAGCTCATCGGCGAGCTGCGGTCGCTCGTGGCGCTGAAGCCGTACGACGAGTGGTACCACACGCTTCTCGTGTGCGCGCTGGCACGTTCCGGCCGCCGCTACGACGCCCTGGAGGCCTTCCACGCGGCCAGGCACATCCTGGCCGAGGACCTGGGGCTCAGCCCGTCCCCCGAGCTCAGCGAGGTGCACGCCGCCGTCCTGCAGGGCGAGCAGCCCACGACCCCGCTCACCGCGACGGCGACCGGGGACGCCGGCCGGGGCCCGGCCGCGGCGGCCGTGCCGAGGCCCCGGCCCCGGCCCCCGAGGAACGCCGGGCTGCCGTCCGCGCAGCCCGTCCACTGACCGCAGAACCGACTCACCGAAGGGACGCACCAGTGCCGACCACCATCGCACCCGCCGAGCTGCGGGCCGACATCGACGCCTTCTACGCCTGGCACATGCAGCTCCTCGACGCCGGAAGGGTCGAGGAGTGGGCGGAGGCCTTCACGCCCGACGGCGTGTTCGACGCGCAGGGCCACCCCGAGCCCGTCCGCGGGCGCGACGAGATCCGGTCGGCGTCGCGGGCCGTCGCCGACAAGCTCGCCGAGGCCGGGATCGTCCGGCGCCACTGGCTCGGCATGAGCCACATCGTGCCCGAGGACGGGAGCGTCCGGGTGCGCAGCTATGCGCTGGTGTTCCAGTCGACCAAGGAGAAGGGGACCGTCCTGCACGCGAGCACGACCTGCGAGGACGTGCTCGTCCCGGACGGGGCTTCCTGGCTGATCCGGGAACGGGTCGTCCGGGTCGACGGAATGGCCTGACCAGGGCACGGCGAAAGGCAAGGCACGGCGAAAGGCAGGACACGGGAAAAGAGCCGGCGGCCCGCACGGGCCGCCGGCTCTTTCGCCGTTCCGGTTCCTACACCGACTCCCCGATCCTGGCGTTGACGAATTCCAGGTATTCGCGGGGCGTCTTCAGTTCGGCGGTCTCCTCCTCCGGCAGTTCGACGCCGAGCTTGCGCTCCACCTGGGCGGTGGTCTCCATGACGGCGAGCGAGTCGTAGCCCAGCTCGGAGAACGGCACCTCCAGGAGGTCGGCCGAACCGTCCTGCAGGGCCTCCGCCTCGCCCGCCGCCGCGCGCAGGGCGTCCTTCAGGTCGTCCAGGGTCAGTTCCTTCACTTCCCGCTCCTCTCGTTCTCCGCGTAGCGCTTGGCGGCGCGCAGGGTCGCCCTGCTGTTGGCGCCGAGCGTCTCGCGGATCTTCCTGCGCACCGCCGGCAGGTCCATCCCGCCGGCGGCCGGTCCCCGCAGGGCCCCGGGGTCGATGACGACCGTGTGCCGGGACGTGACGCGCACCGCGCCGTCCCCGGCGGGCTCGAACAGCCACTCGCCGTTGTGGGTCCGCATGACGGGAGGCGTCGTGGTCTGCTTGTAGACGATGCGCTCCCCCGGCACGCACACCCGGCCGGACGCCGTGGTGTGCGCGGAGCCGTCCGGCGACCGGGTGTCCATCTCCATGAACTGGAGGCCGGGCTCGTCCTCGGTCAGGGCGACGCGCGCCACGTGCGGGAGCCGCTCGGGCCACCGGTCGCACTCGTTGACGAAGTCGTAGGCCGCCTCCAGCGGCCCGTGGACGAGTTCGCCGTCGCTGAACTCCAGGGTCAGGTCCTCGGCGGCGGTCTCGGCCGCGTGCCTGAGCGCCTCCAGCTCCTTGCCGCTGTTGGCGTCGACCGCCCGGTCTATGAGCGCGAGGGCGTCCGGGTCGTCGTCGACGGCGGCGTAGTCGTGCACCAGGACGACGTGGGAGCCGCCGTCCCCGCCGGGCCCGATCCGCCAGGTCCCGTGCATCTCCGCGACCGGCGCGCTCGGCTCGGCCTGGGTGAACGCGACCGTCCGCGCGGCGGGGTCGAGGGTGCGCTCCGACACCCAGGTGCGGAGCGCGCCGTTGGCGAGCGCCCAGATCCGGATGCGTTCCGCGCGGTCGTCGCCGGACAGCCGGACGGCGTGCACGGTCGGCGGGAAGTGCACCGGCCAGGTCGTCACGTCCGCCACGATCCGGTAGACCGCGTCCGGCGGCGCATCGATCCGCTCGGTGTGCTCGGTGTGCCGGGTGGTCGCCGCGGTGCCTTGTCGGGTGGTCATGGCGCTCCTCAGAAGTTGCCGAGCCCGCCGCACACGTTGATCGCCTGGGCGGTGACCGCGCCGGTGTCCGGACCGGTCAGGTAGGCGACCATCGCGGCGACCTCGTCGGGCGTGGTGTAGCGGCCGAGCGGGATCTTGGCCTCGAAGCGGGCCAGCACCTCGCCCTCGGTGACGTCCCAGTAGTCGGCGTAGCCGCGCCGGATGGTCTGCGCCATGGGCGTCTCGACATAGCCGGGGCAGACGGCGTTCACGGTGACGCCGCTCTTGGCCAGTTCGAGGCCGAGGGCCTTGGTGAAGCCGACGACGCCGTGCTTGGACGCCGAGTACGGCGCTCCGAGGACGACGCCCTGCTTGCCGGCCGTGGACGCGATGTTGACGATGCGCCCCCAGCCGGCGTCCTTGAGCCCGGACGCCAGGAACGCGCGCGTCACGCGGAACACGCTCGTCAGGTTGGTGGCGACGACGTCGTCCCACAGCTCGTCGGGGATCTCGGCGGTCTGCCCGCCGCCGCCCCGGCCGACGTTGTTGACCAGGACGTTGATCCGGCCGGCCGCGTTGGCCTCCTCGACCGCGGACCGGATCTGGTCCCCGTCGCGGACGTCGCAGGCGGTGCCGTCCACGTCGCCGCCCGCGTCCCGCAGTTCCTTGATCGTCCGGGCGACGGCCTCGGCGTCGCGCGCGCAGATGAACACCCGCGCGCCCTCGCCGGCCAGCCGCCCGGCGACCGCGCGGCCGATGCCGCTGGTCGCCCCGCTCACGAAGGCGTGGCGTTCGCGCTGTCCACTCATCGTCCCTTCTCCTTCTCTTCGGCGGTGCCGTGCCCGGGCGGCAGCGCCGCCCGGATGACCCCGGCCAGCTCGGCGGGGGTCGGGTGGTCCATGACCGCGGTGGTCGGCAGTTCGATCCCGAGCTCGCGGTTGACGCGGTTGCGCAGGTCCACGCTGAGCAGGGAGTCGAAGCCGAGTTCCTTGAACGCGTCGTCCGGTCCGACGGCGCCGGGCTCGGGGTACCCGAGGATCTCCCCGGCGGTGTCGCACACGGCCGCGGTCAGGACGCGTTCCAGGTCCTCGCCGGAGGCGCCGCGCAGGCGCTCCGCGAGACCGGTGCCGGACGCCTCGTCCCGCCCGGCGGGCTCCGGGGCGCCGCCGGCGAGGCCGGCGAGCATCGGGACCGTGCCCGGCCGCACGTCGCGGGCGTCCAAGTTCATCGGGACGAGGTGCTCGCGCGGCGACCGCAGCGCCGCGTCGAACAGGGCCAGGCCCCGGTCGGCGGGCAGCGGCGCGATCCCGGTGCGCCGCAGCCGGTCGACCTGCTCGCCGGACAGGTGCCCGGTCATGCCGCCCTGCTCGTCCCAGAGGCCCCAGGAGAGCGAGACGGCGGGCAGGCCGCGGGCGCGCCGGTGGCGTGCGAGGGCGTCCAGCCAGGTGTTGGCGGCGGCGTAGTTGGACTGCCCGGGCGCGCCGAGCACGCCGACCGCCGAAGAGAACATAACGAACGCCGTCAGGTCCGTGTCCCGGGTCAGCTCGTGCAGGTGCCAGGCGGCGTCGACCTTGGGGCGCAGGACGCCGTCGACGCGCTCGCCGGTCAGCGTCGCGGCGAGGCCGTCGTCCAGTACCCCCGCGGCGTGCACCACGGCGGTCGGCGAGTGCTCGGCCAGCAGGCGCGCCAGGGCGTCGCGGTCGGCGATGTCGCAGGCCGGGAAGGCGGCCTCGGCGCCGAGGCCGGCCAGCTCCGCCTCCAGTTCCGGGACGCCGCCGGCGGCGCGTCCCCGGCGGCCCGCCAGGACGAGCCGGCGCACACCGTGTTCGCGGACCAGGTGCCGCGCCAGCAGCGCGCCCAGCGTGCCCGTGCCGCCGGTGATGAGCACCGTTCCGGCCGGGTCGAGGGCGGCGGGCGGCGGGACGGTGAGGACGAGCTTGCCGATGTGCTCGGCGTTCCGCAGGGTCCGCAGCGCCTCCGGCGCCCGGCGCACGTCGTGCGTCTGGAGCGGGAGAGGCCGCAACGCGCCGTCCTCGTGCAGGTCGAGCACGGTCCGCAGGACCTCGCCGACCCGTTCGGGTTCGACACTGAGCAGGTCGTATGCGGCGTACCGGACATGCGGATGCTCGTCCCGCACGGCGGCGGGGTCGCGGAGGTCGGTCTTGCCGATCTCCACGAAGCGCCCGCCGGGGCGCAGCACGCGCAGCGAGGCGTCCACGGTCTCGCGGGCCAGCGAGTTGAGGACGACGTCGATCCGCCCCCGGAACCGCTCCTCGAACTCCAGGTCGCGGGACGAGGCGATGTGGTCGTCGTCGAGGCCGAGCCCGCGCAGGACGTGCTGCTTGGGCGGGCTCGCGGTGGCGTAGACCTCGGCGCCCAGGTGCCGGGCGAGCTGCACGGCGGCCAGTCCCACGCCGCCGGTGGCCGCGTGGATCAGCACGCTCTCCCCGCGTTCCAGCTCCGCGATCTCGGCGAGGCACTGGTAGGCGGTGGCGAAGACGATCGGCACCGACGCGGCGCGGGCGAACGTCCAGCCCGCCGGCATCGGGACGACCCGCCGGGCGTCGGCGACCGCGACGGGACCGTGGGAGCGCTCGAACACGCCCGCCACGCGGTCTCCCGGGCGCGGCGCCGCGACGCCGGGGCCGGTCTCGGTGACGATCCCGGCCCCTTCGCTGCCCATGGTCCGCTCGCCGGCGACCAGGCGGAGCGCGACGGCGACGTCCCGGAAGTTCAGTCCGGAGGCCCGGACGGCGATGCGGACCTCGCCCTCGCCGAGCGGCCGCCCGGCCTCGGGGGCGGGGACGAGCGCCAGGTCGGACAGCGAGCCGCGTCGGGTGACGTCCAGCCGCCAATGGCCGTCGTCCGGCGGGGTGAGCTCGCCGTCGCCGGCGGGGGCCAGCCGGGGGGCGTACAGGCGTCCCCGCCTGACGGCCAGTTCGGATTCCCCGGTCGCGAGCGCCCTGGGCAGCGCCTCCTCGGAGCTCGGGTCGCCGTCGCCGTCGATCAGGACGAGGCGGCCCGGCCGTTCGGCGCGGGCGGAGCGCACGAGCCCGGTCACGGTCGCCTGGTGCAGGCCGGCGACGTCGTCGCCCGGCAGGACGCGTTGCGCGTTCCTGGTGACGACGGCGACCGTGTCGGAGTCGGGGATGTCCTGGAGGCGCTCCAGGACGTTCCGTGCCGCGCGGTGGGCGTCGTCCGGCATGAGGCCGTCCAGGTCGGGGACGGGCACGACGCGCGCCTCGGGCGGATCGCCGTCCGGTTCGTCCGGCAGTTCGTCCCATCGGGTCTCGTAGAGGCCGCCGGGCGCGTCCCCGGCGAGTGGCCGCAGGTCGAGCGACTCGACGGCGGCGACCGCGCGCCCTTCGGCGTCGGCGGCCTCCAGCCGGGCCGTCCCGTCGCCGTCGCGGGTCAGCCGCACGCGAAGCGAGGAGCCGCCGGAGGGCCGGCAGGAGACGCCCTTCCAGGCGAACGGGACCTCCGGGGGGCCGTCGCCGGGCAGGAGCAGCGGGTGCAGGGCCGCGTCCAGCAGCGCGGGATGGACGCGGTAGGCGCCCCGCTCCTCGTCGGAGCCGACTTCGGCGTAGAGGCCGTCACCGTCCCGCCATGCGCGGCGCAGGCCGCGGAAGGCGGGGCCGTAGCCGTAGCCGCGTGCGGCGAGCCGGTCGTAGGCGCCGTCCAGCGGCAGCGGTTCCGCGCCGGGCGGCGGCCACTCGGCGGCCCTGGCCGCCTGCTCGGGTTCCGCGTCGCCCTCCAGGGTTCCGGTGGCGTTCCGGGTCCAGTCGCCCGCGCCGCTCGGCCGGGACTCGATGACGACCGACCGGTCCGCCCCGGCGAGGAGGCGGACCTCGACCTCGCCCGAGGCGGGGACGCCCAGCGGACGCTCCAGCACCAGCTCGCGCAGGCGCGCCCGGCCGATCCGGTCGCCCGCCGAGCAGGCCATCTCGACCTGGGCGGTGCCGGGCACCAGGATCTCGCCCGCGACCTCGTGGTCGGCGAGCCACGGGTGCCGCGCGACGGACAGCCTCCCGGTGCGCAGGAGACCGCCGCCGGGCAGTTCCACCTCGGTGTCCAGCAGCGGATGCCCCGCCTTCGCGGCGCCCGCGACGCCCGTCGCGCCCGCGGCCCCCGCGGACCGCCAGTAGCGCCTGGACTCGAACGGGTAGGTCGGCATCGGCACGATCCGGCCCTCGGGGACGAACGCGTCCCAGTCCACCCGCACGCCGTCGGCGTAGGCCGCGGCGGCGCCGGTAAGGAACTGCGCGAGCCCGCCGCCGTCCCGCCGCAGCGTGCCGAGGACGGTCACCTCGCGCTCCCCCGCCGTCTCCGCGATCGCCCGGGTCAGCACGGGATGCGGGCTGACCTCGACGAACCGCGTGTGCCCGGCGTCGATCAGCGCGCTCACCGCGTCCTGGAACCGGACGGTGCCGCGGATGTTGTCGTACCAGTAGCGCTCGTCCATCGCCCGGTCGAGCGGCCCGCCGGTCAGCGTGGACCACAGCGGGACGGCCGGGCCGGCCGGGGCGAGCCCGGCGAGGTCGGCGAGGAGGGGGTCGCGCATCGGCTCCATGGCCTCGGTGTGGGAGGCGTAGTCCACGTCCACCCGGCGGGCGTCGACGCCCGCGTCCTGGAGCCGGGCGACGAAGGCGTCGAGCGCGTCGGCGTCCCCGGCGACGACGGTGGAGGACGGCCCGTTCACCGCGGCCGTCCACACCCCGCCGGGCAGCTCGATCTCGTCGGCGCGGAGGGGCACCGACGCCATGCCGCCGCTGCCCGCGACCTTCCGCAGCGCGCGGCTGCGCAGGCAGACGACCTTGGCGGCGTCGTCCAGCGGCAGGGCGCCGGACACGCAGGCGGCCGCGATCTCGCCCTGCGAGTGCCCGACCACCGCCGCCGGACGGACGCCGGCCGACTCCCACAGCCGGGCGAGCGACACCATGACGGCGAACAGCGCCGGCTGGACGACGTCCACCCGGTCCAGCGGATCGTTCTCCAGCACGTCCCGCAGCGACCAGTCGCAATGGGCCGACAGCGCCCGCTCGCACTCGGCCATCCGCTCGCGGAACACCGGGGACTCGCGCAGCAGCCCGAGGGCCATGCCCCGCCACTGCGCCCCCTGGCCGGGGAACACGAACACCGGATCGGAGCCGTCGCGCGCCTCGGCGCGGACGACGGCGGGCGACCGGTAGCCGCGCACGGCGGCCGGCACCCGGCCCCCGCCCGCCAGCGTCTCCAGTCCGTCCATGAGGTCGCCGCGGGTGTCGCCGACGACGGCGGCGCGCCACCGCATCGGCGTCCGCGCCGCAAGCGTCCGGGCGATGTCGGCTGGCCGCTCCTCCGGGTGCGCGGCCATGAACTCGCGGACCCGTTCGGCCTGCGCGCGCAGCGCGGTGCCGGTGCGGGCCGCCAGCGGCAGCGCGACGGGCGCGGGACGATCCGGCTCTCCGGCGGGCGGCGCCGCGGCCTCCTCGACGATGACGTGCGCGTTGGTGCCGCTGATGCCGAACGAGGAGACGGCCGCCCGGCGCGGCCGGTCCGCGCGCGGCCAGGGCTCCGGCTCGGTCAGCAGTGACAGGCCGCTGCCGCCCCAGTCGACGTGCTCGGACGGCGCGCGGACGTGCAGCGTGCGGGGCAGCCGCTCGGCGCGCAGCGCCTCGACCATCTTGATCAGGCCGCCGATGCCGGCGGCCGCCTGCGCGTGCCCGATGTTCGACTTGAGCGAGCCCAGCCGGACCGGGTCGCCTCCGGCGTGGGCGGCGCCGTAGGTGCGGGCCAGCGCGCCCGCCTCGACGGGGTCGCCCAGCGCGGTCCCCGTGCCGTGCGCCTCGATCGCGTCGACGTCGGCGGGACCGATCCCGGCGCGGTCCAGCGCGTCCCGGATGACCTGCTCCTGGGCGGTGCCGTTCGGCGCGGTGAGGCCGTTGCTGGCCCCGTCCTGGTTGACGGCGCTGCCGCGCAGGACGGCCAGGACGGGCCGCCCCGCCCGCCGCGCGTCGCCGAGGCGCTGCAGGACGGCCAGCCCGGCGCCCTCGGCCCAGGCCGTGCCGTCGGCGTCGGCGGAGAACGCCTTGCAGCGGCCGTCGGAGGCGAGCCCCTGCTGGCGGCCGAAGTCCAGGAACATGCCGGGCGTCGCCAGCACGGTCACGCCCCCCGCGAGCGCGGTGTCGCACTCGCCCTGCCTGATCGCCTGCGCCGCCATGTGCACGCTGACGAGGGAGGCCGAGCAGGCGGTGTCCACGGTGACGGCGGGGCCGCGCAGCCCGAGGACGTAGGCGATGCGCCCGGAGGCGACGCTGGGCGAGGTGCCGGTGAGCCGGTGGCCGCGCGTGCCGTCCTCGGGTTCGGCGAGACGCGGGCCGTACTCCTGCGCGGTGGCGCCGACGAAGACGCCGGTGCGGCTGCCGCGGAGCGCGCCGCGGTCGAGCCCGGCGCGTTCGAACGCCTCCCACGCGGTCTCCAGCAGCAGCCGCTGCTGCGGGTCGATCCCCGCGGCCTCGCGTGGGGAGATCCCGAAGAACGCCGCGTCGAAATCGGCGGCGCCGTCGAGGAACCCGCCCGCGGCCGGCCCCTCCGGCAGCTCGTCGAGGTCCCAGCCGCGGTCGGCGGGGAACGGCCCGATCGCGTCGGTTCCGGCGTCCACCAGCCGCCACAGGTCCTCCGGCGAGCGCACCCCGCCCGGATAGCGGCAGCTCATCGCGACGATCGCGATGTCGTCGTCGCTCTCGCGAGGTGCGCGGGCCGGCGCGTGCGGGGCGGCGGCCGTCCGGGCGCCGGGTTCCGCGCCCGCCGCGGCCTCGTCCTGCGAGCGCAGGGCGCCGGCGAGCTCCGTGGCCGTGGGGTGGTCGAAGAGAAGGGAACCGGGCAGGTCCCGGCCGAGGGCGGCCGACAGCTTGTCGCGGATCACCACGGCCATCCGCGAGTCCACCCCGAGCTCCCGGAACGGGACGTCCGGGTCGGCCGCCGCGCCGGCCCCGAGTGCCTGCTCGAGCGTCTCGGCCACCAGCCGCCTGGTGTCGGTCTCCGCCCCGCCGGTCTGCGGAGCGGCGGAACCCGGCCGGTCCGCGGCGGTGTCGAGCCAGTGCCGGTCGCGCTGGAACGCGTACGTCGGGAGATCGACCAGCCGGGCGTCCGTCCCGAAGAAGGCGCCCCAGTCCACCCGGCCCCCGGCGAGATGGACCCCGGCCAGGGCCGTCGCCGCGCCCCGCGCCTCGTCCTGCCCGGCGGGCATGCAGGGCAGGACGGTCACGGCGGGATCGGAGACGTTCGCCGGGACCAGGTCGGTGAGCGCGGTGCCGGGGCCGGCCTCGACGAACCGCCGCGCGCCGAGCGCGTGCAGGGACCCGAGGGCCTCGCCGAACCGGACGGTCCGGCGCGCGTTGCCGGCCCAGTGCGCGGGGTCGGCGAACCGGGCCGCGTCCACCTGCGCGCCCGTCACCGAGGAGACGACGGCCGGTCCGCCGTCCGGCCGCCGCCAGTCCAGCCCGGCGGCGACGGCGCTCAGCTCGTCCAGGAGCGGCTCGACGAGCGGTGAGTGGACGGCGCGGCCGATCCGCAGCCGCTTGGTGCGCCGCCCGGAGCCGGCGAAGCGCCCGGCGACCGCGGTCACGACCTCCTCGTCCCCCGCGATCACCACCGACCGGGGGCCGTTGACGGCGGCGACGTCGGCGCGGTCGAGCCGGTCCGCGAGCGCGGCGCGGGCCTCGTCCTCGCCCGCCTCGACGGCGACCGCGGCACCGGACGGCAGCCCCGCGAACAGCCGTCCCCGCGCCGCGACGAACTCCGCCGCGCCGGCGAGGGGCAGCATCCCGGCGACGTGCGCGGCGGTGATCTCCCCGAGGGAGTGGCCCGCGACGGCGTCGGGCCGGACGCCCCACGACTCCAGCAGCCGGAAGAGCGCGACCTCGACGGCGAACACGGCGGGCTGCACCAGCTCCTGGCGGTCCAGGCCGTCGTTCCACATCGCCTCGGTGATCGGCGCGCCGATCGCCGGTTCCAGTGCGGCGCCGACCTCGTCGAGCGCGCGCGCGAACGCCGGATACGTCTCGTACAGGCGGCGGCCCATGCCCGCGCGCTGCACGCCCTGCCCGGGGAACAGCACGGCGGTGCGGCCGTCGCGCCGCCTGACGCGGACGGCTCCGGGCGCGTCCCGGCCCTCCGCGAGCCCGCGCAGGGCGGCCCGGTGGTCGCCGGTCACGACGGCGCCGTGCTCGAACACCGTCCGCGACACCGCGAGCGAGTGGCCGACGTCCCGCACGTCGGGCCGGGTCCCGGCCAGGTCGGCAAGCCGCCCGGCCTGGGCGCGCAGCGCCCGCTCCGACCGTCCGCTCACCACCCACGGGACGGGCCCGGGAACCGGCGCGGGGGCGGGCTCCTCGCCGGTGTCGGCGCGGGGCGGCCCGGCGAGGACGAGATGGCAGTTGGAACCGCCGAGGCCGAACGCCGAGACGCCCGCGACCCGCTCCCCCTCCGGCCAGCCGCCGGGACGGTCGTGGACCTGCAGGTTCAGGCCCGCGAGGTCGATCTCGGGGTTCGGCTCGGCGAAGTTCGCCGTCGCGGGGAGCCGCCCGCGCGACATCCCCGTAGCCGTCTTGATGAGCCCGGCGATCCCGGCCGCGCCCTCCAGATGGCCGATGTTCGCTTTCACCGAGCCCACCAGCAGCGGCTCGCCCGCCGGGCGGGCCGCGCCGAGCACGCCGCCGAGCGCGGCCGCCTCGACCGGGTCGCCGCGCCGCGTCCCGGTGCCGTGGAGCTCCACGTACTGGACCGCGCCCGGATCGACGCCGGACCGTTCGTAGGCGAGCCGCAGGACCTCTTCCTGCGCGTCGCGGCTGGGGGCCGTCAGCCCGGGCGTGGCGCCGTCGTTGTTGATCGCGCCGCCCAGGATGACGCAGTGGACGCGGTCGCCGTCCCGCAGCGCCGCGTCGAGCGGCTTGAGCACCACCGCGCCCCCGCCCTCGCCGCGGACGAAGCCGTTGGCGGCCGCGTCGAGGGGGCGGCACCGCCCGTCCGGGGACAGCGCGCCGAGCTCCCGCAGCGCCTCGTCGCTCTCCTCCGCCAGGTTCACCTGCACGCCGCCCGCGACGGCGAGCCCGCAGTCGCCGTCCCGCAGGCTCTGCACCGCCTGGTACACCGCCACCAGGGAGGACGACTGCGCGGTGTCGACGGTGACGCTCGGCCCGCGCAGGCCGAACACGTGCGAGACCCGCCCGGAGATGAAGCCGCGGCGCGTCCCGGTCAGCGTGAAGGGCGACGTCCCGGCGCCGGAGTCGCGGGCCTGGAGGAGCCCGTAGTCCTCGGCCATCGCGCCGACGAAGACGCCCGTGCGGCCCCCGTGCAGCGACGCGGGCAGGACGCGGGCGTCCTCCAGCGCCTCCCAGGTGAGTTCGAGCATCAGGCGCTGCTGCGGGTCGAGCTCGGCGGCCTCCCGCGGGGGGACGCCGAAGAAGCCCGCGTCGAAGCCGTCGACGCGGTCGAGGAAGCCGCCGCGGCCTTGCGCGCCCGCGCGGTCCCCGGGCGCCGGGCGGATCGCCTCCTCGCCGCGCCACAGCAGCGACCAGAACTCCTCCAGGCCCGGTCCCCCGGGGACGCGGGCGGACATGCCGATGACGGCGATCGGGATGCTCATTGCGGTTCCAGCTCCTCCGTCGTCTGGCGAGGTCGAAGCCCTCGCCGGGCCCTCGGTCAGCGGCGCGTCAGCACCCGTTCGGCCGCCGACCGCACGGCGTCGCGCTCGGCGTCGTCGCCGAGGCGGCGGTCGGGCGACATCCCGATCACCTGGCTGCGCCCGGCCGCCACGCGGGGATGGCGGCGCGCGAGCATCGTGAGGCTCTGCCCCGGTCCGGTCTCCACCAGCAGGTGGTCGCCGTCGTCCAGGAGCCGGTCCAGCGCCCGAGCGAAGTGGACGGTCCGGGCGGGCTGCCCGATCCAGAAGGACGGGTCGCACGCCCGCTCCGCGGTGAGCGGGGCGGCGTCGTAGGCCGAGTACAGCCGCACGGCGGGCGGCCTCAGGGCGACGCCCGTCCAGCGGTCGCCGGCCTGTTCCGACGCCGCCGCCACGAGCGGGCTGTGGAACGCCTGCCGCGCGGGGACGCGACGGACCGTCACGCCGCCGTCCTTCAGCCGGGACATGGCGCGCCGGAGCGGCTCCTCCGCCCCGGCGAGCAGCAGCTGCCGGGGCGCGTTGACGGCCGCGAGGTGGACGTCCGCGCCGAGCAGGGGCTCGACGTCCCGCACCGAGGCCGCCACCGCGAGCATCCCGCCCGGTTCGGTGGCGGCGAGTGCCGGCAGCCGCTCCATCATCAGCCGCATGCCGTCGGCGAAGTCGAAGACCCCGGCGAGCGCGCCGGCCACCATCTCCCCGGCGGAGTGCCCGAGCAGCGCGTCCGGCCGCCCGCACCGGTCCACCAGGGTGCGCCCGAGCGCGTACCCGACCGCGTACAGCAGCGGCTGCGCCACCGTGACGTCGTCGAACTCCGGCGACGGCCGCTCGGCGAGCCACTGGTCGCGCACGTGCGGGCCGCGCGGGCCCATGAGCGCGAACGCCTCGTCCATCGTGCGGGTGAAGGTCTCGACGGTGCCGTACAGGGACGCGGCCATCCGCGGATGCTGCGCCCCCTGGCCGGGGATCAGCAGCGCGATCGGCAGCGGGCGTCCCCCGCCTGCTCGCTGGTCGTCGGTCATGCCACCCTGTCTAGGCCGCCCGCGTCGAGATCCGGCCTAGGGTCATTCGCGCCCGGCGCCGCGCAACGGCCGCGACGACCCGTCCTCGACAGCTCCCTGACGCGCGGCTGCGACCCTCACGGCATGAGGTACGAGGACATCCACGTGGCGGGGATCGGCCGCCACCTGCCCGACCCGATCGAGACGGCCGACGCGGAGAGACGGGGCCTGTGCGCCCGCAAGGACGTCTGGCGCACCGGCATCGAGGCCGTGTGCGTCGCCGAGGAGGCCCCGCCGGTGATGGCCGCGGACGCCGCGCGGCGGGCCATCGCGGACGCCGGCGCGGACCCGTCCGACATCGAGCTGATCCTGCACGCCAGCGTCCACTACCAGGGGCACGACCTGTGGGCCGCCGCCTCGTACGTGCAGCGCGAGGCGGTCGGGAACGCCTGCCCCGCCGTCGAGGTGGGGCAGCAGTCCAACGGCGGCATGGCGGCGATCGAGCTGGCCGCCTCGTTCCTGGCGGCCCGGCCGGCGGGGGCCAAGGCGCTGGTGTCGACCGGCGACCGGTTCGCCCTGCCGGGCTTCGACCGCTGGCGGACGGACCCGGGCACGATCTGCGGCGACGGCGGCACCGCGCTGGTCCTGGCGCGCGGTACCGGGACTCCGGAGGACGCGCGGGACACCGTCGTCCTGCGCAGCGCGGTCTCCGTCTCGGACCCGGGCCTGGAGAAGCTCGGACGGGGCGCGCGGCCGTTCGCCGACGCCCCGCTCGAGGCGGCCCGCCCGATCGACGCCGAGACGCCGCGCGAGGAGGCGGTCTCCGAACTCGGCTTCGCCGAGGTCCTGCGGCGGCTGCAGGACGGGCAGGTGCGCGCCGTCGAGGGCGCGCTGTCCGAGGCGGGCGTCGACCGCGGCGACGTGGACTGGTTCGTCCTGCCGCACCTGGGCCTGCCGAAGATGAACGTGCAGTTCTTCGAGCCGCTCGGCATCGACCGGGAGCGGACGACGTGGGACTGGGGCCGCCGGATCGGTCACCTCGGCGCCGGGGACCAGATCGCCGGGCTCGGCGAGCTGGTCGCCTCCGGCCGCCTCGCGCCCGGGGGGCGCTGCCTGCTCGCGGGAGTCGGCGCGGGCTTCACCTGGTCCGCGGCCGTGGTGGAGCGGACGCCGGCCGCGGCGGGCTGAGCCCCTCCGGATCCCAGCGCGGCCCGGGCCGCCGCTCCGCGTCCCGCGGGGCGGCGGCCTTCTCCGCACCGGCGCCGTCCCCGCGCTCCCCGTGCACGAGGACGGCGACGAGCGCCGCCAGCTCCCGGTCGTCCAGGCGGCCCTTCACGATCTCGAAGTCGGCGCTCATCGCGGCTCGCTCCCTCGCCGGCCCGCGCGCCCGCGCGGGGCGGCGCTCACTGCGGCTGGTTCCCGTGCTTGCGGCTGGGCCTGGGCACGTACTTGCCGGCCAGCATGTCCAGCGCGTCGACGATGCGGGCGCGCGTCTCCGCCGGGTCGATCACCTCGTCCACCAGGCCGCGCTCGGCCGCGTGGAACGGATCCATCAGCTCGCGCCGGTAGTCCTCGACCCGGGCCCGGCGCTCGGCCTCCGGGTCGTCGGCGGCGGCGATCTCCCGCCGGTACACCACGTTCACCGCGGCCTCGGCGCCCATCACGGCGATCTCGTTGGTCGGCCAGGCGAGAGAGACGTCCGCGCCGATCGACCGCGAGTCCATCACGATGTACGCGCCGCCGTACGCCTTGCGCAGGACGAGCTGCACGCGCGGCACCGTGGCGTCGCAGTACGCGTAGAGCAGCTTCGCACCGTGCCGGATGATCCCGCCGTGCTCCTGGTCCACCCCGGGCAGGAACCCGGGCACGTCCACCAACGTCACGAGCGGAATGTTGAACGCGTCGCAGAACTGGACGAACCGGGACGCCTTCTCCGCGGCCGTGATGTCCAGGACCCCCGCCGTCTCCGCGGGCTGGTTGGCCACCAGCCCGGTGACCCGTCCCGCGAACCGCACGAACGCGCACACCACGGTCGTGCCCCACATCTCGTGGATCTCGAACACCTCGCCGTCGTCGACGATCTCCTCGACGACCGCGCGCACGTCGTAGGCCGCCTTGGCGTCGACCGGCACCATGTCGCGCAGCGCCGGGCAGGACCGGTCCGGCGGGTCGGCCGTGGGCTGCTCGGGCGCGAACCGCGTGTTGTCGGACGGCAGCAGCGACAGCAGGTACCGCACGTCGGCGAGGCACTCCTCCTCGCCGTCGTACATCGCCTCGGCCACCCCCGTCCGCGCCGCGTGCACCTCGGCCCCGCCCAGCTCCTCGTGCGTGATCGTCTCGCCGGTGACCGCGCCCACCACGTCGGGGCCGGTGATGAACATCTGCGCGGTGTCGCGCACCATGAAGACGAAGTCGGTGAGCGACGGCGAGTACGCCGCCCCGCCCGCGCACGGGCCGAGCATCACGCTGATCTGCGGGATCACCCCGGAGTTGCGGACGTTGCGCTGGAAGATGCCGCCGTACCCGGCGAGCGCGGTCACGCCCTCCTGGATGCGGGCGCCCGCCCCGTCGCACAGCCCGACCAGCGGCGCGCCCGCCTTCGCCGCCAGGTCCATGATCTTGTGGATCTTGGCCGCGTGCGCCTCGCCGAGGCTGCCGCCGAAGACCCGGAAGTCGTGGGCGTAGGCGAACACCCGCCGGCCCTCGACCAGGCCCCAGCCGACCACGACGCCGTCCGTCGGCGGACGCCGGCGCTCCATGCCGAAGCCCTGCGCCCGGTGCCGCCGGAACGTCTCGATCTCGGTGAAGGTGCCCTTGTCGAACAGCAGGTCGAGCCGCTCCCGCACCGTCAGCTTGCCCTTGGACTTCTGCGCCTTCATGCCCCGCTCGCCGCCGGCCTCGGCGGCGGCGCGGCGCTCGGCCTCCAACCGGGCCACGCGGGCCCTCATCTCAGACACTCCCGTACCCTCCGTCGGCGAAGACCAGCGGTTTGGCGTCGCGGAGGCAGCCCGCCGCCACCACCAGGCCCACGACCACGTGGTGGTCGCCGAGACCGATGGCGTCCACGAGCCTGCAGTCGACGAAGCCGGCGGCCTCGGCGAGCACCGGCGAGCCCGTCGCCGCGGTGACGACCTCCTGCCCGGCGAACCGGTCCACCCCGGGCGCCGCGAAGCGGCGCGCCAGGGGCTCCTGGTCCGCGCACAGGAAGCTCACCGCGAAACAGCCCGCCCGCTCCACCACCGGCCACGTCCGCGACCCGGAGCCGATGCAGAACAGGACGAGCGGCGGCTCCAGCGAGACGGAGGTGAACGAGTTCATCGTCGTCCCGGCCGGGCCGTCCCCGGAGTCGGCGGCGGCCACCGTCACACCGGTGGCGAACCCGCGCATCACCGAGCGGAACTTGCTGGCCTCCACGGGTCGGATCTGGCGAAGCACGGCGGTCCCTCCGCTGGGCGAACGATCGCCGACAACGTAGGACGCCCGCGTCGAGCCCGGTTCGCGTCCCGTCAGAGCCCGGCCGCCCGGGGCTCCTAGCGCTCGTTCCGCGGCGGTTCGATGAGACCCGCGTGGGCGGCGCGGTTGACCGCGTCGAGCCGCGACCCCGCGCCGAGCTTGGCGAAGATGTTGCGCAGGTGGCGCTTGACCGTGGCCTCGGTGAGCGACAGCCGGTTCGCGATCTGCCGGTTGGTGAGCGCCCGCGCGGTGAGCTCCAGCACCTGCCGCTCCCGCTCGGTGAGCTGGACCGGCTGCGCCCCGTCGTCCTCGGGCAGGCTGCGCCGCGAGACGCTGAGCACGATGCGCTCGGGGTCCTCCACCGCCTGGATCGCCGCGACCAGCTCGTGCCGCGTCACCGTCTTCAGCAGGTAGCCGCGGATGCCGGCCTCCAGCAGCGCGCGCAGCAGTTCGGGCCGCTCCTGCATGCTGAGGATGATGACCTTGGTGCCCGGCGACTGCCGCCGGATGCGCCGCACCGTGGTGACGACGTCCGGGCCGGGCCCGCCGACCTCGAGCAGGACGACGTCGGGACGCCGGTCGGTGACCATCGTGACGGCGTCCTCGCCGTCACCGGCCTCGCCCACCACCTTCAGCCCGTCGTCCTCTTCGAGGATCTCCCGTACCCCCTGCCGGACGAGGGTGTGGCTGTCGACGATCAGCACGGTCCGCGGCGTCAAGACCGCCCCCGCGATCCGGCGGCCGTCCGCTTCGGCCGGGGGCGGCCCTTCACGGGGAATCCGGCGGCATGCTCAGTCGGACATGCTCTCATGAAGGCTCCGATCGGCGCGGTCTGGTTGCCGTTCGAGTCCGGACGGCGCCCGCATCGCCACCCATCCCGCCGTTTTGCGTTTTTGAAAGTTCAACCGGCTTGAGAAACACACCCCGTGGCCCGTCTGCGACCCAACGGTAACATGCACCGATCTGCCCTGCCACCCGCCGGCCGCCATTGAAATTCGGCACTACTTACCTGTCAACACGGCCGGTACCGCATCCTTCTCGAAGGGCCTACTTCACCTGCGGAAGCCCTCTCGCCCGCCACTCCGCCGCGCCCTTGGCGATCTCGCGCGGGGCACCGCGGGGCCCGGCACGGCCCGCCGGGAGCCGCCGCCGGGCGCCGCGGCCGGCCGCGGCGCCCGGCGCGCGAGTCCGAGCCTCACCGCCAAATCTCCGGGCCGGAATCCGCTCGCGCGGTGACGGGATGATTTCGCTGAGGCGCACCGAGTCACACCTCACAGAATGCGGCCTCCCACCGACACCGAGTTCCTTGCTCAAGAGCCGCCGATCACCACTCGACCGCACGAGGGACACTGAAATGGCGGACGGCCCCCTCAGACCCGCTCAGGCGTTTCCTCTTGTGCGAAGTGGGCGGCTTTCGGTATTACCGCCGCCGCCTCGTTCCGGACGCCCACACGCCCCACCAGCCACACTCGCGCACGCCGATGCCCAGCCGGGCGGTCCGCGTGCCCCCCCCTCGACGCATGTCATGACAGCGGCCGGTCACGCGCCCGGAGCCATGTTCTATTTCCGTCAAATCAACATAAACTATGTCGATGGACTAGCCTGGCTCCCATGAGCGGCATCGCCTACGAACGTGGAACGCCCTTCCTCCTGGCGCGCCTCGGTTCCCTCGCCTCCCGCTCCTGGACGGCCTTCCTGGCCGGCTACGGGATCACCCAGAACCAGCACGCGGTCCTCGTCGTGATCAGGGAACAGGGGCCCCTCGGCCAGCGCCGCCTCGCCGAACTCGCCGCCATGGACGCCCGCAACATCGTGGCCGTGCTCGACTCGCTGACCGCCGCGGGCCTCGCCGAGCGCCGCCCCCACGACACCGACCGCCGCCGCCGTGTCGTCACCCTCACCACGTACGGAGTCCGCCTCATCGACACGATCAGTGAGGCCGCGGCCCACGGCCAGGACCACTTCCTCCGCTCCTTGGACCCTGCCGAACGCGACCATCTCAACGACCTGCTGCGACGTCTCTACAACGCCCACGTCCAGGCCTGACCCGAGCCGTCCGCCGCCGGCGACCCGCGCGCAAAGGCCCGCCGTGGCTCACGACGTGCCGGCGGGGCCGGTCAATTCGTCGGCCAGAAGGTCCATGAGGAGACCGTCGTGCCAGGTGCCGTCGGCGGCGCGTTCGTACCGGCGCATGACGCCGACCGGCCGGAAGCCGACCTTCTCGTAGCAGCGGATGGCGGCGGCGTTCGATGCCGCCGGGTCGATCGTGATCCGGTGGTGGCCGTGGTCGTCGAACAGGTGCCGGGCGAGGGTGCGGACGGCGTCGCCTCCCAGGCCCCGCCCGCGCACTGACGGGTCGAGGTAGATGTCGATGCCGGCGTGCCGGTAGTCGGGGTCCTCTTCCTCATGCCACTGGATCAGGCCGATGGCCCGGCCCTCATACTGGATCACCAGCTTCCCGCCGTCGGGGTCGGCGAGCTCGCGGGCCACCTCGGCGGCGAGGTCGGAGCCGCCCCGCCACCACTGGTGCACCTCCGGCTTCGCGCGGACCGCGGCCAGCGCGGGAACGTCGGCGTCCGTCGCGGGCCGCAGCGTCACGGACTCCCCGTGAAGAATCTCAGGCACGGTCCGACGATATCCGCAGCACCGCACAGCAGCCCGCGGGCGTTGGCCTCGGGCGCCTCGACCAGGGGAATTCCAGCGTCCGGCGCGACTTCTCCGTCTTGGTGGCACCGCCGGCCCGCACAGGCCGCCACACATAGATACCGGCCGCCATTCTTAACCAGTTCGGCCACTTTCCGCGCGACCACGTCCCGCGCCTGCGGCTGACGAATGAGCGATCGCGGGGCCCTCACGGGCGAGTTCTGGCCCCATCCGGGTAGGTTGACCGGGATAGCAGTGGTTGGCCGCCTTCATCGCTAATGGTGGAGTATGGCGTCGAGGGAATGCGGGCCGACGGTGCTATGTAGTGTCACCAGCTTCGACCTAAGGGCGGCCTTCCGCGCGCTAGGAGGAGAAGAGGACGGATGACGGTCAACGCTTATCGGAGTCGTCGGCTCGTACTGAAGAAGAACGTGCCTGTCACGTTGGTGGAGACGTTCGCCGAGGCTGCGGGCTGGGAGGAGAGAGATCACAGAGAGCCGAGATCCTCGCCCTGATGGAGAAGGGCATTCATGTCTGGACGCTGGACGAACTGGCCGAGATCGCCGATCTGAGCTTTGAGAGCGGACTCCCCGACGAACAAATGCGCGCCATACTGTGACTTGGGCTCGGAGCCCCGCTCGCGGCCGCAGAAGCATTCACAGAGCTGTTCGCACGGGGAAGTAAAGATCCGGCGCCGATCGTCCGGTACTCCACGTTGCGGGGATCGTCCATGCGGAATGGTCAGAGTGTCTGGTCATTGTAGAAGATCTGAGCCACGACCCGCACCCGCAGGTATCCGAGTTCGCCGGACGCGTGCTCGAGACATTCAGCGCCGTTGGTGATGGGCCATAGCCGCAAACGCGACAGCCGCGGTGGTGGTCCCCGGCGGTGATCGCGCCCTCGGGTACGGCGCCGCCGGGCATTGTCCGAACTGCACTGATGGATCGCGTCCGTGGGTCGGTCTGCACAAAGTCGGCGGCGGAGGTCTGTTCCTAGCATGACGGCGGAGCGCCGCCGTGAACGGTGCTCTGGACAGTGTTCCGCCGACTGGGAGGAGGCCCGATGGGCGACCGCGTCGAACTGCGGAACTTCATCGACGGTGAGTTCGCCGCTGCTGCGGACGGCGGCACCATGGAGATCGTCGACCCGTCGGACGGCGAGGTGTACGCGACGGCGCCGAGGTCGGGGGACGCGGATGTCGATCGGGCCTGCCGGGCGGCGGAGAGGGCCTTCGCCGGGTGGCGGCGAACGACCCCCGGCGAACGGATGGCCTGCCTGCTGCGCATGGCGGACGCCGTCGAGCGCCACGCGGGCGAGCTGGTCGAGGTCGAATGCCGGGACACCGGCAAGCCGCCCGCGCTGACCATGCGGGAGGAGGTCGTCCCGATCGTCGACCAGCTCCGGTTCTTCGCGGGCGCGGCCCGGATGCTCGAAGGGAAGGCGACGGCGGAGTACGTGCGCGGGCGCTCCTCGTCCGTCCGCCGGGAGCCGGTCGGCGTGGTCGGGGCGATCGCGCCGTGGAACTACCCGGCGATGATGGCGGTCTGGAAGTTCGGCCCCGCACTCGCGGCGGGGAACACGGTCGTGCTCAAGCCGTCCGACACCACGCCCGCCAGCGCCGTCTTCCTGGCCGGTCTCTTCGCCGACCTGCTGCCACCCGGGGTCTTCAACGTGGTGTGCGGCGACCGGCGGACCGGTGCGGCGCTGGCCGCGCACCCGGTTCCGGCGATGGTGGCGATCACCGGGAGCACCGCCGCGGGACGCGCCGTCGCGCGGTCGGCGGCGGACACGGTCAAGCGCGCCCATCTGGAACTCGGCGGCAACGCGCCCGTGCTGGTGTTCGGCGACGCCGACCTGCGGGCCGCGGCGGACGGGATCGCGTTCGCCGGCTGCTTCAACGCCGGGCAGGACTGCACCGCGGCCACCCGGGTGATCGTCGCGGAGGAGGCGCACGACGCGTTCGTCGACGCCCTGGTCGAGCGCGTCCGCGGGATCGGGCTGTCGCGGGACGAGCCCGCAGGCCGCGCCCTCGACATCCCGCCGCTGAACAACCCGGACCAGCTCGCGCACGTCGCGGGGCTGGTCGCCCGGGCGCCGTCGCACGCGACGGTGCCGGTCGGCGGCCGGGAGGCCGGCGGCCCCGGCTACTTCTACCTGCCGACGGTGGTCGACGGGGTGACCGCGGCGGACGAGCTCAGCCGCACCGAGATCTTCGGGCCCGTGGTCACCGTGCAGACGTTCCGCGACGAGGCTGATGCGATCCGGCAGGCCAACGACTCGCCGTACGGCCTGGCCTCCAGCGTGTGGACGCGCGACCACGGCCGGGCGCTGCGCGTCTCCGCCGCCGTCGACGCCGGCCACGTCGGCGTGAACTGCCATCTCCCGCCGGTGCACGAGATGCCGCACGGCGGCGTGAAGCAGTCCGGCTACGGCAAGGACCTGTCGCTCTACTCCGTCGAGGAGTACACGCGGGTCAAGCACGTCCTGTCGGCGCTCGGCGAGGACGCCGAGTGAACCGTCTCCCACCCCTGCTCCTGGAGGCTGCGAACCCATGACCGAGGTACCGAGGACCGGCCCGGTGGACGCGACGAAGATCCCCCGGTACGCCGATCCGGGCACCTTCGCCCGGCTGCCGCGGACCGACCAGGTGGACCACGTCGACGTGGCGATCGTGGGGGTGCCGTTCGACAGCGGCGTCTCCTACCGTCCGGGAGCGCGTTTCGGGCCCGGGCACGTCCGTGCGTCGTCGAAGCTGCTGAGGCCCTACCACCCGCCCCTCGACGTCGAGCCGTTCCGCGCCCAGCAGGTCGCGGACGCCGGTGACATGGGGGTGAACCCGTTCGACATCGAGGACGCGATCCGCACCATCGAGCGCCGGTCGGACGAGCTGCGCGCGGACGGGGCGAAGCTGCTGACGATCGGCGGCGACCACACCATCGCGCTGCCGCTGCTGCGGTCGCTGCACCGCGACCACGGCCCGATCGCGGTGCTGCACTTCGACGCGCACCTCGACACCTGGGACACCTACTTCGGTGCCCCCTACACCCACGGCACCCCGTTCCGCCGGGCCGGCGAGGAGGGCCTGCTGGACCCCGAGCACTGCATGCACATCGGGATCCGCGGCCCGCTGTACTCGCGGGAGGACCTGGCGGAGGACGACGCGCTCGGGTTCCAGATCGTCCGCGCCGACGACTACGAGAGTGGCGGGACGGCCGCCGCCGTGGAGCGGATGCGGGCCCGGCTCGGCGACCGGCCGGTGTACGTGTCGGTCGACATCGACGTGCTGGACCCGGCCCACGCCCCCGGCACCGGCACCCCGGAGGCCGGCGGGCTGACCAGCCGGGAGCTGCTGGCCACGCTGCGGGGACTGGCCGGGCTGAACCTGGTCGGCGCCGACCTCGTGGAGGTGGCCCCGGCCTACGACCATGCCGAGATCACCGGGATCGCCGCAGCTCACGTGGGGTACGAGCTGCTCAGCGTGCTCGCCCTGGACCGTTCCGGCGCATCCCGATGAGCAAGGAGTGAAACACGTGCACAACCCGAAGCCGGCCTTCGCATGGTCACCGCGGTCCTGGCCGTCGGAGCGGGCGTACGCCGTCCCGGACGCCGAGGAGGTCTGGTGCTACACCGACCGGTTCTCCTACTTCCCCGGCGAGACGGTCGCGTTCCATCTGAGTGCGAGCGTCCCGTCGTTCACCCTCGAGATCACCCGCGACGGCGCGCGCCCGGAGACGGTCTGGAGCCGTGAGGGCGTCACCGCCGGGCGGCACGAGGCGCCCGCCGACGCCCACGCCCGGGGTTGCGGCTGGCCGGCCGGTCTCACGCTGGAGATCCCGGACGGCTGGCGTCCCGGCTTCTACATCGTCACCGTCCGGACGGTGCTGAGCGACGGCGAGCTCTGGGAGCGCGAGCACTTCTTCGTGGTGAAGGCCCCGGCCGGGCGGCGCCCGAAGGCGGCGATCGTCCTCACGACCGGGACCATGCTGGCGTACAACGACTGGGGCGGCGCCAACCACTACCGCGGGCTGGGCGACGACCCGCGCGACGACGCGGGCTGCCCGCTCGCGTCGACGCAGCGTCCGATCGCGCGGGGAATGATCCGCAAGCCGGAGGGGGCGCCGCGGGAGGCGAACCACCTCACGCTGCCGATGAACGGCGCGCCCCGGTACGCCTCCTACGAGTGGGCGCGCCTGAACGGCTACAGCCGCCATCACGGCGACGCGTTCTGGGCCTCCTACGAGCGGCTTTTCGTCCGGTGGGCCGAGGAGCGCGGCTACGAGCTGGACTACCTCACCCAGCATGACCTGCACGTCGACGAGACCGTCCTCGACGACTACCGCTGCGTGATCGTGGTGGGCCATGACGAGTACTGGAGCTGGGAGATGCGCGACGCCGTCGACCGGTTCGTGGACGGCGGCGGAGGGCTGGCCCGGTTCGGCGGGAACTACCAGTGGCAGGTCAGGCTGAGCGACGACCTGACCACGCAGTACTGCTACCGCCTTCCCTCACTCGATCCCGATACGGCGCGGTCGCCGCGGACCGCCACGACGATGTGGGAGGCGAAGTCGGTCGGGCGGCCCGGGGCCACCACGGTCGGGCTCAACGGCCTCGGCGGCGTCTACACCCGGTACGGCGTCGCGACCCCCAGGTCGTCGGGCGGGTTCATCGTCTACCGCCCCCATCACTGGGCGTTCGAGGGCACCGACCTCTACTACGGCGACCAGCTCGGCGCGGCCCCGACCTTCCTGGCCGCGTTCGAGGTGGACTCGGTCGAGTACACCTTCCGCCGGGGCCTGCCGTACCCGACCTTCGAGGACGGTGCGCCGGAGACGCTGGAGATCCTCGCGCTGACCCCGGCGGTCCGCGGCGAGGAGGACCGGTTCGGCGGCCTCCTGCCCATGGGCGGGCCCGAGGAGGAGGTGTACGCCTACAACCGCGAACTCGGCGACGACCTGCCCGACTACGTGCACGAAGGGGAGATGCGCGGAGCCGGGATGATCGCGGCGTTCACGCGGGGACGCGGCGAGGTCTTCAACGGCGGCTCGACGGAGTGGCCCTACGCACTGCACGTCGGCGACCCCTACGTCGACCGGATCGTCCGCAACGTGCTCGACCGGTTCCTCACCCGCGACCTGGAAGGCTGAGGCGAGGCGCACCATGGACATCACCGACGTCGTCCGGCTCTCCCCGGAGACCGGAACGCCCAACGTCCCGCCCCTCGAGGGATACGAGATCCTCTCCGCGCAGTGGCGCGAGACCGAGTACCTCGCCTTCGGCGGCCCTGCCACGGAGTACACGGGCGGGTTCTGGACCGGGGAACCGGGCGCGGTGCGGATCGCCCCGTGGCCCTACGACGAGATCTGCGTGATCCTCAGCGGCCGGGTCGCCGTCGCCGACCTCGACGGCGGCCGCGCCGAGTTCGGCGCCGGCGAGGCCTTCTTCATCCCGCAGGGCTTCGAGGGCGACTGGTTGACGATCGAGCCCACGAGCAAGGTTTTCGTGGCCGTCAGCCGCTGAATGTTCCGTTTGCGCGGTCATGGCCGTACTGCGGCTACGTTGGCGTCGTGCTTCCTCTCCGGCTCTTCCTGACCCGGCTCGGGCTGCGGCCGCTCGGCACCGCCGACCCGTCCGAGCGGTGGGTGCGGTGGGTCCACGTCAGCGAGCTGCCCGACCCCTCCCCGTTCCTGCGCGGCGGGGAGCTCCTGCTGCTCGCCGGGACCGGCTTCCGCCCCGCCGACAGCCGCGACTACGTGCGGCGGCTGACCGAGACCGGGGTCGTCGCCCTCGGGTTCGGGGTGACGCCCGTCTTCGACGCCGTGCCGCCCGAACTCGTCGCCGCCTGCGACGAGTTCGGCATGGTGCTCCTCGAGGTCCCGGCCCGGGTGCCGTTCGCCTCGGTGGTCGAACTCCACCACGCCGAACTCGTCCGCGCCGAGACCCTCGGCCTGAAGCGCCTCTCGGAGGGGCAGGCGGTCCTGATCCGGGCCGCCGCGGGCCCGGGGCCCCTGCGGGCCGTGGTGGAGCGGACGGCCGACCTGCTCGACGGCTGGGTCCAGGTCGTGGACCGCAACCGGGACAGGACCTGGACCGCCGGGCCGGCCCGGCACGACCCCGAGGTGAGCGCGGCGCTCGACCAGGCCTGCCGGAGCAGGTCCCCGATGAGCGCGGCGCTCACCACCGCCGAAGAGAACATCGAGGTCCAGCGGCTCCTCGGCCCCGCCCCCACCGGCTACGCGATGGCCGTCGCGCGGCGCGCCCCGTTCACCGTCGCCGACCGGGGCCTCGTCGGCGTCACCGCGTCGGCGCTCTCCCTGCTCTTCACCGCGCCCTCCGAGGCGAGCTCGCCGGAGGCGCTCGGTACGGCCGTCGTGGCCGGGCTCCTGCGGCTCCCCGCGCTCGCCCGCGACCTCGCCGCGCCCCTCGACCGGCCCGCGGACGTCCGGTGGCGGATCGTCCGCGGCACGCTGGACGAGCCGCCCGGCTCCCGGGAGACGATCGTCCAGCGGCTGTCGGCGCTGCTCGGCACCCCTTTCGTCGCGCAGGACGGCTCCGCGTTCGTCGCGCTCGTCCCCGCGGACGCGGTGGACGAGCTGCCGCACGCGCTGGACGAGGCCGGCCTGCCCGCGGGGATCAGCCGCGCCCACCCCGCCGCGGACCTCGATCCCGCCTGGGGCGAGGCGGGCGCCGCGCTCGACGCCGCGCGCGTCGGCGGCGCGACCGTAGTCGCGGGAGCCGGCCTCCACGGCCTGATGGCCCTGCTGGACTCCCCGCAGGCGTCCCGGTACGCCGACCGGATCCTCGCGGGCCTCGACGCGGCCCCGTCCCCGGACCCCGCCCTGCTGGCCGGCACGCTGCGCAGCTGGCTGGCGCACCACGGCAACTGGGACCGCACCGCCTCCGACCTCGGCGTGCACCGCAACACCGTGCGGCACCGCATCCGCCGGATCACCGGGCTCCTGGACTTGGACCTCAACGACCCGGACGTGCGCATGGAGCTCTGGTTCGCACTGCGCTGGCGGAGCCAGATCCATTGAACCGGCCGGGACGATACGTACAACCCGCACCTTAAGCTGGGCCTGAACATCCACTTCTGTCGTACGAGGGGGCTTTCTAGCGTTGGCGCAGCGGGCTCCCGCGGACTCCCGGAGGCGGATGACCATGTCGACACACCCAGGTACCGACGGCCTGGCGGCGAACGCGATGGGGACGAAGGATCTCGTCTTCACCGTCCTGGCGGCGCTGGCGCCGCTGACCCTGATCGTCGCGGTGGCGCCGCTGCACTTCCTGAAGGGCGGCGCCGCCGTCCCCGGCGCCTACCTGGTGGCGGGCGTCGTGATGGCGCTGTTCGCGGTCGGTTTCATGACGATGAGCCGGTACGTCCGCAACGCGGGGGCGTTCTACGCCGTGATCACCCGCGGGCTGGGCCGGCCGGTCGGGTCGGGCGCGGCGACGCTGGCCCTGCTCGCCTACAACACCCTGCAGATCAGCACCTACGGGGCACTCGGCCTCTACGCCGCGGACACCTTCGACAAGTACACCGGCGTGTCGCTGCCCTGGTGGGTCTTCGCACTGGTCGCGGTCGCGCTGGTGGCGTGGCTCGGCTACCGCGGCATCCACACCAGCGCCCAGATCCTCGGGATCCTGCTCGTCCTGGAGATCGCGGTGCTCGTGGTGATGGCCGTGTACGTGCTCGCCAAGGGCGGCGCCGGGCACACGTCGTACACGTCCTTCTCCCCCGCGACGGTGTTCACGCCGTCCAACGCGGCGATGTTCGCGCTGGTGTTCGGCGCATTCATGGGGTTCGAGTCCACCGCGATCTTCAGCGAGGAGGCGCGCGGCGGGATCCGGACCGTCCGGCGCGCGACCTACATCGCGGTGGGCTTCATCGCCGTCTTCTACGCGCTCATCACCTGGACGATCGTCCAGGCCATCGGCGCGGACGGCATCAAGGCCGCCGCCGGCCAGGACACCGCCGGGCTGGTCATCGGGGTGTTCGACGAGTACACGCCGGACGCGGTCTCGGCCGTCATGCAGATCCTGCTCCTCACCAGCGCCTTCGCCGCGCTGCTGGCGCTGCACAACGCGGCGAACCGGTACCTGTTCGCGCTGGGCCGCGAGGGGCTCATGCCGCGTGCGTTCGGACGCACCCACCCCCGCACGCAGGCCCCGCTCCTGGCGGGCGTGGCGCAGACGGTGGCGGCGGCCGCCGTCGTGGTGATGTGGGCCGCGTTCGACCTCGACCCCTACCTCCAGCTGCTGCTGTGGGGCAGCGCGATCGGCTTCCTCGGGATCATCGTCCTGTGGGCCCTGTGCTGCCTCGCCGTGGTCTCCTACCTGCGGCGGAACGCCCCCGAGGCCGGGCTCTGGCGGACGCTGATCGCGCCCGGGCTCAGCTTCCTCGCCCTCTGCGTGATCCTCGTCCTGGCGCTCGCCAACGTGTCTCTGCTGACCGGTGCGGGCACGGTGACCAACGCGGTGCTCCTCGCGCTGAGCGTGCTCGCGTTCGCGGGCGGGGTCGCCTCGGCGCTGTCCCTGCGCTCGCGGCTCCCGGAACGGTACGCCGTCCTGGCGGAGACCGGCGCCCCCGAGGCCGCCGAGACGGTCGCCGTGGAGCCCGCATGACCTGGCAGCGCGGCTACCGGACCCTCGACCTGGCGGCGTGCTGGAACGCCCCCCTGACCCTCCTCGATGACGTGGACGCCTCTTTCGCCGGGGAGCGGACCCTCTACGGGCTGCCCTTCCGCTTCGGCACGGATCTCGACGGGGCGTCCCTTGTCCGGGTGACCCAGGACGATCCGGCCGTGATCCCCGTGGACGAGGACTGCCACTGGATCCTCTTCGCCCACGCCCTCGAAGAACCGAGCCTGTTCGAAGGGTCCCCGGTCGGCGAGACCGTCGCCCGCTACACGCTCCGGTACGCCGACGGCGGCGCGGAGAGCATCCCCGTCCGGCAGCGGTTCGAGATCGGTCCCACTCCGCGGCTGTGGCAGGGCCGCCCGCTCCCGCTGGACTGGGGCCAGACCCCCTTCCTCGCGCTGCCCGACGCGCAGCACCGCCTCATGCACCGCACCTGCGGGCGCTACGACGCCGCCGGGGCCAGATACGTCGACATCGACGACCCGCAGGCGCGCTCGCCCTACGTCCTGCCCTACCGCTTCTACCTGTGGCCCTGGCGCAACCCCCACCCGGAGCGCCGGGCGGCCGCCATCGAGATCGCGTCCGCCGGCCCGGCCGTCCTGATCGGCGCGATCACGCTGAGCAGGCTGGCCGAGGAGCCGTTCGGCCGGACGGTCTCCCGCGAACTGGTCTTCGCGCTCGCCGACGGATCGGTGGACGAGGACGTGGCGGTGACCGTCGACCGCGGCACCGCCACCTACGCCTACCGCACGGTCGACGAGGACAGCGTGTCGACGCCGCCGGCGTGGGGAGGCGCGACCAGCGAGCGCACCGGCTACGTCCGGGTCGCCGCGACGCCGTCGGCGACCGTCTCCCTCGACGTCGCCGGCACCGTCAAAGCCCGCTTCACCTGGGGAGACCTCCTCGAACAGGGCCGGATCGTCACAGCCGACGGCACCGCCTGGCGCCTGCCGGAGGCCGGCCGGGCCTGGATCAAGGGCACGGTCGCCGACGCCGCCACCGGCGAGCCGCTGACCTGCCGCCTGCACTTCCACACCCCCGAGGGCGTCCCCCTCGCGCCCTACGGGCACCACGCGCACATCAACTCCGACGGCAACACCTGGAACCTGGACATCGGCGGCGACGTCCGCCTCGGCCAGCGGACGTACGCCTACGTCGACGGCGAATTCGAGGGATGGCTCCCCCACGGGCGGGTCGTCGTCGAAGCCGCACGCGGCTTCGACTACCTTCCGCTGCGCGAGGAACTGACGATCCGGCCGGGCCAGCGGACCCTCGAACTGCGCCTCGAACGCTTCCACGACCCGGAAGCGGACGGCTACGTCGCCGGCGACACCCACGTCCACTTCGTCTCGACGCACGGCGCCGAACTCGAAGCACGCGGCGAGGGCGTGCGCGTCACCAACCTGCTGCTGAGCCAGTGGGGTCACCTGCACACCAACGTCGAGGACTTCACCGGGCACCCGCACACCTCGGCGGACGGCGCGACCCACGTCCACACCGGTCAGGAGAACCGGACCGCGATGCTGGGCCACATCAACCTGCTCGGCCTGCGCGCGCCGATCCGCCCCTGGTGCACCGGCGGCGCCGAGGAATCCGACCTCGGCGGCGGGCTGGAGACCACCCTCGCCCACTGGGCCGACGAGTGCCACGCCCAAGGTGGGACGGTCCTGCTCGCGCACTTCCCCGTCCCCAACGGCGAGGCCGCCGCCCTGATCGCCACCGGCAGGCTCGACGGCGTCGAGATGATCGCCTACGACGACTACAACATCACCCAGTACTACCGCTATCTCAACGCCGGATACCGCCTCACCCTCGTCGGCGGCACCGACAAGATGAGCAGCGAGGTGCCGATCGGCCTCGTCCGCACCTACGCCCGGGTCCCGGACCCGGCGACCATGGACTACTGGGATTGGTGCGAGGCCGTCCGCTCGGGCGACACCGTCGTCACCAGCGGCCCCCACCTGCGGCTTTCGGTCGACGACGCCCCTCCCGGCTCGGTGCTCGCCGATGCCGCAGGAAAAACCCTGCACGTTGCGGCGGAGTACCGCTCGATCTTCCCCATCGACCGCCTCGAAATCGTGGTCAACGGCACGGTCGCCGAGTCGCGGCGCTGGGACGAGCCCGCCCTGACCGGCTCGCTCGAATTCGACCTCCATGTCGAGGAGTCCTCCTGGGTCGCCGCCCGGTGCTACGGCCCGGGCGACGGCATCGCCCGCCACCGGGACGTCTGGGAGCGGCCCATCATGGCCCACACCTCACCGGTCTACCTCGCCGCCGGCGACGCCTACCAACGCACTGACGACGGCGTCCTCGATGAGATGCTGCACCTCATCGACGGGGTGGAAGAGCACATCCACCACCGCGCCAGGACCGCGTGGCCCGGCCCCGTCGACCACCGCCACGGGACGTCCGACCACACCCGGTACCTGCTCGCACCGCTGGCCGAGGCCAGGCAGGCGATCCGCGCATCCTCGACGACCACCCCGGCCGAGACCACCGCCGGCGAAGCGAACGCGGACTGAAAGGAAGACCGGTTCACCCCTCACTACCGGTGAAGTCGCCTTTGCCGTCGACTCAGTGCTCAATGGTCGCGGTGAGCATCGCGCCCAGCGCCGCGTCGCCGACCAGGGCGCCGTCCCACAGGGCGGTCAGTGCGGTGATGCGCGCGTGGCGGTCGAGTTCGAGCGCGACGGCGCCGTTGTTGACGAGGACGCCGCCGGGGTTGTTCGGATTGCTCCACTCGTAGCCGCCGCCCTGCGCGCTGCCGACCACGTGGCGGAGCGAGGACCCCGGCCCGTACGGCAGCAGGCGCAAGCCCCGCTTCAGGAAATCGGCGATTGCCCGGCGGCCCACCAGGCGGCTCTTCAACGTCAGGTCCTCGAAGCTCCCGTCGAAGGCGAACAGGTCGGCCGCCGCTGCCGCGTTTCCGGCAACGAAGGCTTCCGACAGGGCGGTGGCGACCCTGCGCACCACGGGTGAGGCGTTCTCGCCCGTGGCGCGTTCACCGAATTCACGGGGGAACTGCTCGGGGGGCAGCCGGAAGTCCTTGGTGGCTTGGATGGTGAAGTGCCTGCCGTCCCAGTAGTCCACCTGGCGGATGACCTTGCCGCCTTGGAAGTCGAGGGGCGCCATGGAACGGATTTCGTGGCCGAACAGCTCGGGTGAATCATAGAACAGGAGCATGGCGCTGCGGGAATCGCCGATGATTTTGATCGGGTACGCGTCGGCGTTGGGGCCCCACCCGGGCATGATCGCGCCTATTGCCGCGTAGAGCTCATCCCAGGTGCGCCACTGGCCGCCCCAGATGGGGTCGACGTAGGTCAGCCGGCGTTTTGAGAAGTACGACAGGAAGCCGTCCAGGTCCCTGGCCGCTTTGGCCTGGAACATCTTCACGACCAGGTCGGCGACTTTGCGCGTGGCGTGGCTCGCGTCCAGCGCAGGATCGGCTCCGCCGACAGGGCCGGAGGCGTCGGCCGCCGCGGCGACGGCCGAACCGCCGACCGCGGCCAGGGTGACGGCGCCGGCACCGGCGAGCGCCGCCCTGCGGGTCAGCAGGGACGGCGCGGACGAGGCGGACGAGGCGGACGGTGTGGCGAGGGTCTTGCTGCTGCGCTTGTTCACCTTGCCAGGGAAGCTCCGGTCTCCATCATTTGTCGAAGGTCGTCCGGGCATGGCTCCATGTCTGGCCGGCATAGCGCCTCGCCGGCGTGCCGGACGAACTGCGCGACATCGACCGATGTCGCGCGGGCGGCCCAGATGACCCGCAGCTCGATCGGCGACAGTTCCTCGATCTGGGGCACGACGCTCAGCCCCGTGCGCGGCAGGTCGCGAACGTGGCGAGCCGCGAGGAAACCGACGCCCCGGCCGAGGCGGATGCCGGCGACGAACTGGGAGAGGTCGTGCACCACCGGGCCGGCCTGCCACTCATAGGGCGTCCGGTCCGTGCCCGTCCAGAAGGCCGTTTCTTCGGCGGTGTGCGAGGCCCAGACCGGAAAGGTCTCGCCGTCGAGCTCACTGCGATGCACCTTCGTCCGCCCGGCCAGTGGATGGGATTCAGGGAGCACCGCGACCCGCGGGTCGCAGCGTATGGGGTCTGCTTCGAGACCCTGCAGATCGGCGGGACCGCTCCGCAGCGTCACGTCCACTTCCCCGTCGCGCACCTGATCGAGCTGGACCCGTCGGTCGACGACCTTCGCCAATGCCTGACGGGCGCCTGGGTAGCATTTATTGTAGGAGTCAACCAATTGCTGCAGGACATCTATGTCACAACTCTGGGCGCTTACCCGCAACTGCGGTTCTTCCTGCCCCAGTCGCAAAAGCCGGGTCAACGCCGTGTCGGCGAGATCAACGAGCGTGCGGGCATCCTGGCTGAGCAGCAGTCCGGCCTGAGTCAGTTCCACACCGTGCGGGCCGCGATTGAAAAGCGGTGTCTCGACCGCTCTCTCCAGCGTGCGGATCGCTCGCGACAGCGCAGGTTGAGTTATGTGCAGACGCTCGGACGCGGCGGTGAACGTACCCGCCTCGGCGACGGCGAGGAAGTAGCGCAAAAGTCTCAGATCGAAGTCCGGTTCCATGAACTCCACGATCTCACGTGGATCTTGCCCTGTCCTCGTGAAGATCGTTACATGCCAGGCCAGTACACTGACCCTTTTTCTTCCTCAGGCGATGTTCCCTGCCTTCCTTGGTGCCACAGCCCCCTTGAGGATTCCGGCGCGGTTCAAAGCCGGTCGGGATCGCGCGCTGCGCTTCTTCAGCTAAGCGCTCCCAACTGAAGCGGCATCCCGGTAACGGTCACCGGCCGACCCTCAGGTGGTCAGACGGGCGCTGGTCAGCCAGATGTGTTCGCAGGTCGCAGACGCCTCCTGCAACCTCCCGGGGGACTCTTGCGAGGCGTGGTAGAAGGTTCGCTCGATCATCCAGCACAGGGCTCGTGCCATCGCCGAGGCTTGTTCCGGCTCAGTGCCGGCCTGGACGCCGGCGCGTTCCAGAACGGCGGTGATGGCCGCGATGAACAAGTCGGCCGTACGGCTCCACAGCTCGCCGATCTCCGGGACGGTCAACGACAGGTCGATCGCCGTGCGCATGACCAGGCCGTGCTCGTTCCACAGGTCGACGGTGCGCTGCATGGCCGCCGTGATGGCCAGGCGCGGATCTTCGGTCTGCGCCGTGGTCCGGGACCGCTCCCACAGATGCTCGACGGTCCGGGCGACCAGTGCCGTGACCACTTCTTGCTTGGAGCCGAAGTAGAAGTACAGGGCGCCTCGGGTGATGCCGACGCCCTGGGCGATGTCGCCGACGGTCATGGCGTCGTAGCCCTTCCGTGCCAGCAGAATTTCGCAGGTGTCCAGAATGGCCCGCTCTCGGACATCGCCCTTGCGTTCGGTGGTGCGCCGGCTCCGCGCCGGGTGGTGACCGGCCATCAGAGCTGAGCGCCCTCGGCGAAGTCGGTCGTCCGGGAGAGCGCCTCCCATGCGCGGATGTCCTCGTCCACGGCCGTGCGCGCGGCGGCCACCAGGCGCAGCGCGTCCGAGCCCAGGACGAGGTGAGCCGGCGGCTGCTCGACCGACGCGATGTGCACGACGGCCTCCCCGGCCTTGGCCGGATCGCCCAACTGGTTCCCGCTCGCCTTCCACCGCGCTTCACGGATGGGGGCGAACAGCTCGTCGTAGTCGTCGATGGACCGCGCGGCGCGCGTCATGGACCGTCCGGCCCAGTCGGTGCGGAAGGAGCCGGGCTCGATCGCCGTCACATGGATCCCGAACTGTGCGACCTCCTTGCCCAGTGCCTCGAGGATGCCTTCCAGGGCGAACTTGCTGCCGCAGTAGGCGGACATGCCGGGCACGGCCATGAGCCCGCCCATCGAGGTGACGGCCATCAGGTGTCCGCGGCGTCGCCGGCGCATGTGGGGCAGCGCCGCCTGCAAGGTGGCCACTGTCCCGAAGACGTTGACCTCGAACTGCCTGCGCACCTCGGCGAGCGGGGTCTCCTCGAGGGTGCCCTCCAGGCCGTAGCCGGCGTTGGCGATGACGACGTCCAAGGGGCCGACGCTCTGCTCCACCTCCGTGATCACATTCGAGACGGCGCCGTCGTCCGTCACGTCCAGGATGCGGCCGTGCGCGTGCCCGGGTTCGAGCGCCTCGAAGGCCCGCAGGTCCTCCTCGGAACGGACCGTGCCGGCGACGGTGTGCCCAGCGGCCAGCGCGGCCTGGGCGAACGCGCGTCCCAGACCCGTGCTGACACCGGTGACGAGCCAGTTCTGCCTCTGCATTGCTTCTCCTCAGGAGACTCGCGAGGAGCCGGACCGCTCCCCCGCTCCCAAAGTCTACACAGCGTCGATTTTTCCCGGCGCCATGTAGACTTCTTGGACCTGCGACACAGGGTCGAGAGCGTTGGAAGCGTCGGTTGATACCGCCGGCGACCGTTCAGGCGTTGACGGTGTGTCGGCCGCCGTTGGCGGCCCGGCCGAGACGGATCGCCGAGATCAGGAAGAAGATGCCGCCGGGAACGGCGTAGCCGGCCGCGTTGGTCAGCGTCGGGTCGTCCGCGGAGGCGCCGATGACGAACGAGCCGCCGGCGAGCACGGAGATGGCACCGCTGATGATCATCGGCCACTGGCCGCCCATCGTGCGACGGGTGGCGCCCACGATCAGCTGGACCAGCCCGGCCACGACCGCCCAGGCGCCCCACACGCGCAGGACCGCCGGAATGCCGGACGCGCAGGCGGCGGCCACGCCGGCGGCGGTGAGCAGGCTGACCGCGATGTTCACGTACAACAGCGCGGGCGATCCGGTGGTGCGCGACGCGCGGGCGTCGACGATGGCGGCGGCCACGTCGAAGACCGGATACAGCACGAGCAGGGTGACCGCGAGCGGTCCCAGGTCCGAGGCGGTCGTGAACATCACGAGGGCCCAGACGATGGCGAATCCGAAGCGGACGAAGTACAGCCGCCGCAGGCCGGAAGCGGTCCCGGCGATGCCGTTCGAAGCGATGGTGGTCACGCTGGCCTCTTTCGATCAAGGAGGTAGAACGAACGTTCTGTCTTTATGAGCATCCCAAGCTCACCGCCCACTGTCAAGACCGAACGTTCTACCTCTCGCTAGGATGTTCCCCATGAGGCAAGAATCCGAGGGCCGGCCCTCCGAGGCGCGCTCCCGCCTGCTCGGCACGGCGACCAGGATCTTCTACACGGAGGGGATCCACTCGGTCGGGATCGACCGGATCGTCGCCGAGGCGAAGGTGACGCGGGCCACTCTCTACCGGCACTTCTCCAGCAAGGAAGACCTCGTCCTCGCCTATCTGGGCGAGGTCGACCGGGCCACGCGCGGCCAGGTGGACGACGCCGTCGCCCGCGGGCTGCCGGCGGCCGGCACCGTCCGGGCCCTCAGCGAGTCCATCGCGCAGGGCATTCGATCCCCCGGCTTCCGGGGGTGCGCCTTCCTGAACGCCGCCGCCGAATACTCCGACCCCGATCATCCGGTGCACATGGCCGTCATCGCCCACCGGCAATGGTTCCTGGACACCGTGACCGGACTGCTGGCACGCATCGGGGACACGCCCGCCGAACCCGCCGCCCGGCACTTCGTGATGCTGCGCGACGGCGCCATGGCCGCCGGCTGCCTCTTCGACCCGGAACTGATCTGCGAGACCTTCCTCCGCGGAGTCGACGGCCTGTTGGCGGCTCATGCCGCACCTGGCAAGGTCAGGCCGACCTGAGACAGAAGGGATGTCCGGCCGGGCTGGTGTACACCCGGGCGCCCTGCGGAGCGGAGGCGACGGCATCGCCCGCCGGTCGCAGCCGGCGACCGCCGGCGTCGAGCACGCGCTCGTCCGCGCTCGCCGCGTCGTCGGTGGCGAGGTCGAAGTGCATCTGCTGGGAGGCGCCGTCGGGCCACTGCGGCGGGACGTGCCCCGGAGCGCGCTGGATCACGATCACGGGGAAGCCGTCGATCCGCAGGAAGTGGTGCGTCGCCGTCCTCGTGATCGAGCCGCCGAGCAGCCGGTGCCAGAACGCGCTCTCGCTCTCCGGGTCCGCGGCGTCCACGATCAGTGACGTCAGGCTGAAGGTCATGGTGTCTCCTCGATTCGTGTGCCGGGGTGCGGCTCAGACCACGGGGATGATGCCGCCGTCGACCCGGAACTGGGCGCCGGTGAGCCACTTCGCTCGGTCGGAGGCGAGGAACGCGATCATCTCGGCGACGTCCTCGGGTTCGCCCGGGCGCCCCATCGGCACCTTCAGGTGGTCCACGATCCGCTGCTTGACTTCGTCAATTCCGATGTTTTGGTCATCGGCCATGTGCTGGAGGTGGGCGGCCGCCCCCTCGGTGAAGATGAAGCCCGGCAGGACGCACACCACGCGTACGCCGTGCTCCCCCACCTCCGTTGCCAACTGGCGGCTGTAGGCGTTGAGCGCCGCCTTCGACGCGTCGTACGACGCCTCGCCGGGTTGGGGAAGGCGGCTGGAGATCGAGGAGACGTGCACCACGACGCCGGAGCCGCGCTCGACCATCCCGGGAACCAGGACCCGGTCGAGGCGGACGGCGCTGAGCAGGTTCATCTCCAGATCGGCCAGCCAGGTCGCGTCCGACCGCTCCAGGGTCGGCATCGGCCCGGTCGCGGGGGCCGCGGCATTGTCGACCAGGACGTCGACGCCTCCGAAGCCGTCCACCACTCGGCGGCCGAGTTCCGCCACCCCCTCCTCCGACCCCAGATCGGCGGGAATGAAGGTGGCGGGCAGGTCCTCCGGAGGAGCGGTTCGCGAGGCCGTCAGCACGGTGGCGCCGGCCGCGGCGAACCGGCGGGCCGTCGCCGCCCCCAGTCCCCGGCTACCCCCGGTCACCAGCACTCGCAGGCCGGCGAGACCTTCGTGCTCGTGCGTCATCGCGTGCTCCCTCGATAAGGTGAACCAGACTCCGGAAACTGTACACAACAACCGGAGTCCGACTCACCTTATGGAGGACCGTTGCCGTCATCACGTCCGTTGCGCGCCGACGCCCGCCGCAACCGCGACGCACTCGTGCTCGCCGCGCGGGAGGCGTTCCTCGCCGGCGACACCGCCCATGTGGACGAGATCGCCCGCCGCGCCGGCGTGTCCGTCGGCACCCTCTACCGCCACTTCGAAACGCGCGAAGCGCTCGTCGCGGAGGTGTACCGCCAGGAAGTCGCCGAGCTTTGCGCGGCCCCCGCCCTGCTGCTCGCACGGCACGCCCCGGACGAGGCCCTCCGCACCTTCCTGCTGCTGCTCGTGGAGCACGCGGCGGTAGGCAGAGGGATGGGCGAGGCGCTGGAGAGCATCATGGCGACCGACTCGCCGGTCTTCGACGACGCGCGCGACGAGATGGCCCGCGCCCTCGACGAGCTCCTCGCCGCAGGCGTTGCGGCCGGCCTCGTCCGCAGTGACGTCACAGGCCGCATCGTCCTGCGCGCCCTCGGCGGCATCTGCGGAATGCGCGCCAAAGGCTGGAAGGACGACGCGCTACAGGTCGTGGCGGTGCTGTACGACGGGCTGCGCTACGGCGCGGCGAATCACGGCCACAACACACCCGAGTGAAGCCGTCCGTTGGCCGGAGGGTCCGCGAGGACGGTGCGGTCTGTGGCCAGACCATCCCACCCACACAGCGGCATCCGGGCCGTGCGAGACGAGAGTGCGGATCGCGCCTACGAGTACCTTGGTGGACCCGGCTGGGACAGGTCCGGCTGCCTCCGGTGCCTTCGCGGTTCGTGGGCCGATAGCCTGCACGTGTGCGGAAACCGGTGTCCGGGAGCGACCAGGATGGCTGACGCCGAAGACGTTCGCCGGTTGGCGCTCGCGCTACCTCACGTGGTCGAGATCGACAGCGACGGCTTCGATTTCCGGGTCGGCGGCAAAGGGTTCGTCTGGTCCTATCCCGAGCGCAGGCCGGGTAAGCCGCGCGTCATCCGGACCGACATCGCCGTACTGTACGTCGGCGACGAGGCAGAGAAGCAGGCGTTGCTGCTCGGTGAGCCGGAACGCTTCTTCACCACACCCGGCTACGACGGGATGCCTCTGGTCATGCTGTGGCTCGACAAAGTGGACCTCGACCGTCTGGAAGAGCTCATCACCGACGCCTGGCGCATGCGGGCGCCGGACACGCTCGTCGGCGACCTCGACGCCACAGCCGATTAGCCCAGCACAAATCCAGAATGGCCCTCGATGTCGGTGACGAAGCGGCCGTCAAGGTGAAAGACGGTTCCTGCCCGCTGGTCGGGGTGTTCGGAAGGTGATGGGCCAGTACCACGCCAACCCACTCGTGTCGCAGCGTCCGGTCCTAGCGCGCCCACAGGTTCCGTGTGCGCGTGCCGAACCTGCCCGGACGCGTGACGGAACAGTCGACCGCGGCGGCGACTTCAACGGCGAGCCCCGGCTTCGCTTCTCGAAAGTGTCGTGACGCGGGCGAGAGGTGGGCGCGACGATCGTGCCGCCGCGCGGGCGCGGGCCGGCAGCTGCCCGTGCTGCCGGGGCGTGATCGCCGCCGGCGCCGTCGAGGTCGTCTCAGGCGGCGAATACGGCAGGATCGGGCGCGTCTTCCCTGGTGAACAGCCATGCGGGCACCAGCCGGGGATGATGCCCCTCCGTACCCCAGTCCAATGCGTAGACGAAACGCGCGCCGGTCACCAAGGACGGCAGGCGGGGAGGAGGGCATGGGGGCGACTGGGGACGGTCGGCGGCCGGACACGCCTTGCTCGCCGTAGGCGGTCTGGCCGCCTGCGTCTGCAGACGGGCGAACGCTTGCGCGGCGTCCAGCAGCGTGCGCTCCGTCCCCTCCCCCGCAGGCCCCAGCCAGCCGGACGCGTAGACAACGCCGCTTCGATCGACCTGGACCTCGGTTTCCCAGCCCCACGTCGGATGCCCCTCCACGCGGGGCTCCAACCTGACGGTGGAGTTCTCGACCCGGGCATCGGCGGGATCCAACCCGGCCGCGCGCAGGACCGGCCGGGCAACGGTGCGCGCCTTGCCGTCGTCGGTCACTTCTGAGCCGTTGACGGTCGGTTGCCGTTGGTAGCGCCAGCGGCCTCCGCTGTCCGGCCATATTTCGAGCTTGGCCTCGCCTTGCACGGCTCGCCAGGGATTACCGCCGAAGGCGATAGGGGTTTCCGCCAGCCCGAGCGCGCCGGCGAGTGCGAGGGCGCGTCGTTGGCCCGGCGTGTCCAAAACGCGCGAGCGCCCCGTCTTGGGCCCACGTACGGTGAACGGGCGTTCGGTCCAGTATTTGGCCTGCTCGTACCCGAGCCGATGGGTTGGAGGGGGCGGGAATGTCGTTGGACGCTGGACGATGTCAGCCGTCGCCGGGACCTGTGTCGTGCTCGCGGTGGTATGTCCCGCACTCCCCGAACAGGCCGTCGTGGCACACACGACCACGATTCCCGCCGCCCATAATCGCCGCATCCCGCCTCCGGGCCTTGTCCGCCTGCACCGCTCACCCTAGGGCTGAGGTGCCGTGGTCGACGAACAGCGGGCGTGCCCGTGACGGTCGGCCCCGTCGGCAGGTCGAGGGAGAGCGACGGAAGCACGGCGGCCGGTCACGACGCCGCCCTACTTGTGCCACTCGGTTCCATCCGGTGTCACATGGCTGGAACGCCTACTGTGCGAGCCCTCCCAGGCCGACCCGGGGGCGTGCGCCAGCGAACGGAGACGTGCGATGAGCGAGGACCTCTTGTCGGAGCCGCTCCCCCGGGAGCCCGCCGACAAGGCCAGACCCCGTCCCGAGGACGGGCCTCAGGACGTTCCGCAGACGCCCGGCAGCACCGTCCCCGAGACGGTCGGCGCGGCGGTGGGCGCCGCGGCCGGCGGCGCCGACCAGGTGCTGGCCGTGGCGCGCGGCGAACTGGGCCAGGGCGAGCACCCGCCCGGCTCCAACCACAACAAGTACACGCAGTGGTACGGGCTCGACGGGCCGTGGTGCGACATGTTCGTGTCCTGGTGCGCCGACCGCGCCGGCGCCCTCGCGGCGGTCGGCAGGTTCGCGTTCACTCCGTTCCACGCCCAGTGGTTCAAGGACCACGGCCGCTGGGGCCATGTGCCGCGCAAGGGCGCGATCGTGTTCTACGACTGGGGCGGCTCCCGCGACATCTCGGCGATCGACCACATCGGGATCGTCGAGGCCGTCCGCGCCGACGGATCCATCGTCACCATCGAGGGCAACACCGAGGACCACGTCATGCGGCGGGTCCGCGCGTCCTTCATCGTCGGCTACGGCTACCCCGCCTACGGCGCGGCGGACCGGCCGGCCCCGACCGCTCCCGCCTGGCCGGGCCGCTTCCTGCGCTGGCCCCCGGCGATGACCGGACCGGACGTCCGCACCTGGCAGCAGCGGATGCACGACCGGGGCTGGCACCTGACCGTCAGCGGCACCTACGACTCCGAGTCCGTGATGGTCTGCCGCGCCTTTCAGGCGGAGAAGGCCCTGGAGGTGGACGGGATCGTCGGCCCCCTGACCTGGCAGGCCGCGTGGACCGCACCGATCACGCCCTGACCGCCCGCACGATCGCCCGGACGGGGGCGGGACCGCCCCCGTCCGGAACGCGGCTCCGGGCGGAGGTTGGACGCCATCCGCTCCTCGTCCGCCCGATGAGGCGCGGTTACGAAAAGGGCGCGGGCTTTCTCGCGTGGAAACGGAACTGGTGTTGGTTGGGGCGGTGCACGGTGACGTCCGTGAATCCGGCGGCGCGCAAGCGGTCTTCGAGAGTGCCGGGGTCGACGGGGACGTACGTGTCGTCGCGATGGCCTTGCCGGATCATTTCGCTGTCAATGGAGTCGACTCCGAGCAGTGCGGCACCGGGCCTCAGAAGAGCGTGGAGCCGGCTGAACAGCTCATCCTGGACTTGCGGCGAATCCATGTGGTGAAGCATCGAGAAACAGGTCCCGGCGGAGAACCGTCCCTCCTCGAGTTCGACGGCGCGGGCATCTCCGTGGACGACCGCCACGTCCCGTCCGTGAAGGCGTTCGCGAAGGCCGGTTGCGAGGTCGTGGTCCACCTCGACCGCCGTGACCTTGCCGGCCACTTCGAGGAGCAGGTCGGTCGTGAGCCCGGGGCCTGGGCCTATTTCCAGAACGTCATCGCCGAGGTCGGCGACCTGCCGCAGCCAGGGAAGCAGATCGGTGCGCAGTGTCTCGGCCCAGGCGGGGCTCGCCAGGTACGAAAGGTGGGATTCGTTCATGTGACATTGGTACCGTTCGGGCATGGCAGCCGGCTCTGCTGGAACGGCCGCATTCCCGCCCTCGGCGGCCAATGTCAGGCGGGTGGCGCCCGGCCGGTACGGCGGGATGGCCGCCGGGTCGTACGCATACGACGGCGATCTGCGCGATCTTCCACGGGAGATGCCGTGGCACTCGCATGATCTGCATCAACTGGAATACGCCTTCGAAGGCGTCGTGATGGTGGAGACGGCCGCGGCGCGCTACCGCCTGCCGCCGCGCCAGGCGGTGTGGATTCCGGCGGGCCTGGCGCACAAGAGCACCTTCGCCCAGGCCAGGACCGTATCGGTGTTCTTCGAGCCGTCGCTGGTCCACGACCGTTCGGGCCGAGCCCGCGTCCTGCCGGTGGAACCGGTGCTCCGCGAAATGATGATCTACGCGCTGCGCTGGCGCATCGACAGGACGTCCAGCGATCCGCTGGCCGACGGCTATTTCGAGACCTTGGCCCATCTGGTCTCCGACAGCCTGCGGTACGAGCTGCCCTTCTTCCTGCCGACCAGCACCGACCCGCTCATCACCGCGGTGATGCACTACACCGACGACCATCTGGACACGGTCGACCTCCAACAGGTCTGCGAAGCGGTCCGCATCTCAGAGCGGACGCTGCGCCGCAGATTTCGCGCCTCGACCGGAATGACATGGCGCCAGTACACCCTGCACAGCAGGATGCTGCATGCCATGACCATGATCGTCGATCAGGACGCCACGATCACGAGCGTCGCCACCAGCGTCGGCTTTGACAGCGCCAGTGCATTCAGCCGGGCATTCCAGGGTTACACAGGGCGCACACCGACCGCGTTCCGGCAGGAAAAGGGCGATTCCGAGATTGCTTGATCCGGCACTGCGTCGGACGGGCGCACCTCACTGACCACACCGAATCCCCCGGCCACGAAGATCTGCATCGCGTGCCGGGGGATATCGTCGTGAGGCTCCGGAGCCGACAGGTCAGAGGCTATCGGCGCCGCCGGTTCAGGCCGGAAGGACGTTTTCGGTGAAGGCGCCTTCCATGTTGCCCGGGGATTCGAAGACGAACACGATGTAGGTCTCGTAGTACTTGCTGCCCTTGCCGGAGACGCGTCCGATCCCAACCTTGGTGCTGCCCTTCCAGACCAGTTGGGTGAAGTGGCCGGTGCTCGATCCGAACTGGGCCTTGTTGAAGTCGTAGTCCTTGATCTCGTCGTACCAGGACTTGGCCGCCGCCGGCCCGTCGGCGGCGGTGGTGCCGGTGGTGGCGCCCCAGAAGATGTTCTCGCCGGTGCCCTCGCGCAGGCCGTCGTGGCCGGCGTCGAGCATCTCCTGCTCCGAGCGCGAGGCCGCCCGCTGCATGGCGTAGGCGTTGAGGTCGGGGTCCATCACCAGCGGCGGCGCGTGGTGGGTGGCCCGGTAGGCGTTGGCCGCGGCGAGCGCCCCGGCCTGGAAGTCCTGCGTGGTGTTGTCGGGCATGGCGGGACGCGTCGACGGCATGGGACATCCTTAGCTGGCGCTCCGAGGGGCGCCCGCAGGAACCGCGATCTCCGATGACCGCGGTGTGTCCTCCGATCGTTCATCGGGCGGGCGCACCGGGGCAATCGCCGAGCGGCGGACGGGCGGATCCGCCCCATTTCGGCGCGCGGCGGACGGCGCCGCGGCCCCGGTCCCCCGTCCGCATGCGGACGCGTCCGGCACGAGGGCGCTGGAAGCGCGAGCGAACACGCTTCCAGCGGATCTCCACGTCCTGAACCGGCCACCGCCTGCACAAACAGCCCGAAACCCGCCGAACACCTCACCGTCCGCCACGTCCGGCTGATGAAGATCACGGCGACCGGCGATGCTCGAACACCACCGCGGCCTGGTCGGTGCTCCGTGGGCCCATCGTTCCGGGCATCGAGAGAGGACCGAACGGCGAAGGTGCCGCGCCGGCGGGCGGCATTGCCGTCTCATCAAGGAAGTCGCGCACGGCGAAGGACCGTGCCGGATGGAGCCATCGTGAAATCCCGGCCGGCCGCGCGGTTGCCTCGGGCGCACGGCCGGTTGCCGCTAGGTGCTGGTCGCGCCCGAGGCGCCCCCGTGACCGGCCGGGATGCTCATCGGTACTGCGGGTGGAGCGGCCTAGTCACGGTCGGCGGCGTGTCGCGGCAAGACCAGCAGCGCTGCTTCGAGTACGGCGCCAAGCGCCTCCAGACCGACCGGCGGCTCCGCATGGCCGGGCCCGGCGTTTCCGCCGGCGGGCGGCACGGGAACGCAACGCGCTGACGCGCCCGATTCCGGAAGATCCTCGAATGGTGGGTCGTGCATGCCTGGAGCTCCTTGGTCCCACACCAGGTGCATCAGGTGCACCGGGTAGACAATGGGCAAGTTGCCGCCAGGGTCTGGAGCGACATCTTCACCGGTGCCGGCAGCGGATGCGCCGACACGGCATGGTGAACCATTCGGTCCTCACGCTACCCCTCGCCCGGGCGAGCGAAACATCCTTCGGGGCACATCGCGCACGCCGCGACCCTTCCTGTGCAGCGGAGGGCCGCGTCGAAAATTAGAACGTGTTCTTGTCAATGGCGGCGGTGTCGAGCAGGCTACGTCGCATGGATCTGAACGCCCTGGAAGAGATTCGTCAGGTGAAGTACCGCTACCTGCGCTGCCTGGACCTGAAGGACTGGGACGGGTTCGCCGGCACCCTCACCGAGGACGCCCTGGGCGCCTACGGGACCCGCGCGGTCGGCGGGCCGCTGCGCCTGGAAGGCCGCGACGCCATCGTCGGCTACATGCGCGACAACCTCGGTCCCGAGATCACCACGGTGCACTTCGCGGGCCAGCCCGAGATCCGGGTCGACGGCGACAGGGCCGAGGGCACCTGGTGCCTGGAGGACACCGTCATCGCCAAGGCGTTCCGGGTGCTGATCCGCGGATCCGCCTTCTACGAGGAGACGTATCGGCGCTGCGCGGACGGCGAGTGGCGCATCAGTGGCATCGGCTATGAACGGACCTACGAATACTCGGTATCGCTCGACGATGTGCCCAGCTTCAGGCTGCTGGCAGACCGCTGGGCGCCCTCGCCCTCGCAGCCGGGAACCTGACCCGCACCAGATCGAGAATCACGTCCATGCAGGGCGCCTGACCAATGCGGCCTCCACCGCGGGCATCGCGTGAGTCAGGCCTTGGCGCGCTGCTGCTTGAGGCGGAGTTCCTCCTTGCGGACCTCGGCTTGGACGGCCTGCTCGCGTTCCAGCCAGTCGGGCCGTTCGGCCTTCAGGTTCTCGATCTCGGCCGTGGTGAGGGGGCCCGTGATGCCGGCGCGGGCCAGACCTGAGACGGAGACGCGGAGCCTGGCGGCGGCGACCTGGCGGGGGTGGGGGCCCTCGCGGCGCAGGTCCGCCAGCCATGAGGGCGGGTCGGCTTGGAGCGCGTTCAATTCGTCCCGGGAGACAGGACCTTCCTGGAACTCGGCGGGTGCTGCCGACAGCAGGATCCCCAGCTTCTTGGCCGCGGTCGCGGGCTTCATGGTCTGCGGGGTCTTTGCTTTGGACGTGCCCATGACCTCAAGGGTATCCAGCGGGAAGGAGCCGCTCGGACGTGACTAGGGTGGCGGAGTGACCGATAGTGAGTTCCGGCTGGCCTATGTGCCGGGGGTGACGCCCGCGAAGTGGGCCGGGGTGTGGGCCGAGCGGGTCCGGGAGGTGCCGCTCCGCCTGCTGCAGATGCCGGCGACCGAGGTCGTCCCCCTGCTGCGGAGCGGTGGCGTGGACGCGGCGTTCGTACGCCTGCCCGTCGACCGCGAGGCCCTGCATGTGATCCCGCTGTACCTGGAGACGACCGTGGTCGTGGTGCCGAAGGATCACGCGGTGGCCGCGGTGGAGGAGGTGGAGCTCGCCGATCTCGCCGACGAGGACGTGTTCGAGCCACTCGACGAGGTCTTGACCTGGGACGACCGCCCTGGGCAAGCCGCCTTCACCCGTCCCGAGAGCACCGCCGGCGCGATCGAGTTGGTGGCGTCGGGAGCCGGCGTCCTGCTGCTCCCGCAGTCGCTGGCCCGCCTCCACCACCGCAGAGACCTCACCTACCGAACCGTGACCGACGCTCCTCAGTCGCAGATCGGCCTGGCCTGGCTCGACACCGAGACGACCGACCTGATGGAGGAACTGATCGGCATCGTCCGCGGCCGCACCCCCAACAGCTCCCGTGGCCGCAATCCCCGGCAGGAGCCCGCCCGTAAGAAGACACCGCAACAGCGTTCCACCTCCAAGAAGCGCCCCCAGAAGCGCCGCCGGAGGTGACGAGAGCCGTGCTCACCGACAACACCCGAAAGCCACGTCCGCGCAGGTAAAGCAGCATGCGCCCTCCTAGGCGGCCGGGTTCTTCCCGGCCGTTTCGGATGTTCCGGGATCGGCTCAGAGAGGTAGCGGGGACTGGCCTGTCTGGTAGGCGTGGCGGCGGAGGTCGTCCAGGGTCACTGGGGCCGTTTCCAGCTGGGTGCAGAGGCGGGCGAGGAATTGCTCGGCTTCGGCGGTGGAGAGTTTGCGCGACGCGATAACGCGGTTCAGCGCGCGTTCCAGGACGGCCTCGCGGCGTAGGCGCGGGTCGTCGCACCACAATTGCAGGACGTGGTTGCGGGGCGCCAGATAGGAACCGACCTGGGTGAGCGGGAAGGCGCCCTTGCCGTTCGCTCCTCGGCCGTTCGTCGTGCGGGCATCGGAGAAGCGGGCGGGAGGAAGTGTGAGGCGCAACGTGCCGGTGTCGGTCCAGCGAAGGCGGGCCGGGTCGATGTCGCGGTCGGAGAGCCACGTGCCGAATTCGGCGCGGACGTCGCCGGAGTCGCCCGAGTCGAGAGTGCGGGTGAGGGCGGGCCAGTTGCGGCTGATGTTCCTGAGATGGTCGTCGCGGGTCTCGGAAACCGCGGAGTACATCAGGAAGGACCGCCCGGCCGGGGTCTCGGTGCGGATCACGTAGCAGGGCAGGTAGGCGTTGCTCAGGGACTCGAAGGTCACCTCGCGGAGCTCGTCCGGGAGGTTGAAGTCGCGGCGGTCGGGGCGGGCGGCGAGGCGCTGGAGGGAGTCGTTGCGGAACGCGCAGGCGTACTCCATGAGGCGGTGCCAGCGCTGTCCTCTGGCCTCGGCGGTGTCCCAGACGACCACCTTGCGCCCGTAGTAGGCGGCGGGCAGGGGGTCGCCGAGGACGCCGTCGAAGTAGAGCCGCTGCCGGTCGCGTTTCGGGACGTAGCGGGTGTCGTCGCGGACGGAGCGGAGGCCGAGGCCGGTCAGGGCGAGGGTTCCGTCGGGGTGGGCGACCACGTGGCCGACGCCGCCGAGGAAGCGCAGGACGCGGTCCACCATCGCCTCGTCCAGGCCGAGGAGGCCCGCGATGTCCGGGACGGTGCGCAGGCCGGCCTCGGCGATCGCGCGGCCGACGAAGCGGTCGAGCAGGTCGTAGGGCTGGCGGTCGTCGACGAGCGCGCCGATCTCGACGGCGAAGAGCGGCACGCCGATCTTGTGCAGGCGGACGGGCCTGACGCCCGGGAGGCTCGCGGCGTCTTCCAGAGCGCGGGAGGTGTGGTAGAGCGGGTCCTTCACCGGTCTCCTTCCGGGGCGATCAGCTTTTGGACCTCGCGGACGTCGCGCAGGTCGCCGCTCGTGCGGACGTGGTCCAGGAGCGCTTGCGCCATGGCGCGGAAGTCGGGGTCGCGGGCCTGGACGAGGGTCGAGGAGTCGCCGACCAGGATCAGCAGCCGGCGGGGGCGGGAGAAGGCGACGTTGGCGCGGCGGAGTTCGTTGAGGAAGCCGATGGCGCCGGTGGCGTTGCTGCGGGTGAAGCCGAAGACGATCAGGTCGCGCTCGCCGCCCTGGAAGGAGTCGACGGTGCCGACGCCGGCGGCGGCCTCCCCGTCGCCGATGCGTCCGGCGAGCAGCTCGGTGACGAGCCCGACCTGTGCCTGGTACGGGAGGATCGCCGCCCAGTCGGCGACGGTTCCGCGGTAGTGCGCGACGAGGTCGGTGATGACGCGGGCCTCGGCGTCGTTGGCGTAGCCGTTGTCGGCCCAGCGCTCGTCCGGGCGGGGCTTGCGCTCGTGGCGCGCCCGGCGGGGCAGGCCGGCGGTGTCGACGAACACCAAGGGCGCGGCGAAGAGGCCGTCGCGGTGCGGGCGCTGCACGTCCGACTCCAGGAAGCCGTTGTAGAACCACCGCGAGATGAACCGTGCGATGACCGGCGGCATCCGCCGCTGGTAGCGCAGGATCTCGCGGTGCCCTTCCGGGACGCCGGGGAACAGCAGCTCGAAAGCGCTCTTGGTGACCAGGTCGAGGGCGCGCGGGTCGTGCCGGGCCCACGCCGCCACCTGCGGATCGACGAACGGCGGGAGCTGGTTGTGGTCGCCGACGAGGACGGCGCGGCGGGCCCGCACCAGCGGGACCAGGACGTTCGGCGTGCTGATCTGCCCGGCCTCGTCCACCACGGCGAGGGCGAAGTCGAGGCCCTTGAGCGCGCCGGTGGTGGCGGTGCCGATGCAGGTCGCGCCGATCACGTCGGCGTAGCGCGCGAGTTCGGGGTAGAGCTGCTCGGTGCGGCTGCCGAGGTGCTCGCGCCACTCGGTCAGCAGTTCAAGGCGCCGTCGCATCAGGTCCAGCGCTTGGACTGCCTGGTCGCGGAATCCGGCGAGGGCCGGCAGGCTCGCCTCGGGGGCCGGCGGGACGGGCACGCCGTGCAGGAGGGCGCGCAGTTCCGCGGCATCGTCGGCGGCGGCCCGCGCGCGATCACAGGACGCCGCGCGAGCCTCGTCCAGGGTGCGGCGCAGGCCGGCCAGCTCCGGTGAGGTGTCGCGTATCCGGCGGGCCTCGGCGAGGGCACGGTCCCGTTCTCCCAGGACGCCGACCAGCGCGGCTTGGACCCGCCCGCGCTCGTCCTTGCCCTGCCGGTGCTCGGCGGCGAGGCGGGCGGCGCGGCCGCGCAGCAGGCCTCCGACGACCGGCCAGCGCGCCCTGGCCTCGGCGCGCGCGAGACGCCGGGCGAGGACGGCCAGGTGCGCGTCGTGGTCGGCGAGCACGCGCTGGTGCTCGCCGGCGGCCTCGGTCAGCCGGCGCGCGTGGTCTTCCGCGGGCGCGGTGAGCTGGGCGGTCCGCTCATGCAACCGCGCGGCGGCCCGCCGCTCGTCCTGGTCGGCTTCGCCGAGTGCGCCGATGGACGCGTCCAGCTGCCGCAGCCATGCGTCGGCCTCACCGCGTCCGCTCTCGGCGGGCGCGTAGCCGCGGACGTGGGGTTCGGTACGGCGGAGGATCTCGTTCTGCAGGGTCGCCGCCTGCGCCTCCAGCGTCAGGTGCTCGCAGCCGGGCGTGACGCCGTCGTCCCGGCCGACGCGCAGGACGACCAGGTCGTGCGGCAGTTCCTGCAGGACGTTGTCGACCGCGCGGTTGGTGTAGGAGGTGATGAGGACACGCTCACGGGCGGCGGCGCAGGTACGGGCGATCTCGGCGATGGTGCGTGTCTTGCCGGTTCCAGGCGGCCCGAGGATCAACCCGACATCCGGTACCGCGAGCGCCTTGTGGAACGCCGATTTCTGACTGTCGTCCAGAGCGCGCGCGGGCTCGATCGCAGCGGGGGTGAACGGACGGAACCGGTGCCCGGCCAGGACGTCCAGCAGATACGGGTTCGCGGACTGCCCGTCGCGCAGCATCCGCACCGCCTCGGCCTGGCGGTCGTACGGGATGGTCGAGGGCGACTCCACGAACGCCCCCACCTTGGGGATCGTGTCGGCGTCGACGGGGCGCTCGAACCGGACGGTCATCAGGGTGCCGCGCAGCTCGTCCACCCGTCCGCGCAGATCGGGCATGTCCCGGATGTGCATGCGCGTGCCGACGACCGGGCGGCGGCTGCCGATCAGCTGGAAATCGTGGACACCGCGGGCGGACCGGCGCCGCGCGGCCGACGCCTCCACCCTCCGGTAGGAGATCATGCCGTCACTGCGGGCGGCGGCCAGCTCGACCCGGCGCCCCTCCTCGATCATCGCGTCGAGGAGGTCCAGGAACTCGTCGTGCGCCTTCGGCATCGACGGCGCGGGCGCGGCGGCGTCCTCGTTCAGAAGCCGCCAGCGGTCGCGCAGGAGGTCCCATCCGGCGCTGATCCCGAACGGCAGCTCCCTGATCTGCTGGTGGTAGATCCAGCCCGGCGCGCGTACCCGCAGCGCGCCCCGCACGATCTCGTCATGGTGATCGAAGCCCATCGGGTACACGCCGCTGACCGAGTACCCGTTGCCGTGCTTCGTCACGTTCATGGTCAGGACGTACCGGCCGTCGACGTAGAGCTTGAGGAAGTCGCCGCGCCCGCCGCGTCCCCGCTCGATCCGCGCGGGCACGGCCCCCCTGGACGTGACCTCGCGCAGGTCCCGCAGGATGCCCTCGACGTCCGGCAGGAACGAGTAGCGGGCGCGCTGCTCCGCCAGCCGCTCCAGGAAGCGCAGCGACGGGACGAGGTGGACCGCCCCTGGCAGGTCGATGTGCGGGTCGGACACCGGTTCTCCGTTTCGGTGATCGCTTCGCTGGCGAGGTTTCAGCGCTCGCGGCTGCCGGGCGCCCGGATCGCGGCGTGGGTTCCGGTCCGGAGAGCGGCGGCGAACCCGCGGACATCGGAGCGCTGCGCCGGATCCACGGCCAGGGCGTCCCGGAACGCCGCGTCCCACTCCGCCGGGACGGCCGGATTGAGAGTGGAGGGAGCCACGTGCCGCGCACGCCGTCCCGGCGGACGACCGGTGACCAGCTCGTACAGAACGCGCGCCAGCCGATGAACGTCGGTCGGCGGCCCGGGAAGCACCGTCCCCGCCGCCTGCTCGGGTGCGTGGTAGGGATCGTCGCGCTCCCCCACCCGCGGCGGTGTGGACGCGAGGCCGAGGTCCCGAAGCATGATCGTGTCCAGAGCCGGCATGACCAACGTCCCCGGGCTCAGCGCGCGATGAGCCGAACCGCGATCGTGCAGCTGCCCGAGCGCTTCACAAAGCGGCCGAAGGGCGCCCGCGAGCAAGGCCAGCTCGTCCCGGCCGGGGAGGAGGCCGGTACGGATGCACCTGTCACGGAACGTCTTCGGCGACGGCAGCGCCGTGACCAGGGTGACCGCCTCTGCCGTCATGTCCACGCCCAGCAGACGCGGCAGACCGGGGAGGGAGGGCAGGTCCAGGAGCAGCGCGGCCTCGTCGGCCAGCGCCGCCCTCAACACTCCTTCGCCCGGCGCCGCTTCCGACCTGCGCAGCCACGCGTGCCCTTCCGTCCCGCCCTCGCCGTATGCGTGCCCTTGGCACCAGATGACCGAGCCGTCACCTTCGGCCGTGACCTCATAGGCACCGTCGGCATGACCCTCGACGTCTCGGACAGCGCCCGGCACACCGCATAGCCGGTACGACTCACCGTCCACCACGACGACGTCGCCGGGACCGGGCGGCGTCCGCGCCGGGCTCTCGCCACCGGACGGCCGAAGCGGCGGGCGCGAGGCGAGCACGGCCGTCCACGACTCGTGGTCCCGCTTGAGCTTGAGCAGCTTGCGAGGCGGCCAAAGCCGCGCCCCGTCGCCCTTGTCTATGGTGCGGTGATCGGACGGGCACAGCAGCACGAGGTTCGCGATGCCGTTGACGTCCGCAGGCCGCACACCGTTGCCCCTGGGCCCATCGACCGCCTCCGCGACGATGTGCGCCGCCTCGGCGATGTGGTACCCGGCACCGCCCGGCCCCACGTCGATCACCAGAGACCGCTGGCACATCGCGCACCGCCCACCGCCACGCGTGAACAACTCTCGCCGAGTCCGTTCCGAGGCAGGCACCCGCAAATGGTAACGAATCCCCTCCAGAGCACGGGAGCGGAAAGATACCTCCGCCCAGAGGAGCACCCCGACACGGGTGACGTGATCTGCGTCACCATGGTGCCGGAGGCGGGCGCGGGGTGGTGCCCGGCATATTCCCTGGTAAATCGGTATGTTTTGTTGGTTTTACGCCTCGGCCGGGACGTCCGTGCAGGTCGTGCGGGCTTTCGGCGGGCTTCACAAGCGCCGGTTCCGTGTGCATCCTTGGGGACATGAACGCGACGGAGGTACTGGTGGCGAGGCGCCACATCGACCTCCTCCGCGTGTGCAGCGCGTCCTGTTGAACCGCTGATCCGCACGCCCACGGCCGGTGACCGGCCGCTTCTCTTCTCTCTCCTCCGCCCGGCAGCGCCGCCGCGCCGGATCCCTCCCTCCTGCCTTCCTTGCGTCCGTCCCCCTGTTCCGGAGGTGCCGCGTGTCCACCGATCTGCTCGATCCGCCCCGTTCCGCGCTAGCCGGGGCCGTGGCGCCCACGGCGGCGGGGCGCTCCGGTGCCGTGGCGCTGTCGCTGCTGCGCCGCGTCCGCAAGGCCGGCGGGCTCGTCGTCGTCCTCGCCCTCTGGGAGGCCGGCGCCCGCGCGGGCTGGCTCGGCAGCACGACGCCGCCGCTCAGCGACGTCGCGGTGCGCGGCTGGGAGATGGCCTCGTCGGGCGAGCTGTTCAGCAACCTCGGCGTCTCGCTGGTACGGGTGCTGAAGGGGCTCGCGATCGGGCTGCCGCTCGGCCTCGTGCTCGGCCTGCTCTCCGGGCTGTTCCGGATCAGCGAGGACATCATCGACGCGCCCGTCCAGGCCGTCCGGATGCTGCCGCACCTGGCGCTCGTGCCGCTGTTCATCATCTGGTTCGGGATCGGCGAGACGTCCAAGGTCGGCCTCATCGCGGTCGGCGTGGTGTTCCCGCTCTACATCAACGTGTTCCACGGCATCCGCGGCGTCGACGAGCGGCTGGTGGAGTCGGCGCGGACCTGCGGCCTCGGCCGGCTCGGGCTGGTCCGGAAGGTCGTGCTGCCCGGCGCGCTCCCGCAGATCCTGGTCGGGCTGCGGCTGTCGCTCGGCGTCGCGTGGCTGACGCTCGTCGTCGTGGAGCAGTCGGCGACCGCCAGCGGCATCGGGTTCCTCATCAACCAGGCCACCCAGTTCATGCAGATGGACACGGTCTTCCTGGTTCTGGTGCTGTACGCGGTGCTCGGCGTGTCGACGGACCTGCTGGTCCGGCTCATCGAGCGGCGCGCCCTGGCCTGGCGGAAGGGACTGGTGGCGCGATGACCGCGGCCCTGCGGAACGGGGTGCGCGTCCGCGGCCTCAGGCGGGTGTTCGGCGACCGGACCGTCCTGGACGGCGTCGACCTCGACATCGCGCCCGGCGAGTTCGTGGCGCTGCTCGGCGCGAGCGGGTCCGGCAAGAGCACGCTGCTGCGCGCCCTGGCCGGGCTGGACGGCAGCGGGAGCGGCGAGGTCGACGTCCCCGGCGGGCGCGCCGTCGTCTACCAGGAGCACCGGCTGCTCCCGTGGAGCCGGGTGTGGTCCAACGTCGCGCTCGGGCTGCGCGGCCGGGACCTGCGCAAACGTGCCGAGGCCGCGCTCGCCGAGGTCGGCTTGGCGGCGCGCGCCGACGCGTGGCCGCTCACCCTGTCGGGCGGCGAGTCGCAGCGCGTCGCGCTGGCCCGGGCCCTGGTCCGGACGCCCGACCTGCTGCTGCTCGACGAGCCCTTCGGGGCGCTGGACGCGCTGACCCGGCTGAACGCGCAGGCGCTCGTCGCCGACCTGTGGGCCGAGCACCGGCCCGCCGTCCTGCTCGTCACCCACGACGTGGAGGAGGCGCTGCTGCTCGCCGACCGCGCGCTGCTGCTGGCGGACGGCCGGATCGCGCGGGAGTACACCGTCGGCCTGCCGAGGCCGCGGTCGCTGGACGACCCGGAATTCATCGCGCTGCGGCGCGACCTGCTCGACGGGCTCGGGGTACGGGCCGTCGCCACCGTCAAGGAGACCCGATGAACGAACTGACCGCCGACGTCCTGGTCGCGGGCGGCGGACCCGCCGGCGCCTGGGCCGCCGTCAAGGCCGCGGAGGCCGGCGCGAGCGTCGTCCTCGCCGACAAGGGGTACCTCGGGACGAGCGGCGCGACGGCGTCCGCCGGCACCGGGGTCTGGTACGTCGAGCCGGAGCCGGCGGCGCGGGAGACCGCGATGGCGAGCCGGGAGGGCCTCGGCGGGCATCTCGCCGACCGGGAGTGGATGGCTCGCGTCCTCGACCAGACGTACGCGAACATGAACGAGCTGGCCGAGGTCTCGAGGTACCCGTTCCCCGTGGACGAGCACGGCCGGCAGATCCGGCGCGGGCTGCAGGGCCCGGAGTACATGCGCCGGATGCGCGTGCGGGTCCGCCGCGCCGGGGTCCGGGTCCTGGACCACAGCCCGGTCACCGAGCTGCTGGCGGACGGGTCCGGGGCCGTCGCGGGCGCGGCCGGGTATCACCTGCGGGGCGACCGGCCGTTCAGCGTCCGGGCCGGTGCGGTCGTGCTCGCCACCGGCGGGTGCGCGTTCCTCAGCAAGGCGCTCGGCTGCGACGTCAACACCGGGGACGGCGCGCTGTTCGCGGCGGAGGCGGGCGCGGAGCTGTCCGGGATGGAGTTCTCCAACGCCTACGCGATCGCCCCGGCGTTCACCTCTGTGACCAAGACGGCGTTCTACGCGTTCGCCACCTTCTACCGCGCGGACGGCAGCGTCCTGGAGGGCGCGGGCAGCCGCCGCGGCCGCTCCGTCATCGCCCGGACCCTGCTCAGCGAGCCCGTCCTGTGCCGCATCGACCGGGCGACCCCGGACGAGCAGCGGGCGATGCGGCTCGCGCAGCCGAACTTCTTCCTGCCGTTCGACCGGCAGGGCATCGACCCGTTCACGGACCTGTTCCCCGTGACGCTGCTGGCCGAGGGGACGGTCCGCGGCACGGGCGGCATCCGGATCGCCGGCGCCGACTGCTCGACGACGGTGCCCGGCCTGTTCGCGGCCGGCGACGCCGCCACCCGCGAGCTGATCTGCGGCGGCTTCACCGGCGGCGGCAGCCACAACTCGGCGTGGGCGATGTCGTCCGGCACGTGGGCCGGGCGGGGCGCCGCGCGCTATGCCGCCGGGCTGGGCGGACGGGCGGGCGCGCGTTCCGTGCGGGCGCTCGGGGAGGCGGGTGTGCGGCCGTCCGGCCCCGCGACGGGCGGTCACGCCGACCACGTCGCGGCCGTCCAGGCGGAGGTGCTGCCCTACGACAAGAACCTGCTGCGCACCGGCGACCGCCTCGCCGCGGCGCTGGCGTCCCTCGACGGGACGTGGCGCGAGCTGCGCGGCACGCTCCGCGAGGACGGCGCCGGGGTCGTCCGGGCGCGGTCGGCCGCCGCGATGGCCGCGCACGCCCGCTGGATGTACAACGCGGCGCTCGCCCGGACCGAGACGCGCGGCATGCACAAGCGGCTGGACCTGCCCGAGCAGGATCCGGCCCAGCGCCGCCGGCTCGTCACCGGCGGACTCGACGAGGTGTGGACGCGGCCGGAGGCCGGGGCCCTGGCGGTGGCGTCGTGATCGAGGTCGTCTCGCCGGACCGCTGCATCGCCTGCGACAAGTGCATCGAGGTCTGCCCGACCAACGTCTTCGACCGCGGGGCGGACGGGATCCCGGTGCTCGCCCGGCAGTCCGACTGCCAGACCTGCTTCATGTGCGAGGCGTACTGCCCGGTGGACGCCCTGTTCGTCGACCCGCGCTCGCATCCGCTGCCCGAGCCGCCGGACGAGGCGGTGCTCGCCGCCGGCGGGCTCCTCGGCAGCTACCGCGAGCAGATCGGCTGGGGCCGGGGACGGACCCCCGGCGCCCGGCTCGCGGTCGGGCCCTCGCTGGACGGCGCGGGCGCCCCCCTCACCTCCTGAGACCACGCAAACCCCTGCAGAGCCCGTCCGGCCACCTGCAGAACCCCCGAAAGGCATCACCGTGAGAACTCCCCGGGTCCTGGCCGCCGGCCTGCTCGTCCTCGCCGCGACGGCGTGCGGTTCGTCCGCGGCCGCCGGCGGCTCCGGGACGCTGCGCGTCGGAGTGATCGGATCGGCCGTCGGCAACAAGCTGACCCGCGCGGTCGGCTTCCTCGACGAGCGCGGCGAGCTGCTGCCCGCGCTGAAGGCCGCCGGCATCACCAAGATCAAGGTCGCGACGTTCCAGAACGGCCCCGACCTGAACCAGGCGCTCGCCGGCGGCTCCCTCGACATCGGCATGTACGGCGACACCCCCGCGCTGATCGGGCGCGGCCAGGGCCTGCCGACCCGCCTGCTGTCGCTCAACTCGGTCCGGCTGGACGCCGCGGTCGTCGCGAAGAAGAGCGGCGGGCCGGCGTCCCTCAAGGACCTGCAGGGCAAGGTGATCGGAGTGCAGACCGGCTCCTACATCCACCGCTACCTGCTCGGCGCGCTCCAGCAGGCGGGGGTGAAGCCCAAGCAGATCATCCACATGTACACGCCCGCGATCATCGCGGCGCTGGAGAAGGGCTCGATCGACGCGGGCGGCCTGGTCTCCGCCGACCAGGCCGCCGAGGAGGCGAAGGGCTACACGTCGATCGACGTCGCCTCCCGCGACCACCCCGACCTGCTCGGCACGTCCGTCACCGTCGTGACGGAGAAGTACCTGTCCAGGCACAAGGACATCGTCAAGGTGTGGCAGCAGGCCGAGACCAAGGCCTCGCAGGTCGCGAAGGCGAACTGGGCGGGCTACACCGCGTACGTCGCCAAGACCGGCGGGTACGCGCCGCAGGTCACGATCAAGACCACGCTGAAGGACCAGCTGCCCGACGAGCCGTTCCCCGCGGACGGGCTGAAGCTGCTCGAGGGCACCAAGACCTTCCTCGTGCAGCAGAAGCTCGTCAAGAAGGACTACACGCTCGACTCCTGGCTCGCGCCCGGAGCGAAGGCGTGATCGAGCTGGACGCCGACGTCCTCGTCCTCGGCGGCGGCCCCGCCGGGGCGTGGGCGGCGCTCGCCGCGGCGGGCGCGGGTGCGCGCGTCGTCCTCGCCGACAAGGGGTACTGCGGCACCAGCGGGCCGACCGCGTCGGGCGGCAACAACCTCTGGTACGTCCCGCCGGACGCGGCGGCGCGCGAGCGCGCCGTCGGCGAGCGGTTCGAGCAGAGCGCGCGGCTCGCCGACCACCGCTGGATGTCCCGCGTCGTGGACGAGACGTACCGGCGCGTCGAGGACCTCGCCGCGTTCGGCTACCCGTTCGCCATTGACGACGACGGCGTGGAACGGCGCGGGAGCCTCCAGGGCCCGGAGTACATGAAACGGATGCGGCGCCGCGTGCACCGGTCCGGCGTGACGATCCTCGACCACCATCCGGCGCTGCGGCTGCTCGTGGACGGCTCGGGGACCGCGTCGGGCGCGTCGGGCATCGCCCGCCAGCGGGGCGGCGAGGCGTGGACCGTCCACGCGGGCGCGGTGGTCCTCGCGACCGGCGGCTGCGCGTTCCTGTCCGGGGCGTTCGGCACCAACGTCGACACCGGCGACGGGCATCTCATGGCCGCCGAGCTGGGCGCGGACCTGTCGGGCATGGAGTTCTCCGCCGCGTACGCGCTGTCCCCGGCGCACGGCGCCCACACCAAGGGCCTGATGATGCAGTTCGCGACGTACTACACCGCCGGCGGGGAGCCGATCGACGTCCCGAATCCGCTGGGGGCGAGGATCCAGGTCGCGGAGCTGCTCGCGGCCGGCCGGAAGGTGTTCGCACGGCTGGACCGGGCGCCCGCGGAGCTGCGCGGGGCGATGCGCGACGCCCAGCCGAACTACTTCCTGCCGCTGGACAAGGCCGGCATCGACCCGTTCCGCGACCGCTACGAGGTGCGGATGGTGCTGGAGGGCACCGTCCGGGGAACGGGCGGCCTGCGGATCACCGGCGACGACTGCGCGACCACGGTCCCCGGCCTCTATGCCGCCGGAGATGTCGCGACGCGGGAGCTGGTGTCGGGGGCCGTCAGCGGAGGCGGCGCCTACAACGGGGCATGGGCCATCTCGTCGGGCACGTGGGCCGGGCGCGGGGCCGCCCTGTTCGGGACGGGCCGCCACCGTCCGCACGCCACCGCCGCCGGACGCGCGGGCCTCGGGCCCGGCCGGCTCGACGCGGCGGAGGTCGTCCGGGCGGTGCAGGCGGAGATGCTGCCGCTCGACCGCAACCTGTTCCGGACACGCGCCGGCCTGCGCGCTTCCCTCGCCTCGCTGGACGCGCTGTGGGACCGCATCACGTCCGAGGGCCTCGCGGGCACGGGCCGCGAACGCCTCCGTGCACGGTCGGCGGCGGCGATGGTCGCGCACGCCCGCTGGTGCTACCGCGCCGCGCTGGCACGCGAGGAGGCCCGGGGCCTGCACCGGCTGGAGGACCTGCCCGCCCTGCCGCGGTTCGAGCACCGCCTGCTGACCGGCGGCCTCGACGATCCGTGGACGGCCGCGGAACCGCGGGAGGCGGCGGCATGATCGAGGTGGTGAGCGCGGCCCGCTGCGTCACGTGCGACATCTGCATCAAGGTCTGCCCGACGGACGTCTTCGACCGCGGCCCCGACGGCCTTCCGGTGATCGCCAGGCAGAGCGACTGCCAGACCTGCTTCATGTGCGAGGCCCACTGCCCGACCGACGCGCTGTACGTCGCGCCCTTCAGCGAGCCCGCGCCGGCGGGCTCCCCGCACACCGACGAGGCGGCCCTGACCGGGGCGTTCGGCGAGTACCGCCGCATCGTCGGCTGGGGCCGCGGCCGCACTCCCGGCAGCCGCGCCGACCGCAACCACATCTTCACCGAACGGCTCCGGTCCACCCCGCAGAACCCCTGAGACTCCGCCCCCGAGACCCGCCAGGCGCGCCGTTGGCGGTGCAGGCGAAGTTCAGCGCGTCCACCGTGGCGTCGAGCGTGTCGGCCATGATCTGGAAGGCGCTGACTCGCGGAGCTGATCTCGGGGCGCAGGCATAGCCGTGGTCCTCCGAAAGCGTCTCAGGGGCGAGAGCAAATCGGAGGTGACGATGGATGCCGCCGCGGAGCGACATTTTCGTGAGTTCGTTGAGACGAGGTCGGTCGCGCTGATGCGCCTGGCGTACCTGCTCACCGGGGGCGACCAGCACGCGGCCGAGGACGTCCTCCAGGTCGCGCTCGCCAAGACGGCGGGACGGTGGGGCGACATCGACAACCCGGAGGCGTACGTACGGCGCGTGATGTACCGCCAGCAGGTCAGCACCTGGCGGCTCAAGTGGCGGCGGCGCGAGACCACCGTCACGGCGCTTCCCGAGAAGAGCGCGAACGACGACATGTCGGCCGTCGACCTGAAGCTCGCCGTACGGGGCGCCCTGACCCGCATCACTCCCCGGCAGCGGATGGTGCTGGCGCTGCGCTTCCTGGAGGACCTGCCGGAAGCGGAGGTGGCACGGATCCTCGGCTGCAGTGTCGGCACGGTGCGCAGCACGACGCACCGCTCGCTCGCCCGCCTGCGGCGGTTGGCTCCCGAACTGAACGAACCCGAAATGGCCGAGGAGGTCCAGCGATGAAGCCGGAGCTGATCGTCAGGAGTGCGTGCGAGGAATGGGCGGCGGAGGCGCGGGTCCCCGCGGACCTGGCCGACCGGGCGCTGCGAGCACGCACCGGCCGGCACCCGTTCAAACTCGCGCTGGCCGGAGGGGCGACCGCGCTCCTCGTCGGGGCCACGGCCGTCGCCGTCGCCTTCGGCGGCGGCTCGGCGCACCCCGGGCCTGACCACGCGTTCGAACCCGTGGCCCTGTCGTCGGACACGACATTGCGCACGGATCTCGGCAGCGCCTTCCCGCGCCGCCTCGTCGCCGCGGGGCACACGGCCGTGGCCGCCTACTTCACCCGACACACACGCATGGTCAACGGTCGAAGTACGCTCCAACGCACGTGGCACCTGTACAGCCCGTCGACCGGCGAATACGAGCAGACTCCTTGGGCGTACATCAGCGTCGCACCCGGAATGGAGCGGGCGGCCGTGCTGCAGGGTCCCCTCCCCGCCACCCGGGTCGGGGTACTCGACATGAGGACGCGGAAGGTCGTCCACTGGATCCAGCTCGATCACCCCGTCGGCGGCGCCGCCTGGTCGCCCGACGGCCGCCGCCTCCTCCTGACCGCCTACAACGGCAGTCCCGACGTGGAGGCGGGTCCGGGGAAGTCGTCTAGGACCGGCTACTACATCGTCGACAGCGCAGCCGGATCGGGCGCGTTCCATTCTCTGCCCGCACGGTCCGACAACTTCAACGCCCGCCAGGACATGGGGTGGAGCCGGGACGGAACCCTGATCTGGGCTCCCACGGCGACCGTACCGACCAAGGTCTTCTACACGCGGACCGGTGAGCGACGGCCCGCGCCCGCGCACGAGGCCGATTACACAGACGGTGAAGAGGCCGGTCTGTCCCCGAACGGCACGCTGCTGCCCGCGTTCGGTCCCAGTCCCGGCCCTGCCGTCACCGTCAGGAACGTGGTCACCGGAAAGGCGGTGGCGGTGCTCCCGATCGAGCAGGACAAGGCGTGGGCCGACGATCGGCACCTGTTCGCGATCGGCTGCGATCCGCAGAATTGCCAGCGGAAGAACGAGTTCAGGAATCGGCTGCTTCTCGTGGACCTGGACGGGAAGATCACGCCTCTCACCGGATACCGCCGATTCGATCGGGCCGGCGCCTGGGTTCCGGTCTTCACCCACCGCTGACACCCGGCGACGGGCTCGCGTGTCAGGGGTGGGGTGCCGGCTTTCGGCGGTACTGGCCTGGGGCGATGGTGAACGCGCGTTTGAAGGCGTTCGCGAACGCGTATTCGGAGGTGTAGCCGACGCGTTCGGCCACCGCATTGAGCGGTGCGTCGGAATCGCGGAGCAGCCTGGCCGCCTCGGTCAGCCGCCACCAGGTCAGGTACGCCAGCGGAGGCCGGCCGACGAGCGAGTTGAAGCGCCGCGCGAACGCCGCCCGTGACAGGCCCGCATGGGCGGCCAGTTCCGCGACGGTCCACGACTGGGCGGGGTCGCCATGGATCGCGTCGAGTGCCGTGCTCACCGCGGGATCGGCCAGGGCCGCGGCCCACCCGGTGGTTCCGCCGCACGTCGGCTGCTCCTCCAGCCAGGTCCGCAGGACGTAGACGAGCAGGGTGTCCAGAAGCGATGGCACGACGGCGGCGCTGCCCTGGCCAGGCGCCTGGAGTTCGGCGCCGAGCAGGTCGACCGCGGCGCGCAGGCGGGAGTGGCGGCCGACGCTCGCGGGGATGTGGACGATGCCGGGCAGTTCCGCCAGCAGCGGGTGCCCGCGGTCGGCGTCGAGCTGGTAGGCGCCGCACAGCACCACTGCGCTCGGCCGGGCGGCGGCGTCCTGGCCTGCGGGCACCCGGGCGTCCGAGGATGGGAGATCGTGGAAGCGTGCGGTGGGGGTGTCGGTCAGGCCGTATTCGCCTCCGTGCGGAAGGAACAGCACGTCTCCGGTGCCGAGCGGGATCGGGTCCCGGTCCGGCGGTATCAGCCAGTAGGACCCGGCGAGCACGACTTCGAAGCCGGCGGTCCCGGGCGGGTACCGGAACCGCCGCCCCCAAGGGGCGTGTCGTTCCACGCGGGCGGACCGGGGTTCTCCGGTGCGCATGACGGCGATCACGTCGCTCAGCACGTCCACGCGATCAGGCTAGCCGGAAAGACGATCACGTATGAAGACGAGACCGTGGCGCATTGGCCGTCTCGCGCGACCGCCGTACGGTCGTGATCACATCAGGTGAGAGGGAAGGCGAAAATGATCTTTCTTATGCTGCGTTTCAGCTTCAAGGCGGGCACCACGCCCGAACGGGAGGAGTCCGTGCTGGCCGCGATGAGGCGTACCTCGCAGGTGGAGTCGACGTCGTTCTCGTTCGTCGGTCCGGACCTGGGCGACCCGGCGGAGGGCTATACGCACGGATACTGCGTCGCGCTAAAGGATCTCGACGCGCTCGACCGCTACATGTACGACCCTGTGCATCTCGAAGGCGACTTCGAGATCCTGCCGCACCTGTCCCGGCTGTCTCAGATCCGGCTGTCGGACGACGCCGATCCGGACCTCAACGACAAGATCTTCGCGATGCACCAGAAGAAGCTGGCGACCTACCCCGAGTGGGACCGCCTCCTCGGCACGATCCCCGGCGGCGGTGCGCCGCCCGTGAACGCCTGACGCGCCGCGTCATGCCCCGGCCCCTCGGGCATCGGCGCGGCCGTCACCGATGCCGGACTCCCAGCGCTGCGACGTGCTCCAGGGTGCCGACGAGTTGGGCCGGGGTCGGCTGGGCGAGCATCTCCTGGCGCAGTCCGGCGGCGGCGTCGCGGTAGGCGGTGTCGGTGAGGAGGTCGTGGAGGGCCGCGCGCAAGGCGTCGGGGTCGGCCTCGTGCCCGGGCAGGTGGCGGCCCGCGCCGGCCGCTGCGACACGGCGGCCGGTGGCCGCCTGTTCGGAGGCGAACGTGGTGGTCAACTGGGGTACGCCCGCCCACAGCGCGGTCATGGCGCTTCCGCTGCCGCCGTGATGGATCACGGCGGCGGATCCCGGCAGGACGGCCCGCAGGGGCACGTGCTCGGCGACGCGGACGCCGGCGGGCACGGGGCCGAGGGCGGCCGCGTCCGCGGCGGTGGCCAGGACGATCACCTCGCAGCCCAGGCCGTCCACCGCCCGGAGGATGGCCGGGAGCAGGTAGGAGTCCGGTCCCGCGGTCGCGGTCAGGGCCGTCGACCAGGTCACGCAGACGCGGTGGCGGCCGGGCGCGGGCGGTTCGAGCGCCCATGGCGGGACGGGCGCGGTCCCGTTGAAGGGGACGTAGGCGAAGCGCACGCGCTCGGCCGGGGTCGGCGGGGCCAGGGACGGCGGGCAGGGGTCCAGGACACGCTCGATCATGCCCAGGTCGAACTCGCCTTGGCCATGGCGTGGGAAGGACCCGCTGTGGTCGGTCGGGACGATGCGCATGTGCTCGGGTTCGTGGGTGCCGACAGGCCCCCACAGGCACAGCGCCGCCGGGACGCCCGTGACGCGGGCCGCGAGCAGCCCTTCCAGGCTGGCGGGATCGTGCAGGACGAGGTCGGGCCGCCACGTGCGGGCGAACGCCACGGCCGCGTCGAAGCCGCGTGCGGCCCGCTCCGCCAAGTCAGGGGCGACGTCACTCTGGAAGCCGGCGGCGTCGAAGTCGGCGAGATCTTTCAGCGGTTCCCCGGTGAGGGGGTGCGGGGGCGGCCATGGGTAGGGCCGCTTCCCTTCGACGGCCTCGTGGTAGGCCTGCAACCGGAGCCGGGTGATGACCTTCATGCCGTCCAGGACGGGCACCGGGAGCAGGCCCGTCCGGCCGACCGCCGCCGTCTGGTCGGGCGTGCACAGCACCCGCACCTCGTGGCCCGCCGCCTGCAGCGCCCACCCGGGAGGGACCATCGCGGAGTAGTGGGTGGCCTGGGAGGAGACGGTGAACATGACCCGCACTCAAGGCTCCTTCGTCCGGCCGCCGCGGGCGTCGGGTCGCGCCGCTCAGGCGGTGAGGCGGTGGCGGTCCTGCGGTTCGTCCCAGTCGGCACGGTACGGCTCGACCTCGATGCGGGTCACGGCCGGGTCGAGGAACGGGGGGCCGAGGTGGGTGAAGGCGCTGAAGTCGGTGGTGTCGCGGAAGGCGGGCAGGGTGTAGAGGTCGCGGGCGTAGGGCCACAGGTGGGGGAAGTCGACCAGGCGGCGCTCGCTGATCTTGGCGAAGGGGTTGTAGGTGAGGTCGAAGCGCGCCAGCGTCACCCAGAAGCGCACGTCGGACTCGGTGACCGCGTCGTCGAACAGGAACCGGCGGGTCGACAGCCGCTCGTCGAGCCGGTCCAGCGCGGCGATCACGCGGCCGCGCAGGTCGGTGTAGGCCTCGTCGGAGGCGGCGCCGGCGACGCGGTAGTTGCCGTCGTTGAAGTTGACGTAGATGTACTCGTTCAGCTCATCGATCTCCTCCCGCAGCTCCACGGGGTACAGGTGGACGCCGGGGTCGCCGTACTCCTCGAACTGGGTGCCGAGGTCGATGGTGATGTCGAAGAAGTTGTTGCTCAGGATCCGGCCTGTCTCGCGATCCCACAGGACGGGCACCGACACGTGGCCGTCGTAACCGGGCTCGGTCGCCTCGTAGGCTTCGCGCAGGAACCGGAACCCGTTGACCGGATCGGCGCCGCGCTTCTCCCGGAATGCCCAGCCCCGCCCGTCGCGCTCGTCATCGACGTAGGACAGCGACACGACGTCTTCCAGCCCCTTCAGGATCCGGACGATCGCGGTGCGGTGCGCCCAGGGACAGCGGTGCGAGACGTACAGGTGGTAGCGCCCCGGCTCGGCCTTGTATCCGCTGGACCCGTCGGCGGTGATGCGCCCCTGGAAGGGGTAACGGGGCCGGTTCCAGCCGCCGTTCTCCGCCTTCAGCGCGGTCGCCCCGTAGACACCGTACTCGTCCAGGTCCACAGGGTCGGCGTACACGGCACCACCGGTCGTCGCGGTCATCGAAAGGCCTCCAACAGGAGCTCGGGAAGACGGAACGGGAATGCTCGTAGCGAATCACCGGCCCGGAGGAGCGGTCAATCGTCCCTACCGTTTAAATGGGGAATCCGCCCGCCCCCGTAGGGGTTCCCGGCCGGACGTCAGGGGACGGCGCCCCGGCCCCTCCCCCGACCATGGGCAGCATGAAAGCCCTGGTCCTCTCGGGCGGGTCCGGAACACGGCTGCGCCCCATCACGCACACGTCCGCGAAACAGCTGGTGCCCGTCGGGAACAAGCCCGTCCTCTTCTACGGGCTGGAGGCCATCGCCGACGCGGGCATCACCGACGTCGGCATCGTCGTCGGCGAGACCGCGGCCGAGATCCAAAGGGCGGTCGGCGACGGGTCGCGCTTCGGCCTGCGCGTCACCTACCTGCGGCAGGAGGCGCCGCTGGGCCTGGCGCACGGGGTGCTCATCGCGCGCGACTTCCTCGGCGACGAGGACTTCCTGCTCTTCCTCGGCGACAACTTCATCGTCGGCGGCATCACCGGCGTCGTCGCCGGCTTCCGCGCGGACCCGGCCGACGCCCGGCTGCTGCTCACCGAGGTGCCCGACCCGAGCCGTTTCGGCGTCGCCGAGCTGGGGCCGGACGGCCGGATCGTCGGCATCGAGGAGAAGCCGCACCGGCCGAAGAGCGACCTGGCGCTGGTGGGGGTGTACCTGTTCGGCCCCGCGATCCACCGGGCCGTCCGCGCGATCGCGCCGTCCGAGCGGGGCGAACTGGAGATCAGCGACGCCATCCAGTGGCTGCTGGACGCCGGCCTGGACGTGCGGTCGACGGTCATCACCGGGTACTGGAAGGACACCGGCAACGTCGACGACATGCTGGAGGCCAACCGCACCGTCCTCGAGTCCCTCGAACACGGCGTCGAGGGCGAGGTCGACGGGGACACCGAGATCATCGGCCGGGTGCGGATCGCGCCCGGCGCGATCGTGAAGGGCACCCGCATCGTGGGCCCGGCGATCATCGGCGAAGGCGCCCGGATCGTGGACTCCTACATCGGCCCGTTCACCTCCATCGGCGACGGCGTCCGCGTGGAGGACAGCGAGATCGAGTACTCCATCGTGCTCGACGGCTCCACCATCCAGGGCGTGCGGCCCATCGAGGCGTCGCTGGTGGGCCGCGCCGTCGAGGTCACCCCCGCCGCGCGGACCCGCGCCGCCCACCGCCTCGTCCTCGGCGACTACAGCCGGGTGCGGATCGCATGACGAGGATCCTGGTCACCGGCGGCGCCGGCTTCATCGGGTCGCACTACGTCCGCCGGCTCCTCGGCCCCGAAGGCCCGGGGGACGTGTCGGTCACCGTGCTGGACGCGCTCACCTACGCGGGCAACCTCGCCAACCTGGCCGCGGTCGAAGGCCATCGGGGTTTCCGGTTCGTGCACGGCGACATCTGCGACGCCGAACTCGCGGGCCGGCTGGTCGCCGAACACGACGAGGTGGTGCACTTTGCGGCCGAGTCGCACGTGGACCGGTCGATCGCGGCGGCCGAGGCGTTCGTGCGCACCAACGTGCTCGGGACGGGCACGCTGCTGGACGCGGCGCTCCGCTCGGGTCTGCGGACGTTCGTCCACGTGTCCACCGACGAGGTGTACGGATCGGTGGAGGCGGGGTCGTCACCGGAGACCGCACCGCTCAGGCCCAACTCGCCCTACGCGGCGTCCAAGGCGGCCGCCGACCTGCTCACGCTGTCCTACCACCGCACCCACGGCCTGGACGTGCGGGTGACGCGCTGCTCCAACAACTACGGGCCGTACCACCATCCGGAGAAGATCATCCCGCTGTTCGTGACCCGGCTGCTGGACGGCCGGCGCGTCCCGCTGTACGGCGACGGCCTGAACGTGCGGGACTGGCTGCACGTGGACGACCATGCGCGCGCTCTGGAGCTGGTGCGGGCCAAAGGGGCGCCGGGCGAGGTCTACAACATCGGCGGCGGGACGTCCCTGGCGAACCGGGAGCTCACGGGCCTCCTCCTCAACGCGACCGGGACCGGGTGGGACCGGGTCGAGCACGTCCCCGACCGCAAGGGCCACGACCGGCGCTACGCGGTCGACGACGCCAGGATCCGCGCGGAGCTGGGCTACGAGCCGAGGATCCGCTTCGCCGAGGGGCTGGCCGCGACCGTCACCTGGTACCGGGAGAACCGGCGCTGGTGGGAACCGCTGGTCTGACCGGTCCGTCCTGGTCGAGGGCGTGCCGGCGCACGCGGTCCACCAGCCGCGCCTGCTCGACCACCGTCTCCCCTTCCAGGACGGACGGCACGCCGTCCCGGACCCGGGCGACGAAGGACGCGACCGCGCCGGCGAAATGGTCCTCGGCGGGGAGCGCCAGCTCCTCGACGTGGTCCTGGCGTTCGATCCGCACGACCGGACGGTGCGCCGCGGACGGCGTGAAGGCCCAGGTCAGCTCGATCCGGCCGGAACTGCCCCACAGCGCGTACCGGGACCGGTAGGCGTGCTCGGCGCCCCAGGTCAAGTGGGCGGTGCGGCCGGACGGGTCGGCCAGCAGCGCCGCGCCCGCCACGTCCACGCCCCGCGCCTCGTCGTACCGCAGGTGCACGCCGCGCACCTCGAGGCCGGTCCCGAGGTGGAGGAGGGCGGCGCGCAGCGGGTAGACCCCGACCTCGGCCAGCACGCCTCCTCCGAGGCCGGGACGGTAGATGTTGCGGCCGTCGGCCATCGGCGGGAACGCGAACTCGGCGGTGAGCGTGCGCAGTTCCCCGATCACGCCCTGCGCGACCATGTCGCGGACCCGGGCGTGCTGCGCGTGGCACAGGAACATGAAGTTCTCCAGCAGCGCCAGCCCCCGCGACTCCGCGAGCGCGACCAGCGCCTCGGTGTCGGCGGCCGAGGCGGTCAGCGGCTTCTCCGCCAGCACGTGCCGGCCGGACCTCAGTGCCCGCCCGACCCACTCGGCGTGCAGGTGCACGGGCAGCGGCACGTACACCGCGTCGACGTCCGCGCGGTCCAGCAGTGCCTCGTATCCGACCACCGGCTCGCCGCCGAACCGCTCGGCGAAGCGCCGCGCCTTGGCCGGGTCGCGGCTCGCGAGCGCGGTCAGCCGGACGTCCGGATGGGCGGCCAGGGCCGGCAGCGCCCGCCGCCAGGCGATGTCCGCGCAGCCCATGACGGCGATTCTCAATGGTTCCGAATTCACCGGTACGGCCTCCAGTAAATAGGATTGGCGAATCACGATGAGGCTAGGCATGCCGACGGGACGCGTTACCCCTGACGTGTGATTACTCCCCCCGGGCACACCCCCTCAACACCCCCTGTCCATTGCCGCCACAGCGGCACGGAATTGCCCTTTACCGGCATATTGGAATCCTTGCCGAGGCCATTTCCAGGAGGACCGATGTCGGGGATCATCACGGCGCTGACGACCGACCACCGGAGGGCCGTGCGGATCGCCGAATCGGCGCAGGCGGCCGAGGGCGTGCTGTCCGAGGCGCGGTTCCGCGAGTGGTTCGCCGAGCGCCGCCGCAGCGACGTCTCGCAGGTCGAGCGGGTGCCGCTGGATCGGCTGGAGCGCTGGGCCACCGACCCGGCCACCGGCGACATCCGCCACGACAGCGGCCGGTTCTTCACGGTGACGGGCCTGTCGGCCGAGGTCGCCGGCGCGGCGGTCCCCGCGTGGACGCAGCCGATCCTGCTGCAACCGGAAATCGGCATCCTGGGAATCCTCGCCAAGGAGATCGACGGAGTCCTGCACTTCCTCATGCAGGCCAAGAACGAGCCCGGCAATCCCGACGGCGTGGAGATCTCCCCCACCGTGCAGGCGACGCGCAGCAACTACATGCGCGTGCACCAGGGCAGCCCGGTCCCCTATCTCGACTATTTCCGCGACACCCGCCGGCACCGCGTGGTCGCCGACGTGCTCCAGTCGGAGCAGGGCGCGTGGTTCTTCCAGAAGCGCAACCGCAACATCATCGTCGAGACCGACGACGAGGTGGAGCCGCTGGAGGGCTTCGCGTGGCTCACCCTGGGCCAGCTCCACCGGCTGCTGGCGGACGACACGGTCGTCAACATGGACGCCCGCACGGTGCTGTCGTGCCTGCCGTTCTCGGGCGTCGGGCTGTCGTCGTCCTATCCCGTCCGCGACCAGGAGTTCCGGCAGTCGGTGCTGCGCTCCTGCAGCGAGGAGTTCGCGGGGCTGCACGGCATCGGCGACATCCTGAGCTGGATCACCGAGTCCCGAAGCAGGCAAGAGGTGCTGGCGCACCGCGTGCCGCTCCGCGAGGCCGAACTGTGGCACCGCGGCGAGGAGGCGGTCGAGCACGAGTCCGGCCTGTTCTTCCGGGTGATCGGGGTCGAGGTGCGGAGCGGGCATCGCGAGGTGTCCCACTGGCACCAGCCGCTGGTTGAGCCGGTCGGGGTCGGCGTCAACGCGTTCCTGGTGAAGCAGGTGGACGGCGTCCTGCACGCGCTGGTCCACGCCGGCGTCCAGCCCGGCTACCTCGACGTCCTCGAACTCGGTCCGACCGTGCGGTGCACACCGGGCAACTACACCTGGCTGCCGGACGCGGCGCGGCCGCCCTTCCTGGACGAGGTGCTGTCCGCGCCGACCGGGCGGGTCCGTTTCTCGAGCGTGCTGTCGGAGGAGGGCGGCCGGTTCCACCACGCCCGCAACCGCTACATGATCACCGAGGTGGACGCCGGGTACGCGCCCGACCCGGGGCCCGACTACCGGTGGCTGACCCTTCACCAGCTCGTCGGGCTCCTGCGCCACAGCCACTACGTCAACGTCGAGGCGCGCAGCCTGGTCGCCTGCCTGCACAGCCTGGCGGGCCGGGCCGGCTGACCGCCCGGCCCGGCCCGCCGCGGCGGTCAGCCGTGGTGGTGCCCGAGGGGCGAGGAGGCGGGCCGCGCCGCCCCCATCCTGGCCGCCATCGCGGTCTGGATCGCCTTGGGCGCCACGACGAACGGGCGCATCATGCCGTGGTCCTCGTGTTCGAGGATGTGGCAGTGGTACACGTAGTTCCCCGTCCCGCTGTGGAACCGCCCGGCCACCGACACGTGGTCGTGCTCGTCCATGCGGATCGTGTCCTTCCACCCCTGCTCGTCCGGCCCGAGGCCCTTCGGGGCGCTGTAGGTGGCGGTGTAGGTGTAGACGTCGTTGGCGGTGTCGGAGGCGACGGTGACGGTGTAGACGTCGCGGGCCAGGGCCTGGAACGACACCAGGTGGATGTGCATCGGATGGTTCGGGCCGGCGAGGTCGATGAAGTTCCAGACCTCCCAGCCGTCGAGGGAGACGTTGAACGTCACGGCCTCGTCGAAGGTGCCCGCCACCTTCCGGTAGGTGGTGCTCTTGCCGTCCTTCACGATGGTGACGATGCGGTCGCCCTTCTGCGGGACGTACCCGGCGGGCGTCTTGGCCAGTTCCCACATCTCGGGATGGCCGCTCGACGTGCCGTCGTGGGTGGCGGTCGCGACGTACCGCTCGGTGTAGCCCGACGGGACCTTCGCGGCGGTCAGCCGGGAGAACGACGGCGCCAGCTTGGCGGGCAGGGCGAACGGGTCGGTCACGGCCGTTCCGCCCACCCGGAACTGCAGGATCTCGGGGCCGAGCGGCGAGGTGGCGGTGTCGGTGTTGGACAGCCGGAGCCGCGCCCCCTTGAACGCGGCGAAGTTGATCAGGATGTCGGCGCGCTCGGCCGGGGACAGCGTGACCCGGTCCTGCTTGACGGGGGCGCCGAGCAGCCCCTGCTCGGTGCCGATCTGGACGAACGCGCCGGTCACCGGCGTGCTGGTGCCGTCGGCGTTCTCCTTGCGCAGCTCCAGCGTGTAGGTGCGCCCGTTCGCGCCGTTCAGCACGCGGAACCGGTACCAGCGGGGCTCGACGTTCAGGTACGGCCAGATCTTCCCGTTGACGAGGTTGTACGGGCCGGCGAACGGGAGCGAGATCCGCCGGCCGTTGGTGTCGTAGTAGCCGACCTTGTGCAGCAGCCGCCCGTTGAAGGTGTCGTCGGCGTTGGTGTCGAGATTGCGGTCCGCGATGACCAGGGGGATCTCGTAGGCGCCGGACGGCAGTTTCAGCGCGTCCTCTTCCGGGTCGCGGATGAGGTACAGGCCCGATAAGCCGGCGAACACGTTGTAGGCGGTGATGTCCATGGCGTGGTCGTGGTACCAGAGCGTCGAGGCACGCTGGGCGTTGGGGTACTCGGCGGCCTGGGCCTGGCCATAGGAGATCCCGTTCTTGGGCCAGCCGTCGCTGTCGCCGCTGATGGCGCCGCCGTGCAAGTGGGTGACCACCCAGGGGGCCAGGTCCGCGATGTCGGGAAGCGGCTCGGCGCCGCCCCGCCCCGGACTGAGGATCGAGTCGAGCCCGGTGAAGGGGACCTCCACGGCGGTCACCGGGAACTTGCCCTCGATCCGGTTCTGCCAGCTCACCTTGACGCGCTGCCCGCGCCGCACGTCGATGACCGGCCCGGGGTAGGCGCCCTCGTAGCCCCAGACGGGCGTGTCGGGCAGTTGCGAGTGCAGCTTCACGGTGCCGGCGCGCTGCCGCAGGGTCAGCGCGGTGTCGGGCTTCAGCACCGCCGGGACGGGCAGCGGGTCGGCGAACTTGGCGAGGTCGGCGGGAGCCCCGCGGAACACGCGGGACGCGGAGGCGAACGCGGACAGGTTCGCCTGAACGGTGGCGGCCACGCCGATACCGGCGGCCGATCCGGCGATGAACTGACGTCGGCTGGGCATGGGGGGCTCCTCTGCGGGCATGGGCGGCGCAGCCGATCCTTCGCCCGCGGCGGCGCCGGCTCCATCGGCGGGCCGGAATTCAGGGGTTCGCGCGCCGGCTTCACGGGTTTACCGGGACTCCGACAGTGGAAGAACGTGCGCGTCACGGTGAACCGGCAGGGCCGGCCCGCGTCCCACCCCGGGATTCGGTCGTCCGATAGGCGCGCGATTGCCGGGCAGTGGGCGGGCATCTTCGATCATCGGATCCGTGGTCGCACTGGTCGAACGAGACGAACAGATCCAGCAACTCGACAGCCTGCTCGGGGACTGCCTGGCGCGCCGCGGCCGGGTCGCGCTCCTCGAAGGGCCGATCGGCACCGGCCGGACCGCGCTGCTGCGCGACCTCGCCGAACGCGCCGAACGGGCCGGATTCCGGTGCCTGCGCGCCTCCTGCTCCCCCGCCGAGCAACAGCTCCCCTACGGCGTCGCCGGCCAGCTCCTGCGGGACCTGCCCCGGCCGGACGGCCCGGACGATCCGTCCGGCCGCCTCCTGGAGGGGCTCGCGGCGACGGCGGACGTCCCGGACGCCGGCCCCGCGTCGCCGCGGGCGGTGCGCACGCACCACGAACTCGTGCTGGCCGTGCTCGGGTACGCCGAGCGGGAGCCGCTCCTGATCACCGTGGACGACCTGCGCTACGCCGACGTCCCGTCCCTGCACCTCCTGCTCCACCTGGTCCGGCGGCTGGCGTCGGCGCCGGTGCTGGTGGTGCTCGCCGACGAGCCGGTCCCGCGGCCGCGGCACCTGACGTTCCTGGCCGAGCTGTTCCGCAGGCCGGAGTTGCACCGGCTGCGGGTGGGGCCGCTGTCGCCGGCCGGGACCGCCCGCGCCGCGGCCGGGCCGTCCGGCGCCCCGCCGGCCCCGGCCGCGGACCTGCACGCGATCAGCGGCGGCAACCCGCTGCTGCTGGACGCGCTGGCCGAGGACGCCCGGGTCGCGGGCGGCCCGCGCGCGGAGGGGTACGGGCTGGCGTTCCTGGGCTGCCTGCACCGGGGCGACCCCGCGACGCCCGCGGTGGCGAAAGCCCTGGCGATCATGGGCGAGGAGGCGGCGCCGGCCGAGCTGTGGCCGCTCGTGTCGCTGAAGCCCGAGGACGGCGGCCGCGCCCTCGGCGCGCTCAACGCGGCCCGGCTCCTGGACGAGGGCCGGTTCCGCCACCCGGTGGCGCGGGACGCGGTGCTGGACGACCTGGCCCCGGCGGAGCGGGCCGAGCTGCACCGCCGGGCCGCGCGCCTGCTGCACGACCAGGGCGCGGCCGCCACCCGCGTGGCCCGGCACCTCGTCCACGCCGACCACGCCCAGGAGCCGTGGGCGGCGGCCGTGCTGTCCGAGGCGGCCGAGCACGCGCTGCTCGACGACCGGACCGAGGAGGCGGCGCGTTTCCTGCGCCTGGCGCACCGCGGCCTGTCCGGCGAGAGGGAGCGCGCCGCGGTCCGCACGCGCCTCGCCGGCGCCGAGTGGCAGACCGCGCCGGCCTCGGCCGCCCGGCATCTGGCCCCGCTGGTGACCGCCGCCCTCGGCGGCCGGCTCGGCGTCGCCGACGGGCTGGCCCTCGCCGGCCGGCTGCTCTGGTTCGGACGCGGCGAGGAGGCGGTGCGGGTCCTGGACCGGCTGCGCGCCGACGCCCGCTCCGAGAGCGGCGGCCTCCGGGACGCCGAGGTGTGGCTGGCCTACGCGCATCCGCCGCTGGCCTGCAACCGGCGCACGCCGGTGCTGGCCGCCGAGAAGGCCTTCGCCGTCCCGGCTCTCGGCGGCGATCCGCAGCTGCACGCGGCGGCGGTCCTGGCCGACGGGCTCATCCGCCGCCGGAGCCACACGGTGGCGGCCCGCGCCGAGCAGGTCCTGCGCGACCTCCCGCTGCACCTTCGCAACCCGTGGACGGTGGAGGCGGCCCTGCTGGCCGTGCAGGTGCTGCTGCGCGCGGACCGTCTCGACGTCGCGGCGGCGTGGTGCGAGGAACCGTCCGGTGAGGGGCGGAACGGCGCGTCCCAGGGCGACGGCACCCGGGCGGCGTTCTTCGCGGCGGCGCGCGCGGAGGTCGCGTTGCGGACGGGCGACCTGCCGAGCGCGCTGCGGGAGGCGCGGGAGGCACTGGCGCGCCTCAGCCCCAAGTCATGGGGCGTGGCGATCGGGTACCCGCTGGGCACCTGCATCCTGGCCGCCACCCGTGCCGGCGAGCACGACGAGGCCGCCCGGTGCCTGGCCCTGTCGGTCCCCGAGGCGATGTTCCAGAGCCGTCACGGCCTGTACTACCTGTACGCCAGGGGCCATCACCACCTCGCGTCCGGCCACGCCCACGCGGCCCTCGCCGACTTCCTCAGCTGCGGCGAGCTGATCCGCGGCTGGGGCCTGGACGCCGCCGGGCCGGTGCCGTGGCGCACCGACGCGGCCGAGGCGTGGCTGCGCCTCGGCAACCGCGACCAGGCCCGCCGGCTCGTCCGCGAGCAGCTCGCGCGGACCGACGGCCGCGGCCCGGCGCTGCGGGTCCTCGCCGCCGCGAGCCCGGCCGGGCGGCGGCTGCCGCTGCTGACCGAGGCGGTCGACCTCGCCGAGGCGTCGGGCGACCGGTTCGAGCAGGCGCGCGTCCTCGCCGGCCTCAGCCGCGTCCACGCGGCGGGCAACCGGCGGCGCGCCCGCCTGCTGCTCCGCCAGGCGCTGCACGTGGCGAACATGTGCGGGATGCGGCCGCTCGCCCGGGAGCTGCTGTCGGTGCAGGCCGACCTCGGCGGCGCGGAGGCGATGGCGGACGGGCTGGAGGGCATCGCGTCGCTCACCGACTCCGAGCGCCGGGTCGCGTCCCTGGCGGTGGTCGGCAACACCAACCGGGAGATCGCGGCGAAGCTCTACATCACCCCCAGCACGGTCGAGCAGCACCTCACCCGCATCTACCGCAAGCTCGGCATCCGGCGCCGCAAGGAGCTGCCCGCCGACCTGTGGGCCGGGCTCAGGAAGACCGGCTGACGGCACCACCCGCACCGAGGTCCGCGCCCGCGTCGAGGTCCGCGCCCGCCCCGAGCCCGTCGAGCAGTTCCTCGACCAGGGCGGCGGCGCCGGCCCGGTCGGCGGCCGTGCCGAACAGGTAGAAGTCGGGGCGGACGAGCGCCGCGACCGCCCCGGCGCGGGCCAGGTACGGCAGATGGACGGCGTCGAGGTCCGCCGCCGCGTCCAGCCGCACGAACCGGGTGCCGAGCCGAGCCAGCGCCGCCGCGTGCGGGGGGTCGAGCAGCTCGCCGGGCGGTTCGGTGGTGAGCAGCACGAAGCCGGGGGCGCCGATGACGTCGTCGAGCAGCCCTTCGCGGCCGCCGATGCGGACCCGGCCCTGCGGGGTGAGCTCGCCCGCCGCCCCGCGCGGGCGGCCGCCGGCGTCCCGGGCGAGCAGCCCCCCGGTCAGCGGGTGGACGGCCGACGGCGGGGGCGCGGCGAGGCCGCGCTCCCGCACGCCGATCATGACCTCGTCGCGGTCGCGGGCGGCGGCCGGGTCGGTCTGGCAGATGACGCGGCCGAGGTCGACGGACATGGCGATGGCGTGCCGGACGTGCTCGCGGCGCTCGTCGGTGTAGGTGTCCAGCAGCGCCTCGCCGGCCCGGCCGGTGAGGACGAGGTCCAGCTTCCAGGCCAGGTTCGCCGCGTCCCGGAATCCCGAGCACATGCCCTGCCCGGCGAACGGCGGCATCAGGTGGGCGGCGTCGCCCGCGATCAGGACCCGGCCGGTCCGCCACCGGTCGACGTAGCGCGCCTGGAAGGTGTAGACGGCATGGCGTTCCAGCGTCGCGCCGCTCTCCTCGACGCCGAACAGCGCGAGGAGGCGCCACACGTTCTCGATGCTGCCGAACTCCTCCCGCGGTTCGCCGGGCAGCCGCATGAACTCCCACCGGCGGTGGCCGGGCCCGGCGGAGACGGCGGTGCGCGGCCGGGCCGGGTCGCAGACCTGGAGGTTGTTCGGGACGAAGCGGCGCGGCTCGTGCAGCCGCACGTCGCAGGTCAGCCAGTCGTTGAAGAAGCGCAGGTCGGTGGCGGCGGCGTCGAGCGCGTCGCGGACGGCGCTGTTCGCGCCGTCGCAGCCCACGACGTACCGGGCGGTCAGCACGCCGCCCTCGGGGCCGTCGACGGTGGCCTCCACGTGGTCTCCCGCGTCGCGCAGGCCCGTCAGGCGGTGGCCGCGCAGCACCCGCAGCGTGGGCTGCGCGGCGCCGCGCTCGGTCAGGGCCGCCTCGATCCCGGGCTGGTACATCGAGACCGAGTCCGGCCATCCGGACCAGCCCCGCTCGGCGACGTCCACCTCGAACAGCGTCGCGCCGTCCCCGTTCGTCCAGACGTAGTCGCGGGACGGCTCGGCGACGGTGCGCAGGGCCTCGCCGATGCCCGCCGCGGCGAGGATGCGGGCGGACTCGCCGTCGAAGGACACCGCCCGCGGCATCGGGTAGGGCTCCGGCCGGCGCTCCACGACGGTGACGCGGTGCCCGCGCCCGGCCAGCAGCGTGGCGGTCACCTGCCCGACCGGCCCGTACCCGACGACGAGGACGTCGGTGCCCGCCCGGTTCACCGCGCGCTCCTCGCGGCGGCGGGCGAGCCGAGGATCTCGGCCACGACGCGCTCGTGCTCGGCCGGGTCGGTGAGCACGCGGACGGTCTCGCGGCCGTCGTCCACGGTGAGCAGGCGCTTGCCGATGAGCACGCGCTGGCCGGTCGCGAAGGACCGTCCCCGCACCAGGATCCCGGCCCCCGCCAGCGCCCGGGCGAACGCCTCCAGCTCCGCCGAGGGGTCCTGCCATTCGGCGAGGTCGCGGGGCCGGTCACGGAACCTGTAGACCGCCTGCCAGGTCCCGGACCGGCCGCTGCGTTCGACCACGTGGTAGCCGTCCACCCGCACGACACGGAATCGGTTGCCGTGCTGGTGCTGCACCTCGGCGGTGACGCGCAGCGGTTCCAGGTAGGACGGTCCGACGAAGCCCACGTCGACCAGGTACAGCTCGCCGCCGAGGCGGGCGTGGTTGAACACGTGCTCCAGGTCGGGGCCGAACGAGCCGTCCATCTGGCGGATGCCCGCGCCGAACACGCCGACGTCGAACCCCAACTCCTCCAGCAGGAGGCGGAACAGGCCGTTGAGCTCGTAGCAGACGCCGCCGCGCCCGCCGACGACGATCTCGTCGAACGCGGCGTCCCGGTCGATGTCCACCCCGGCCCACAGCGTCGCGTCCCTACCGGTGTTGAGCGCGCTGTCGTACGGGAAGGTCCGCAGGTGGCTGTGGTGCAGTGAGCGGAGGGTCTCCAGAGTGGGCGCGGCCGGGCCGTGGTGGCCGAGCGCCTTGAGGTAGGTGTCGACGTCGAAGCCCATGGGTCAGTCCTCCGCGGTCTCGGCGGTTCCGGTGCCATTGCGTGCGGTGTCATTGCGTGCGGTGTCGGTCAGTTCGGCCAGCAGGTGGTCGGCCAGTTCGGCCGGGGTGGCCCGATCGAAGATCAGCATTGCGGGCAGTTCCAGTCCGGTGGCGGCGGCCAGCCGGTCGCGCAGTTCGACGGCGGTCAGCGACACGTACCCGACCTCGAAGAAGACGTCGGTGGGGGCGAGCGTCTCGGCGGGCGGCCGGCCCAGGACCGCCGAGGCCTCCGTCCGCACGAACTCCACCAGCGCGCTCCGGCGTCCGTCCCCGTCGAGTTGGTCGAACCCGGCGAGTGGCGACGGCGTTTCCCCCGCCTCCTCGGGAGGCGTCGCGGCCGCCCGGGCGGTGGGCACGGATTCCAGCCAGTAATGGCGGTGCTGGAAGGCGTAGGTGGGGAGGTCGACGCGCCGCCGGCCGGCCAGGGACGCCGACCAGTCGACCCCGGCGCCGCGGACGCGAAGTGCCCCCGCTGACAGCAGGAACGCGCGGAGGCCGCCCTCGCCCCGGCGCAGCGTGCCGGTGACCGCGGCCGCCGCCGGACCGGCGGCGTCCTTGATCTCGGCCGCCAGCACCGGATGGGCGCTGACCTCCACGAACGCCCGGAATCCGTCGTCCAGGAGAGCGCGGGCGGCGGCGTCGAACCGCACGGTGCCGCGCAGGTTGCGGTACCAGTAGGCGGCTTCCAACCGCGTGGTGTTCAGCCATGTCCCTTCGACAGTGGAGTAGAAGGGCACCGGCGACGGTTTGGGGGCGAGCCCGTCCAGGAGCGCATGGAGCTCGTCGCGGATCGCCTCGACGTGCGAGGTGTGCGAGGCGTAGTCGACGGGGACGCGGCGGACCCGCACGCCCTCGTCCTCGTAGGACTCGATCAGCTCGGCCAGGGCGCCGGCGTCACCGGCGACGACGACCGAGGCATACCCGTTGACCGCGGCGATCTCCAGGCCGGACGCCAGCCGCGCGGCGACCCGCTCCTCTGGCAGCGCGACCGACGCCATACCGCCCCGGCCCGCCAGGCTTCGAGCAATAGCCTGGCTCCGCAACGCCACCACCCGCGCCGCGTCCTCCAGCGACAACGCACCGGCCACGTGCGCGGCGGCGATCTCGCCTTGCGAGTGCCCCACCACCGCGTCGGGCACCACACCGAACGACTCCCACAACCGGGCGAGAGCCACGTTGACGGCGAACGACGCGGGCTGCACCACGTCCACCCGATCGAGCGGACCACGCAGTTCCTCGGCGAGTGACCAATCGATGTAGGGCCGCAACGCCGCCTCGACATCTGCCAGAGCCGCAGCGAAGACCTCCGACTCGGCGGCCAGATCGGCGCCCATTCCCGTCCACTGCGTCCCCTGCCCGGGGAACACGAAGACGGTCCTGCCCTCGACGTCCGCGACGCCGGTGATCGTGGTGGGCGCGGGCTCCCCGGCCGCGACCGCGCGCAGTCCGGCGAGCGCCTCGTCCCGGCCGGCCGCCACGACGACCGCGCGGTGCGCGAGGGCCGCCCGGCCGGCCGCCAGGGACGCGGCGACGTCGGCGGGCTCCAGCGCGGGACGTTCCCCGATGTGGGAGGCGAGGCGCGCGGCCTGGGCCCGCAGCGCGTCCGCCGTCGCCCCGGAGATCTCCCACGGCAGTGCGGTCGGGGCGGCGGGCGGATCTGCGGGCGCGTCCGGCACCGGCGCCTCTTCGATGATCACGTGCGCGTTGGTGCCGCTGACGCCGAACGACGACACCCCGGCCCGGCGCGGGCGCCCCGGGTCGGGCCAGTCCCGCGGTCCGGTGAGCAGCCGGACCGCGCCCGCCTCCCAGTCGACCTTCGTGGACGGCGCGTCCACGTGCAGCGTGGCGGGCAGCGCCCGGTGCCGGAGCGCCTCGATGATCTTGATGATCCCGGCGGCGCCGGCGGCGGCCTGCGCGTGCCCGAGGTTGGACTTCAGCGACCCCAGCCAGAGCGGGCGGCCGGCGGGGCGGCCGCGCCCGTAGGTGGCGAGAAGGGCCTGCGCCTCGATCGGGTCGCCGAGCGGGGTGCCGGTCCCGTGGCCCTCGACCGCGTCCACGTCGGCGGGCGACAGACCCGCCGCGTCCAGGGCGGCCCGGATGACGCGCTGCTGGGACGGCCCGTTGGGGGCGGTGAGGCCGTTGGAGGCGCCGTCCTGGTTGACGGCGCTGCCGCGCACGACCGCGAGCACGGGATGGCCGTTGCGGCGGGCGTCCGACAGGCGCTCCAGGAGGAGGACCGCGGCGCCCTCGGCCCAGCCGGTGCCGTCGGCGGCGTCGGCGAACGCCTTGCAGCGACCGTCGGGCGCGAGGCCGCGCTGCCGGGAGAACTCGATGAAGGGCGACGGCCGCGCCATGACGGCGACACCGCCGGCGAGCGCGAGCCGGCATTCGCCGTCGCGCAGCGCCCGTGCGGCCAGGTGCACCGCCACCAGGGAGGACGAGCACGCGGTGTCGATGCTCAGGGCGGGCCCTTCGAACCCGAACGTGTAGGAGACGCGCCCGGACACGACGCTGCCGGACGTCCCCGTCCCGAGGAGCCCTTCGAGGTCGTCCGGGACCTCGGCGAGCGCGGCGGCGTAGTCGTGGTACATGACGCCGGTGAAGACGCCGACGTCTTCGCCGCGCAGCGAGGTGGGGGCGATGCCGGCGCGTTCCAGCACCTCCCACGAGATCTCCAGCATGAGGCGCTGCTGCGGATCCATCGCGAGCGCCTCGCGCGGCGAGATGCCGAACAGGGCGGCGTCGAAGGCTCCCGCGTCGCGCAGGAAGCCGCCCTCCCGCACGTAGGAGGTGCCGGACCGGCCGGCCTCGGCGGCGAAGAGCCCGTCGAGGTCCCAGCCCCGGTCATCGGGGAAGGGCGAGAGGCCCTCGCGTCCTTCGGAGACGAGCTGCCACAGGTCCTCGGGCGAGGCGATCCCGCCGGGCAGGCGGCAGGCGGCCGCGACGACGGCGACGGGGTCGGCGGCGGCGGTGCGTCTCAGCCGGTCGTTCTCCTCGCGCAGCCGCTCGTTGTCGACCAGCGCGGCACGCAGTGCGCGGACCACCTTGCCGTCGGTCATCGGTTCCCTCCCAGAGCCCGTTCCACCAGGTCGTCCACGTCCATCTCGGCGATGGCCGCCGCGATGCCGTCGGGCTCGCCGGGTGGCTCCGGCGCGAGCTCGGACAGGAGCCGCCGGGCCAGGTCCGCCGGGGTCGGGTGGTCGAAGACGAGCGTGGCGGGCAGCCGCACGCCCGCCGCCCTGGCGAGCCGGTTGCGCAGTTCGACCGCCGCGAGGGAGTCGAAGCCCAGGTCCTTGAACGCCTGCGCCGCGCCGACGGCGTCCGGGGCGTCGTGCCCGAGGACGGCGGCCGCGTTCCGCCTGACCAGGTCGAGCGCCGTGTTCGTCCGCTCGGCCGCGGACAGTCCGTCGAGCCGGTCGGCGAACGACGCGGCGGGCACGCCGGCGGGAGGCGGCCCGTCCAGGCGGAACCCGTTGACGAGACCGCGCAGGACGGGCGGCAGGTCGCCGTCGGAGGCGAGGGACCGCAGCGCGCCGGGGTCGAACCGCGCCGGGACGACGACGGCGTCCTCGGCCGCGAGGGCCGCGTCGAACAGGGCCAGCCCTTCGGCCGTCGAGAGTGCCGCGAGGCCGCCGCGCGAGAGCCTGCCCAGCGCGGCGTCGTCGAGGTGACCGGTCATGCCGCTGGCCCGGGACCACAGCCCCCAGGCGAGCGACACGGCGGGCAGTCCTTCGGCGCGCCGCATGCGGGCCAGCCCGTCCAAGTACCCGTTGGCCGCCGCGTAGTTGCCCTGCCCCGCGTTGCCGAGCACCCCGGCGCCGGAGGAGAACAGCACGAACGCCGCCAGGTCCAGGTCACGGGTCAGCTCGTGCAGGTACCAGGCCGCGTCCGCCTTGGGCCGCAGCACCGGAGCCAGCCGCGACGGTTCCAGGTCGTCCAGCAGAGCGTCGTCCAGGACACCGGCGGCGTGGACGACGCCGGTCAGCGGATGCCGGGCGGGGATCGCCGCGAGCGCCGCCGCCAGCACCTCCCGGTCCGCGGCGTCGGCGGCCTCGACGGTCACGTGGGCTCCGGCTTCGCGCAGTTCGGCGTACAGCTCGGTCGCGCCCGGGGCGGCGAGGCCGCGCCGGCTGATCAGGACGAGCCGGCGGACCCCGTGCGCCCGCACGAGGTGCCGCGCGACGAGGCCGCCGAGCGTCCCGGTCCCGCCGGTGACCAGGACCGTGCCGTCCGGATCCGGGGACGGCGGGTTCCTCCGGCCGGCGCCCGCGTGGGCCAGCCGGGGCGCGTGGGCGCGTCCGGCGCGCAGTTCGATCTCCGGTTCGCCGGAGGCGATGATCCGCGGCAGCAGGTCCTGGGCGTCCTCCTCCGCGTCCGCCCCCACCAGGACGATCCGCCCCGGCTGCTCGCGCTGCACCGCGCGCACCAGGCCGCGGACGGCGGAGGCGGCGAGGTCGTAGGGCGCGTCGCCGGTGAGGACCGCGACCGGGCCGCCGTCGCCGGCGAGCCGGTCGCGCAGGAAGGCGATCGCCTCGGCCGTCCGCTCGCGGGCGACCTCGGGGGTCCAGCCGCCGCGGTCGGTCAGGTCGAGGACGTCGTCGCCGGGGATCCGCGCTCCGGCGGCGCTGGGGAGGGAGACCGGCACGTGGTCGAGCCGGTAGAGCAGGTCGTGGGCGGGTGCCAGCCGGTCGGGGTCGACGTGCCTGAGCGTGAGGGAGTCGATCGAGGCGACGGGCCGCCCGTCCCGGTCAGCCAGGGCGATCGCGTATCCGGAGGTCGCGCCCTGGTGGGTGGCGTGGACGCGCAGCGCCGACACGCCGGACGCGTGCAGGCGCACGCCGCTCCAGGCGAAGGGCAGCGGTATCCGGCCGTTCTCTGGCTTCGTCGCGCCGAGCAGGCCGATGGTTTGGAGGGCGGCGTCCAGGAGGGCCGGGTGCAGCCCGAAGCCGTCCGGGCCGGTGCCTTCGGGCAGCTCCACCTCCGCGAAGACCTCCTCGCCGCGCCGCCAGGCGGCCCGCAGCCCTCGGAAGGCGGGCCCGTATTCGTAGCCCTCGGCGGCCTTCCGCTCGTAGAAGTCATCGACGGGGACGGGTTCGGCGTCCGCCACGGGCCACGGGAGCGGCGCCTGCGCACGGCGCCCGGCGGAGAGGCGGCCTGTGGCGTGCCTGGTCCACCGGCCCTGGCCGCGCCGCGAGTGGATTCCGACCTCCAGATCGGCGACCACGACCCGGATCTGCACGTCGTCCTGGTCCGGGACGGTCAGCGGCGCTTCGATGACGAGTTCGTCCAGCGCGTCGTGGCCGGTCTCGGCGCCGGCGCGCAGCGCAAGGTCGACCAGCGCCGCCCCCGGCAGCACGGTCGTGCCCGCGACGGCGTGGTCGGCGAGCCATCCGTGGTCGCGCAGCGACAGTCGGCCGGTGAGGACGGCACCGTCGGGCAGCGGAACGGCCGCGCCGAGGAGGGGATGACCTGCGTCCTCCACCCCGGCGGCGGTGAGGTCGCCTCGGCCGCGGCCGCCCTCCAGCCAATAGCGCTGATGCTGGAAGGCATAGGTGGGCAGGTCCGCGCGCCTGAACGGGCCGGGCCCGAACGCGCGGCTCCAGTCCACGGCGAGCCCGGCGACGTGCGCCTCCCCGGCGGAGCACAGGAACCGGTCGAGGCCGCCCTCGTCGCGGCGCAGCGTGCCGAGGGCCACCGACGGTTCCGCGACGACCTCCGCGATGCCGGGCGTCAGCACCGGATGGGCACTGACCTCGATGAACGCCTTGAAGCCGTCCTCGGCGAGCGCTTCAACGGCGTCGGCGAAGCGGACGGTCCGCCGCAGGTTGCGGTACCAGTACCCGGCGTCCAGTTCGGTGGTGTCCAGCCAGCGCCCTTCCAGCGTCGAGAAGAACGGGATCCGCGACGCGCGCGGGACGACCCCGGCCAGCAGATCCGCCAACTCGCTCTCAACCGACTCCACATGGGAGGTGTGCGAGGCGTAGTCGACGGGGATCCGCCGCGTCCGCACCCCGTCGGCTTCCAGCGCGACCAGCAGGGCGTCGAGTGCGCTCGGTTCCCCGGCGACGACGACCGAGGCGGGCCCGTTCACCGCGGCGATCTCCAGGCCGGACGCCAGCCGCGCGGCGACCCGGTCCTCGGGCAGCGCGACCGACGCCATGCCGCCCCGGCCCGCCAGGCCCCGAGCAATGCCCTGGCCGCGCAACGCCACCACCCGCGCCGCGTCCTCCAACGACAACGCACCGGCCACATGCGCGGCGGCGATCTCGCCCTGCGAGTGCCCCACCACCGCGTCGGCACGGACGCCGAACGACTCCCACAACCGGGCCAAGGCCACATTCACCGCGAACGACACCGGCTGCACCACGTCCACCCGATCAAGCGGACCGCTCAGTTCCTCGGTAAGCGACCAATCCACGTACGGCCGCAACGCCGCCTCGACCTCCGCCAGAGAAGCAGCGAAGACCTCCGACTCGGCGGCCAGATCGGCTCCCATTCCCGTCCACTGCGTCCCCTGCCCTGGGAACACGAAGACGGTCCTGCCCTCGACCACGGCCGGGCCTACCGACTCGACTCCGGCCAGGGCCGCGATCGCCTCGGTGCGGTCCCCGGCCACCACGACCGCCCGGTGCTCCAGCGTCGCCCGTGCCGTGGCCAGGGTGTGCCCGATCTCGGCCGGTGCGAGGTCGTCGTGTTCGCGCAGGAACGACGCGAGCCGCTCTGCCTGCGCGCGCAGCCCGTCCGCGGTCCGGGACGAGAGGAGCCATGGGACGGCGCCGGGTCCGGCGCTCTCCTCCGCGTCCTTCGCAGGGTCTTCGGCGGCCTGTTCGATGATCACGTGCGCGTTGGTGCCGCTCACGCCGAACGACGACACCCCCGCCCGGCGCGGACGGTCCGCCTGCGGCCACGTCACCGGTTCGGTCAGCACGCGGACGGCGCCGGCCTGCCAGTCGACCTGCGACGTCGGCGCGTCGACGTGCAGCGTCTCGGGCAGCACGCCGTGCCGGAGCGCCTGCACCATCTTGATCACCCCGGCCACGCCCGCCGCCGCCTGGGTGTGGCCGATGTTCGACTTCAGCGACCCCAGCCACAGCGGCCGGTCGTCCGGACGGTCCTGGCCATAGGTCGCCAGCAGTGCCCGCGCCTCGATCGGGTCGCCCAGCCGCGTCCCGGTCCCGTGGCCTTCGACGGCGTCGACGTCGGCGGCGCTCAGGCCGGCGGCGGCCAGCGCCTCCCGGATCACGCGCTCTTGCGACGGGCCGTTCGGCGCGGTCAGGCCGTTGGAGGCACCGTCCTGGTTGACCGCCGAACCGCGTACCACGGCCAGCACCTCGTGGCCGTTGCGGCGCGCGTCCGACAACAGCTCCAGCACGAGCACACCGACGCCCTCCGAGAGGCCCGTCCCGTCGGCGGTGTCCGCGTACGCCTTGCAGCGCCCATCTGCGGCCAAGCCGCGCTGCCGCGAGAAGTCGATGAAGACCTCGGGGGTCGCCATCACCGCCGCTCCCCCGGCCAGAGCCAGCGAGGACTCGCCCGACCGCAGCGACTGCGCCGCCAAGTGCAACGCCACCAGCGACGACGAGCACGCGGTGTCCACCGTTACCGCCGGGCCCTCCAGCCCGAACGTGTAGGACACGCGGCCGGAGGCCACGCTGCCGGAATTGCCGATGCCGAAATAGCCTTCGAGCCCCTCCGGGAGAGTCGCCAGGTTGTCCCGGTAGTCGTGGAACATCAGCCCCGTGAAGACCCCGGCGCGCGTGCCGCGCAGCGAGGTCGGGTCGATTCCCGCGCGTTCCAGTGCCTCCCACGACACCTCCAGCAGCAGCCGCTGCTGCGGGTCGACGGCGAGAGCCTCGCGCGGCGAGATGCCGAAGAGCGCGGCGTCGAACCCACCCGGCTCGGTCAGGAAGCCGCCCTCTCGGGTGTAGGTGCGTCCGGGACGTCCGGGGTCGGGGTCATAGAGCTCGTCGGGATTCCAGCCGCGGTCGCGGGGGAACGGGCCGATGGCGTCGCGGCCGCCGGCGACCAGCCGCCACAGGTCCTCCGGCGAGGCGATCCCGCCCGGCAGGCGGCAGGCCATCCCGACGATCGCGACGGGCTCGGTGCGGCGCGCCTCGGCATCGTGCAGCCTGCGGCGGGTCCGCCGCAGGTCGGCGAGGGTCCGCCGCAGGTATTCGCGTAGTTTCTCGTCGTTGGTCACGTGCCCCTCCTTCAGCCCTGTCCGAGTTCGTGGTCGATGAGCGCGAAGAGCTGGTCGTCGGTCGCCGCGTCCAGGTCGGGGCCGGGTTCGGCGGGCCCGGCCAGGCGGGCGGTCAGCGCGTCGAGCCGTGCGACGATCCGCTCGCGGAGCGCGGCGTCCTCGGGCGGCTCGCCGAGCGCGCGTTCCAGCCGTTCCAGCTCGGCCAGCGCGGGCGGGACGGCCTCGCGCGGGGCGACGCCGAGTTCGGCGCGCAGGTGCTCAGCGAGCGCGGCCGGGGTGGGGTGGTCGAAGACGGCGGTGGCCGCGAGCCGCACGCCGGCCGCCTCGGCGAGGCGGTTGCGCATCCGTACGGCCGTCAGCGAGTCGAATCCTGCGTCCTTGAAGGCCTGGTCGGCGCGCAGGGTCTCGCCTGCGGCCAGGCCGAGGACGTCCGAGGCCGCGGCGCGCACGATTTCGACCAGTTCACGCCGCTGATCGGGTTCCGGCAGCCGGGCCAGCCGGTCGGCCAGGGTCTCGCGGGCCGAATCCGCCACGGCCTGGGTCCGGTGCGGAGCCGTGCGGACAAGCCCGCGCAGCAGGGCCGGGAGCGTGCCCTCGCCGGCCCGGCGACGCAGGGCCGCATGGTCGAGCCGTGTCGGGACGAGCACCGGCTCGCCGTCCGCACGCAGTGCCTGGTCCAGGAGGGAGAGCGCCTCCGCCGTCGACAGCGCCAGTTGCAGGCCCCGGGCCAGACGGCCGCGGCCCGCCTCCCCGAGATGATCGGTGAGGCCGCTGGCCTGCTCCCAGAGCCCCCAGGCGAGCGAGACGGCGGGCAGCCCTTCGGCGTGCCGCAGCCGGGCCAGCCCGTCGAGGAAGCCGTTGGCCGCCGCGTAGTTGCCCTGTCCGGCGTTGCCGAACGTCCCGGCGCCGGAGGAGAACAGCACGAACGCCGCCAGGTCCAGGTCGCGGGTCAGCTCGTGCAGATGCCAGGCGGCGTCGGCCTTGGGGCGGAACACCGCGTCCACCTGGTCCGCGGTCAGCGCGGTGAGCACCCCGTCGGCCAGCGCGCCCGCCGCGTGGACGACGGCGGTCAGCGGATGTTCGGCCGGTACGTCCGCGAGGACGCCCGCCAGCGCGTCCCGGTCGGAGACGTCGGCGGCGACGATGCGCACGTGCGCACCCGCCTTCCGCAGCTCCTCCGCCAGCTCGCCCCCGCCGGGGGCCGCCAGGCCCCGGCGGCCGACCAGCACCAGGTGGCGGACGCCATGGGCGGTCGTCAGATGCCGGGCGACCAGCCCGCCCAGCGTCCCCGTGCCGCCGGTGATCAGCACGGTGCCGTCCGGGTCGAGCCGCGGCGGTTCTCCCGTGGCGCGTGCCTGCGCGAGGCGGGGTGCGTGCAGGGCGCCCTGGCGGACCGCGAGCTCCGGCTCGCCTGAGGCGACCGCCGCGGGTAGCAGCGCCCGCGCCGCGTCCGGCTCGTCGGCCTGGACGAGCGTGAGCGGGGCCGGGTCCTCGAGGCGGGCCGTGCGGACGAGGCCCGCCACGGCGGCACCGACCGGACCGCCACGGGTGAGGACGACCCTGGGCGGGTCGTCGGCGAGGCGCCGCACCACCCGGGCGACCAGGTCGCGGGCCGCCTCGTGGGGCGGTCCGGCCGGGACGTCGGTGACGTCGAGGACGTCCCCGGCCTCGACCGGCGAAGCGTCCGACACCTCCGGGACCGCGGTCCACACGATGCGGTGGAGCCCGTCAGAGGCGGGCGCCCCGGCCGGGCGCAGCACCAGCGATCCGATTCCGGCGACGGGCCGCCCCGACCGGTCGCTGATCGCGAAGGTGACGGCGTCGTCGCCCGACCGTGCGGCGTGGACGCGGAGCGCGGTGGCACCCGTCGCGTGGAGGGTGACGTCGTTCCAGGCGAACGGGAGGAGCGCGCCGCCGTCGCCGGAACGCGGGGCCGCACGGAGGTTGGCCGCTTGGAGGGCGGCGTCCAGCAGGGCTGGATGCAGAGCGAAGCCCTCGGCCTCGACACCGCCGGGCAGTTCCACCTCCGCGAACACCTCGCCCGGACGGGTCCAGGCGGCGCGCAGCCCGCGGAAGGCCGGACCGTACTCGTACCCGCGTTCGGCGAGATCGTCGTAGAAGGAGTCGACGGCGGCCGGTTCGGCCCCAGCCGGTGGCCACTGCGGCGGTACCGGTGCAGGCCCGGGGCCGTCCGCCGATACGCGGCCCGTGACGTGGCGCGTCCATGGACCGTCCGGTTCGGGACGCGAGTGGACGCTCACGGGGCGACGCCCGGACCCGTCCTCCTCCCCCACCGTGACCGAGACGCCGACGACGCCCTGCTCCGGTAGTTCTAGCGGCGTCTCGATGACCAGTTCCTCGATGCTCGCCGCCCCGGCCTCGGCGGCGGCCTGGAGTACGAGCTCGGCGAAGACCGCGCCCGGCAGCAGGACGCGTCCCCCCACGGCGTGGTCGGCCAGCCAGGGCCGGCTTCCGAGGGACAGCCGGCCTGCGGCGTGGACGCCACCGCTTTCCGGGTCGGGAGTGATGGTGTCCAGAAGGGGTTCGGCCGCCTCGATCCAGTAGCGGCGACGCTGGAACGCGTACGTCGGCAACGGCACCCGCCGTCCGCCGCGGGGCGGAAGGACCGGGGACCAGTCGACGGCCGCGCCGCGCACGTGGAGTTCGGCGAGCGAGAGCAGGAAGCGGCCAAGCCCGCCGTCGTCGCGGCGCAGCGTGCCGACGGCCACCGACGTGCGCTCGTCCACGAGTTCCTGCACGCTCGGCACCAGTACCGGATGGGCGCTGACCTCGATGAACGTGCGGTAGCCGGCGTCAGTCAGTGCTTCGGTGGCGTCGGCGAAACGGACCCTGTGCCGCAGGTTGCGGTACCAGTAGCCGCCGTCCAGCTCGGTGGTGTCCAGCCAGCGTCCTTCGACCGTGGAGAAGAACGGGATCCGCGAGGCGCGGGGAACGAGCCCATGCAGCAGATCGGCAAGCTCGCTCTCGATCGACTCCACGCGCGAGGTGTGCGAGGCGTAGTCCACCGGGATCCGCCGGACACGCAGGCCATCGGTCTCTGCCTGGGCAACGAAATCGTCCAGCGCGCCCGGGGCTCCTGCGACGACCACCGACCCCGGCCCGTTGACCGCCGCGACCTCCAGCCCGCCGGCCAACCGAGAAGCGACCTGCTCGACGGGCAGTGCGACCGAGACCATCCCGCCGCGCCCGGCCAGCCCGCGCGCGATCGCCCGGCTGCGCAAGGCCACCACCCGCGCCGCGTCCTCCAACGACAACGCACCGGCCACATATGCGGCGGCGATCTCACCCTGCGAATGCCCCACCACCGCGTCGGCACGGACGCCGAACGACTCCCACAACCGGGCCAAGGCCACATTCACCGCGAACGACACCGGCTGCACCACGTCCACTCGATCGAGCGGCCCGCTCAATGCCTCCTCGAAAGACCAGTCCACGTACGGATCCAGGGCCCCGCCCACCTCTGCCAGCGCCTCGGCGAAGATCGGTGACGCCTTCGCCAGTTCGTCCGCCATCCCGGCCCACTGCGCTCCCTGGCCGGGGAAGACGAAGACGGTCTTGCCGGTGACGTTCGCCGTCCCGGTGACGGCGGCCGGTGCGGACGTGCCCTGTGCCAGCGCCTCCAGTGCGGCTGCGGCCTCGTCCCGGTCGGCCGCGACGACGACCGCGCGTTCGTCCAAGGCGGCGCGGGCGGTGGCCAGGGCATGCCCGATCTCGGCCGCCGTCAGATCCTCGTGCTCCGCGACGAACGAGGCGAGCCGCGCGGCCTGCGCCCGAAGCGCCCGCGAGTCGCGGGCGGACACCTGCCAGACCACGGCGGCGGGCTCCTCGTCCGGGACAGGGGTCTCGGGGGCGGGCGCCTGTTCGAGGGGCACCGGCGCCTCTTCGATGATCACGTGGGCGTTGGTGCCGCTCACCCCGAACGACGACACCCCCGCCCGGCGCGGCCGGTCGACCTCGGGCCAGTCGCGCGGCTCGTCCAGCAGCCGGACGCCGCCCGCTGACCAGTCCACCTCCGAGGTCGGCCGCTCCACGTGCAGGGTCTCGGGCAGCACGCCGTTGCGCAGCGCCTCCACCATTTTGATCACGCCGGCGGCGCCCGCGGCGGCCTGGGTGTGGCCGATGTTCGACTTGACCGATCCCAGCCACAGCGGGCGGCCGTCCGGCCGCTCTCGCCCATAGGTCGCCAGCAGTGCCTGCGCCTCGATCGGGTCGCCCAGCCGCGTGCCCGTGCCGTGCGCCTCGACGGCGTCGATGTCGGCGCCGTTCAGCCCGGCGTCGGCCAGCGCCTGGCGGATCACGCGCTCCTGCGACGGGCCGTTCGGCGCGGTCAAGCCGTTGGACGCGCCGTCCTGGTTCACCGCCGACCCGCGCACCACCGCCAGCACCTCGTGCCCGTTGCGGCGCGCGTCCGGCAACCGCTCCAGCACCAGCACCCCGACGCCCTCCGACATGCCAAAGCCGTCGGCGGACTCCGCGAACGCCTTGCAGCGTCCGTCCTCGGCCAGCCCTCGCTGCCGGCTGAAACCGACGATGCCCTCCAGCGTGGACATGACCGACACCCCGCCCGCAAGCGCGAGCGAGGACTCCCCCGACCGCAGCGACTGCGCCGCCAGATGCAGCGCCACCAGCGACGACGAGCACGCGGTGTCCACCGTCACCGCCGGGCCCTCCAAGCCGAGGGTGTAGGCGACGCGTCCGGTCAGTACGCTCGCCGCGTTCCCAGTGACGAGGTAGCCCTCGTCCGCGTCGCCGCGCGGGCCGTTCCGCCCGTAGTCCTGGCCGTGCGTCCCGACGAAGACGCCCGTGGGCGTGCCGCGCAGGGACGTCGGGTCGAGGCCCGCGCGTTCCAGGGCCTCCCACGACACCTCCAGCAGCAACCGCTGCTGCGGGTCCATGGCGAGGGCCTCGCGGGGGTTGATGCCGAAGAAGCCCGCGTCGAAGTCGGCCAGGCCGCGAAGGAACCCGCCGCCCCGCACGTAGGTCCGGCCGGGTACGTCGGGATCGGGGTCGTGGACAGCGTCGAAATCCCAGCCGCGGTCCGTCGGGAAGCCGGTGATGGCGTCGCCGCCCGAGGTGACGAACCGCCAGAGGTCCTCGGGAGAGTCCACGTCTCCGGGGAAGCGGCATGCCATGGCGACGATGGCGATGGCATCGTCGTCGCCGCCTCCGGAGGCGTCAGAGATCCGCGCGTCTGCCTGCGGCGCCGTCCCGGACAGTTCGGACCGCAGCCTCTCCGCGAGCCGGGCGGGGGTGGGGTGGTCGAACACCAGGGTCGCCGGGAGGCGGAGCCCGGTGGCGTCGGCCAGCCGGTTGCGCAGTTCGACCGCGGTGAGGGAGTCGAGGCCGAGGTCCTTGAAGGCGCGTCCCGGTTCGACGGCGTCGGCGCCGGTGTGCCCGAGCACGGCGGCGGCCGTCGCCCGGACGACGTCGAGCAGGTCGGCGGGCGCGATCGCGTCCGGGCCCGGGGACGCCGCGGCCTCGGGCCGCCGGGCCCGTGCGGGGACCAGGGCGCGCAGCAGCGGCGGCACGTCCTCGCCGGCGCGGACGGCGGCCAGGTCCAGGCGGATCGGCACGAGTGCCGGGCGGTCGCTCTCCAGCGCGGCGTCGAACAGCGCCAGCCCCTGCTCGGCGGTCAGCGGACGCGTGCCGGAGCGGGCCATTCGCGCCAGGTCGGTGCCGGAGAGGCGGCCGCCCATGCCCTCGGCACCGCCCCACAGCCCCCATGCCAGCGAGACGGCCGGGAGGCCCTCCGCCCTGCGGTGCCGGGCGAGCGCGTCGAGGAAGGCGTTGCCCGCCGCGTAGTTGCCCTGGCCGGGGCTGCCGAACGTGGAGGACGCCGACGAGTACAGGACGAACGCGGCGAGGTCGAGGTCGCGGGTCAGTTCGTGCAGGTGCCAGGCCCCGTCCACCTTCGGTGCCAGGGCGGCGTCCCAATCCTGCCGGCCGAGCGAGGCCAGCACGCCGTCGGCGACGAGCCCGGCCGTATGGACCACCCCGGTCAGCCGGTCCGCCACCTCCCCGACCGCCTCGGCGAGGGCGGTTCGGTCGGCCACGTCGGCGGCGACCGTCCGCACGCGGGCCCCGAGGGCGGACAGTTCCGCGACCCACGCTGCGGGGGCGCCCGTCCGGGACAGCAGGACCAGCTCCGCGACGCCGTGCGCCCGCACCAGGTGCTCCGCGACGAGGCGGCCGAGGCCGCCGGTCGCGCCGGTCACCAGCACGGTCCCGCCGGCCAGCCGCGAACGCTCCGGCGGGGCCGGGAGCGGTGCACGGGTCAGCCGCGGCACGAGGGTCCGCCCGTCGCGCACGGCGATCTGCGGTTCGGCCAGGATCAGGGGCAGCGCGGCGGCGACCGCCGCCTCGCCGGGATCGTCGGTGACAAGGGACGCGAACCGGCCGGGGTGCTCGGACTGCGCGCTGCGGAGCAGGCCCCGCACCGCCTCGTGCATCGGGTCGTCCGGCGAGGTGACCACCAGGAGGCGGGCCGATGCGGCGCGCGGGTCGTCCGGCCAGTCGCGCAGCAGGCGCAGGGTCTCCCAGCCGACCGCGCGGACGCGCTCGGCGAGGGAACGCGCGGTGTCACCTGCGCCGACGCGGTGGACGACGACTTCCGCCGCAGGGTGACCGGACTTTCCGGCCGGAACCCACGAGACCTCGAACAACCGGTCGCGCGCCCCGCCCGCGTCGAGGCTGCCGGGGGCGAGCGGGCGCAGCGCGAGCGCCTCGACGCCGGCCACCGGGTCACCCGACGGGTCGGCCGCCGTGATCGCCACGGTGTCGGGCCCGGTCGCGGTCAGGTGGACGCGCAGTGCGCGGGCACCGGTCGCGTGCAGGCGCACACCGGACCAAGAGAAGGCGAGGCGCGGCCGGTCCGGATCAGGCAGGAGCCCCGCCGCGGCGATCGGGTGCAGGGCCGCGTCGAGCAGCGCGGGATGCAGGCCGAAGCCGTCCGGGTCCGCCTGCTCCGGCAGCCGGAGTTCGGCCCACGCCTCCCCATCGCCCGCCCAGGCGGCGTGGACGGCGCGGAAGGCGGGACCGTACTCGACACTGAGGCGCTCATAAAAGCCGTCCAAGTCGAGAGGACTCGCGTCGGCGGGCGGCGGCCAGGGGACGGCGGCGCCCGGCCGCCGGTCCTCCGCAAGCGTCGCGGTCGCGTTCTCGGCCCACTCCGCGTCAGGGCCGTTGCGGGTGTGGACGCGGACGGACCTCTCCTCCACGCGGATCTGGAGGTCGAGCGCTCCGTCCTCGGGCAGCACGATCGGCGCGGAGCTCGTCAGCTCGGCGACGACCGGGGTGCCGCGCAGGTCGCCGATGTGGTGGAGGGCGTCCAGCAGCGCGGTGCCCGGCAGCAGCACGGCCCCGTCCACCCGGTGGTCGGCGAGCCAGGGGTGGTCGCGTTCGGTGAGCCGCCCGGTGAACACCGCGCCGTCCGATCCGGCGAGCGGGACGACCGCGTCGAGCAGCGGATGGCCGGCGGGCTCGGGTCCGGCGGCCGGGCCGTGGGCGGGTTCGAGCCAGTAGCGCTCGCGCTGGAAGGCGTAGGTGGGCAGCGCGACCCGCCGAGGGGCGGATCCGGCGAAGACGGCCGTCCAGTCGACCGCCACGCCGCGCACGTGGAGTTCGGCGAGCGAGAGCAGGAAGCGCCGGAGCCCCCCGTCGTCACGGCGCAGGGTGCCGACGGCCACCGACGGTTCCGTGACGATCTCCGCGATGCTCGGTGTCAGCACCGGATGCGCGCTGACCTCGACGAACGCCCGGAACCCGTCCCCCGCGAGCGTTTCCGCGGCCGCTGCGAAACGCACCGGCCGCCGCAGGTTGCGGTACCAGTAGCCGGCGTCCAGCTCGGTCGTGTCCAGCCACCGTCCTTCGACCGTGGAGAAGAACGGGATCTGCGAGGCCTGCGGGACGAGCCCGTCCAGCAGCTCCGCCAGCTCGCCCTCGATCGCCTCGACGTGGGAGGTGTGCGAGGCGTAGTCCACCGGGATCCGCCGGGCGCGCACACCGTCGGCCTCGGCGCGGGCGATGAGGTCGTCCAGCGCGCCCGGATCACCCGCGACGACCACCGCTCCCGGCCCGTTGACCGCCGCGATCTCCAACCCGTCCGTCAGCCGCGAGGAGACCTCCTCGACGGGCAGCGCCACCGACGCCATCCCGCCCCGGCCCGCCAGGCGCCGCGCGATCACCTGGCTCCGCAGCGCCACTACCCGCGCCGCGTCCTCCAGCGACAACGCCCCCGCCACGCATGCCGCCGCGATCTCGCCCTGCGAATGCCCGACGACCGCGTCCGGCGTGACCCCGTGGGCGCGCCAGACCTCCGCCAGAGACACCATCACCGCGAACGCGACGGGCTGCACGACGTCCACCCGGTCCAGCGGCCCGTGCAGCGCCTCGGTGAGCGACCAGTCCACGTGCGGGGCGAACGCGGCGGCGCATTCGGCGAACCGCGCCGCGAAGACCGGGGACGTCTCCAGCAGTTCCGCGCCCATGCCCGCCCACTGCGTGCCCTGCCCGGGGAACACGAACACCGTCCTGCCGTCGACGTCGGCGACGCCGGACACGACGGTTTGCGAAGGCTCGCCCGCCGCGAGCGTGCCGAGCCCGGCGAGCGCCTCGCCCCGGTCGCCCGCCACGGCCACCGCGCGGTGGCGGAGGGCGGCGCGGGTCGTGGCCAGGGAGAAGCCGATGTCGGGCAGCCTCGTCGCCGGGCGCGCGAGCATGTCATCCCGAAGCCGCCCCGCCTGTGCGCGCAATGCCGGCACGGCTCGGGCGGAGAACGGCAGGACGACCACGTCCGGATCGGGCGCCAGGGGATCGCCGGCGGCGGCCGTGTGCGGGGCCTCTTCGATGATCACGTGGGCGTTGGTGCCGCTCACGCCGAACGACGACACCCCCGCCCGGCGCGGCCGGTCGACCTCGGGCCACTCGCGCGGCTCGTCCAGCAGCCGGACGCCGCCCGCCGACCAGTCCACCTTGGACGAGGGCGCGTCCACGTGCAGGGTCCTGGGCAGCGCGCCATGGCGCAGCGACTCCACCATCTTGATCACACCGGCCACGCCCGCCGCCGCCTGCGCATGTCCGATGTTCGACTTCAGCGACCCCAGCCACAGCGGCTGGTCGGCGGAGCGGCCCTGGCCGTAGGTCGCGAGCAGTGCCTGCGCCTCGATCGGATCGCCCAGCCGCGTCCCGGTCCCGTGCCCTTCGACGGCATCGACGTCGGTGCCGGCGAGACCGGCGTTCGCGAGGGCCTGGCGGATCACGCGTTCCTGCGACGGGCCGTTCGGCGCGGTCAGGCCGTTGGACGCGCCGTCCTGGTTCACCGCCGACCCGCGCACCACCGCCAGCACCTCGTGCCCGTTGCGGCGCGCGTCCGACAACCGCTCCAGGACCAGCACCCCGGCGCCCTCGGACCAGGCGGTGCCGTCGGCGGCGTCCGCGAACGCCTTGCACCGGCCGTCAGCGGCGAGGGCGCCTTGCCGGGTGAACTCGACGAACGACGTGGGCCGGGCCATCACCGCCACGCCCCCGGCCAGCGCCAGCGAGGACTCCCCCGACCGCAGCGACTGCGCCGCCAGGTGCAGCGCCACCAGCGACGACGAGCACGCGGTGTCGACCGTCACCGCAGGTCCCTCGAAGCCGAACGTGTAGGACACGCGACCGGAGGCGACGCTGCCGGAGTTGCCGGTGCCCAGGTAGCCGTCGAGGTCGGCGGGCACGTCGGCGAGGTCGGTGGCGTAGTCGTGGTACATCAGGCCCGAGAACACGCCGATGTCGCGACCGCGCAGGGACGTGGGGTCGACGCCCGCGCGTTCCAGCGCCTCCCACGACACCTCCAGCAGCAGCCGCTGCTGCGGGTCCATGGCGAGGGCCTCGCGCGGGGAGATGCCGAAGAAGCCGGCGTCGAAGTCGCCGGCGTCGTGGAGGAAGCCGCCGTGCCGGGTGGCGGACCGCAGGGAGTCGAGGTCCCAACCGCGATCGGCGGGGAACTCCGTGATGGCCTCGGCGCCTTGGTCGACGAGCCGCCAGAGGTCCTCCGGCGACGCGATCCCGCCGGGCAGGCGGCAGGCCATGCCGACGATCGCGACGGGTTCGCCGGACAGGGCATGCGGCACGGCCGCGTCCCGGGCGGCGGGCTCGGTGAGCAGCGACGCCCGCAGGTGGCGTGCGACGGCGAGCGGGGTCGGATGGTCGAAGGCGAGCGTGGCGGGCAGTGGCAGCCCGGACGCGGCGGCCAGCCGGTCGCGCAGGGCGACGGCGGTCAGCGAGGTGAGCCCGAGGTCGCGGAACGGGGCGTCGGCCGGGAGGTCGCCGCCGTCCCCGAGCAGGTCGGCGACCTCCGCGCGGACCAGGTCCGTCAGCAGCCGGTCCCGGTCGGCCGCGCCGGGCAGGTCGCGGAGCCTGCGGCGCAGGTCGGCGGCCGCGCCGTCGTCCGCGGCCACCGCGCGGACCGGGGCTTCGATCAGGTCGCGCAGCGGCGCCGGGACCGCGTCGGCGCGCACCGCCGCCGGGTCGAGGCGGAACGCGGCGAGGCAGGTCTCCTCCGCGGCGAGGGCCGCGTCCAGCGCCGACAGGCGTTCCCGGGCCGTCAGGCGCCCGACGCCCGGCGGCAGCGGACGATCGTCGCCGTGGACGGGCCCCAGGGTCAGCGACAGCGCCGGCAGTCCGTCGGCCGCGCGGCGGCGGGCCAGCGCGTCGAAGGAGGCGCCGATCGCGGACTCCTCCACGCGTCCCGCCGTACCCAGCAGGCCGGTGGCCGGGGAGAGCAGTACGAAGGCGCCGAGGCCGTGGACCGCGGTCAGCTCGGACAGGTTCACGGCCCCCGCCAGCGCGGCCGCGGGGTCCCGGCCGTCGGGCGCGTGGACGACGGCGCCGACCGGACCGCACGTGGTGAGCAGCGCGGCGAGCGCGTCCCGGTCGGCGGCGTCGTCGGCGACAGCAGTGACGTCGATGCCATAGGCCTCGGCCAGGTGGCGGGCGACGGTCTCGCCGAGCTCGCCGTCGGTGCCGGTGACGAGCACGGTCCGTCCCGCGGCGAACGGGGAGCGCGGGTCCGCGTCCGGCGGCGCGGCGGTGCGGACGGCGCGCGGTACCAGGACCACGCCCGACCGGACGGCCGCCTGCGGTTCACCCGCGGACACCGCCTCGGCCGCGAACCGCTCGGCGTCGGTGTCGGCGTCCAGGTCGAGCAGGGTGAACCGGCCCGGATGCGCGGCCTGGACGCAGCGCACCGCGCCCCACACCGCCGCCTGGGCGGGGTCGGCGGCGGTGCCTGTCTCCTCCACGGTGAGCGCTCCGCGGGTGACGACGACCTGATGGGAGCCCGCGTGCCGTTCGTCAGCCGCCCAGTCCGCGAGCCGTGCCGCCAGCTCGCGCGCGTCCGTGGCCGGCGAGGTCACGACCAGTTCGGGCCGCGCGTCTCCCCCGCCGGAGCGGCCGGGCACCGACGGGAGCGGGATCCAGTCCAGGCGGAACAGCGACTCGTGGCGCCCGCCGCCGGTCGCGCGCAGGCGGGCGGGACGCTCCAGCAGCAGCCGCCGCGCGACCTTTCCGGAGGCCGTGCGCGGGACCTCGGCTATCTCGTACAGCTCCTCCGGCACCTTGAAGTAGGCGAGGCGCTCCCGGCAGGCGGCGAACAGGGCCTCAGGGTCGAGGCCTTCCGGGCCCGGTACGACGAACGCCACCGGGACCTCGCCGAGCACCTCGTGCGGGCGCCCAGCCACCGCGACGTCCGCCACGCCGGGCCGTCCCCGCAGGACCTCCTCCACCTCGCCGGGGTGGATGTTCTCCCCGCCCCGGATGATGAGCTCCTTGATCCGGCCGGTGATGGTGAAGTAGCCGGCGGCGTCTCGCCGGGCCAGGTCGCCGGTGCGGTACCAGCCGTCGCGGAACGCCTCGGCGGTCGCCTCGGGCTGGTCGTGGTAGCCGACCATCACGCTCGGGCCGCGGACCCAGACCTCGCCCTCCTCCTCCGGCCCGACGTCGATGCCGGTCTCGGGGTCCACCAGCCGCACGCCGAGGCCGGGCACCGGCAGGCCGCACGATCCCTCGACGCGGGCGCCGGTCGGCCAGTTGATGGTGATCGACCCGCAGGTCTCGGTGCTGCCGTAGGCGTCCAGCAGCGGCGCGCCGAACGCCTCCTCGAACGCCCGGCGCAGCTCCGCCGTGGTGACCGCGCCGCCGACCAGGCACATCCGCAGGTGCGGCGCCGTGAAGCCCTCCTCGCGCGCGGCCCGGACGAGGTGGTGGTACATCGTCGGGACGCACGCGAGGAAGGTCGCGTCGTCCTCGCGGAGGGCGTCGAGGACCTCCCCGGCGCTGAAGCCGTCCAGAATGCGCGCGGTCGCGCCGACCGTGGTGACGGCGAGGACGCACGCGATGTGCGAGAGGCTGTGGAACAGCGGCAGCGGCCACACGACGCGGTCGTCGGCGGACAGTCCGGGAACGGGCACGTAGCAGGCGGCGACCGACCACAGGCAGTTGCGCTGCGTGGAGACGACCCCCTTCGGCCTGCCGGTGGTGCCGGAGGTGTAGAGCATCCACGCCGGCTCGTCCAGGCCGAGGTCGTCGCGGGCCGGCACGCCCGGGTCGGTGCCGGCGAGCGACTCGAACGGGACCGCGGCTGGCAGCGCCTCCGGCGGCGCGTCGCCGGTCACCACGACGGTGACGTCCGGGCGCCCGGCGAGCACCCGGGCCAGCGGCGCGGCGCGCTCCGGGTCGGTGATCACCAGCCGGGCGCCGCTGTCGTCCAGCAGGTAGGCCAGTTCCGCCTCGGTGACGCGCGGGTTCACCGGGACGCCGACGGCGCCCGCCCGGACCAGCGCCAGGTAGCCCTCCACCATCTCGACGCGGTTGCCGAGCAGGAGGGCCGCGCGGTCGCCGGGCTGCAGCCGGCGTTCCGCGAGATGGGCCGCCAGGCGCCGGGTCCGCGTTTCCAGATCGGCATAGGTGACGCCGCGCCGGGCGTCCCGGAAGGCGATCTTCCGGGGCGCCCGGCGGGCGTGTTCGCTCAGCAATTCGGGCAGGGGCCGAATCAGCTCCGTGCGCAGCATTCCGGCGCATCCCCCAACGCGAAGGTGACGGTACGGGACCGCCCGCGGAAATATGCGGGCCAATGCGTCGAGTGTCGTCAAGGAATGGTCGGAACAATCCCCTAACCGCCCCCCTAAGATTCCTTGCTCACGTCCGGACCCGGGGAAGCGGCGGGGTCAGCAGGCCGAGCAGGTCCGCGGGGCGGTGGAGCACCGCGTCCGGGCGTTCGGCCAGCAGCGGCGCGGGGTCGCTCTCGCCCCACAATGCGGCGATCGCCCCGACGCGGGCCGCCCGTGCGCTGCGCAGGTCGGTGACGGCGTCGCCGACCATCACCGCCTCGTCCGGGCGGACGCCGAGCAGGTCGAGGGCGCGCTCGACGATGTCGGGCGCGGGCTTCGGCCGGGCCACCTCGTCCGAGCCGATGATGTGCTCGAAGTGCCCGGCGATGCCGAGCCCGGCGAGCAGCGAGCGCGCCCGGGGCCCGCTCTTCCCGGTCGCCACGGCGAGCCGCAGGCCGCGCCGGCGCAGCCCGTCCAGCAGCGGCCGGACGCCGTCGAAGACGGTGACCTCGCCGGCGAGCCGGTAGCTCTCCCGGACGAAGGGCTCCTCGATCTCCGGCGGCAGGCCCATGATCCGCATGATGTCGGGGAAGTAGCGGCCGAGGTGCCTGCTGTACTCCTCGAAGGGCGCCGGGCCGTCGCCCATCACCTCGGCGTAGGCGACCTGGAACGCCCGGCGCATCACGTCGAAGCTGTCGACGACGACGCCGTCCAGGTCGAAGACCACCGCGCGCACGGCGCCGGCCGGGGAACCGTCAGCCATGACCCGCCCCCGCCATCGCCGGTGTCGCGGCCGCGGGCCGGGCCGAGTCGTACAGGCGCCCGATCGCCGCGATCATTTCCCGGGCGCGCGCGATCGCGGCGCCGCGGCGCCCCGGGTCGGCCAGCATGCCGGGCAGCTCGTCGAGCTGGCGGGAGTACTCGACGCCGACCGGCTCCCTCGGCACCGGGACGGGCCGGGCGACGCCGTGCCGGGTGCGGACCAGCTCGGACGCCTCCAGCCGGTTCGTGCTGAACCCGAACGTGCAGCGCAGCGCGGCCGTCCCGGCGGCGCCCTCCACGGTGATCGCGGTGACGTCGCGGGCCTCGTGCGAGGCCCAGCTCGCCCGCAGCGCCAGCGAGACGCCGCGGTCGGTCACGAGGAACCCGCGCGCGGTGTCCTCGACGTCGCCGCCCCCGGTGCCGTCGCGCGCGGGGGCGCCGGGCCCGCCCTCCTTCCAGCGGGCGCGGCGCGAGGGGTCGTTGACGAAGTCGGACGAGACCGTCCCGAGGACGTGGTCGAAGGCCGTGCGGCCGAGCAGCGGCTCCACGGCGTCGAGCAGGTGCCAGCCCAGGTCGAGCAGCGCGCCGCCGCCCGCCTGCTCGCGCCGGACGGACCAGCTGCTCGCCGTGGGGACGCCGTGCGCGCGCACCCAGGACAGGTCCACGTGGCGGATCGGGCCGAGGCCGGCGGCGACGTCCAGCAGGGCCTGGACGTCGGCGCGGTACCGGGCGGCACTGCCCGCGAGGAGGACCGCCCCGCCCGTCAGCTCGGCCGCCGCGAGCCGGTCCGCCTCGGCGACGCTGAGGCAGACCGGCTTCTCCAGGAAGACCGGCACTCCCCTGGCCAGCAGCCGGGCCGCGACGGAGGCGTGCAGGTGGTTGGGGGCGGCGACCACTGCCACGTCCACGGTCGCGGGGTCGAGTTCCTCGACGGTGGCCAGCGCGATCGGCGCATCCGCCGCGGCGCGCGCGGCGGGGTCGGGGTCGACGACGGCGGTGACGGTGTAGCGCTCGTGCTCGTGCAGTCGGGGCAGCCAGATCCGCCGCCCCGCCCAGCCGAGTCCGACCAGCGCGACGCGCAGGCGCGCAGAGCCCGTCATGCCTGCCCCCTCCGGGGGGACGACCCCCCGCGCCCCCCGAAGAGCAGCGTTCATGCCCTCGCTGCGCTCGGTCATGCCGCGCTCACGGCGTCGGCCACGATCTCGGCGACCCGGTGGATCTGCTCCTCGGTGCCGAGCAGCGTGCGGTGGTGCAGCCAGATGCCGTCACCGGTGATGGCGTCGGCGTTCGGGCAGCGGGCCGCGAGCTCCTCGGCCGTGGCGTCCGGCGCGCCGGTCTCCCAGAAGGCGGCGGTGCGGTAGACCGCGCGGAACACCACGAAGGCGGGCACGCCGCGCGCCACGAGCGCGTCGACGAGCGCGTCGCGCCGCTCCCCCGCCAGGCCCGGGACCCGGAACATCGCCATGTAGTGCGGCACCCGGTCGGCGCGGGCGTCGCGCTCCTGGGGCACGACGCCCGGGATCTCCGCGAGCAGCCGGGACAGCACGGGCGCGCGCCGCTCCCGCGTGTCGATCTGCTCGTCCAGGCGGCTCAGCTGGGCGCGCAGGACCGCGGCCGAGAACTCGTTCAGCCGGAAGTTCGACCCCGAGGTCCGGTGGTGGTAGCCGCGGTCGTCGCGCGGGCGCCCGCAGCTGTGCCGCAGGAACGCCTCCTCGTAGGAGTCGCGGTCGGGGAAGGTGACCGCGCCGCCCTCCCCGGCCGTCATGAGCTTGCCGTTCTGGAAGCTGTAGGCCGCGATCGTGCCGAACTCGCCCACGCGGCGGCCGTTCCAGCGGGCGCCGTGCGCGTGCGCGGCGTCCTGGAGGAGCGGGACGCCGCTGTCGGCCGACAGCTTGGCCAGCCCGTCCAGGTCGGCGAGCTGGCCGGCGATGTGCACCGGCATGATCGCCCGGGTGCGCGGTCCGATCGCCGCCTCGGTGGCCGCGACGTCCAGGTTGTAGGTGCCGGGGTCGACGTCCGCCGGCACGGCCACCGCGCCGAGCCGCTGCACCGCCTGCGACGAGGAGATGAAGGTGAACGCCGGCACCACGACCTCGTCGCCCGGACCGACCCCGAGCACCTGCAGGGCCAGCTCCAGCGCGTGCGTGCCGTTCGTCACCGCGAGCGCGTGCGCGGCGCCCTCGTGCTCGGCGAACTCGCGCTCGAAGGCGTCGACCTCGCCGCCGCCCATGCGCCACCACTGGCCCTGCTCGAGCGCGCGGACCAGCCCGTCGCGTTCCCGTTCGTCGTACTGCGGCCACTCCGGAAGCCCGATATCACTCATCTGCCCCACACCCCTCCGCGTTCTGCGTTCCGGCCGTTGCATAAAGCGTCCCCAACGGGGATTTCATCGGCACGGTACCTAAGCGCGGAGGGCTTTTCACATCCCCTATCGACCCCCCTATCATTCCCTTGCCGAAATGCGGCGACGAGGTTCTGCGCACCGAATGCGCGGCGCATGTTATAACGGCGATCGTGCAGTTGCTTTTGCTGAACGGACCGAATCTGGGGATTCTCGGGCGCCGGGAACCGGAGATCTACGGGACCGACACGCTGGCCGACGTCGAGTCGTTCGTCCGCGCGGAGGTGGCCGCGCGCGGCTGGGAGGTGGTGCCGGTCCAGCGCGAGTCGGAGGGCGAGCTGATCGAGACGCTGCACGGCCGGTGGGACACGGTCGGGGCGATCGTGAACCCGGGCGCGCTGATGGTCGCCGGCTGGGGTCTGCGCGACGCCCTGGCCGCCTATCCGCGCCCGTGGATCGAGGTGCACCTGTCGAACGTGTGGGCGCGCGAGTCGTTCCGCCACGAGTCGGTGCTGGCTCCGGTGGCCGACGGGGTGATCGTCGGGCTTGGCTCGCTGGGCTACCGGCTCGCCGCCCGCGCGCTGCTGGCGCTGGTGCCGGAATGACCCGCCTCGGGATCGACGTCGGCGGGACGAAGGTCGCCTTCCGGCTGGCGGCCGCGCACGGGCCGCCGCGCGACGCCGCGTTCCGCTGGCCGTCGCCGGCGGACCCTGCCGCGGACTGGACGGCCCTGGCCGGGGCGGTGGCGCGATTGCGGGGCGGGGCGGACCCGCCGATCGCGGCCGTCGGGGTCGCGCTCCCCGCCGCCGTCGACTCGGCCGGGCGCGTCACGGCCTGGCCGGGGCGCCCCGGCTGGGCCGGTCTCGACGTGGGGGCGCGGCTGCGCGCCCTGTTCCCCGGCGCGGCGGTGCGCTGGGCCGACGACGGCGACCTGGCGGCGCTCGCCGAGGCCGGGCGGGCGCGGGCGCGGAACGCGGTGTACCTCGGGGTCGGTACGGGCGTCGGCGGCGGCGCCGTGCTGGACGGACGGCCCGTGACGGGATGCGAGACCGGCCATCTGATCGTCGACCGGTCGGCACGGGAGGACCGGTGCGACTGCGGCCGGTTCGGGTGCGTCCAGGCCGCCGCCTCCGGTCCCGCCATCCTGCGGCGGGCGACGCGGCTGCGCGGCGCGTCCGTCTCGTTCGCCGAGCTGAGAGCCGGGCTGGCGGACGGTGCGGGCTGGACGACCAGCGCGCTGGAGCCCGCCTGGGACGCGCTCGCTACCGCCGTCACGGGTCTCGGCGAGCTCCTGCACCCCGAGATCGCCGTGATCGGCGGGGGCGTCGCCGCAGGACTGCCGGGCTTCACCGAGGCGGTCGCCGAGCGCGTCGCGGGCTACGCGCGCGCGGGGTACGCGCCGCCGCCGGTGCGGCCCGCGGAACTGGGCGCGCTGTCGTCCCTGCACGGCGCGTTGCTGCTGGCGGAACGAGAGGAGTTTCCGGCATGACCGGACGGGACGAGCGAACGGCCACAGCGCCGCGGTGCGTGGACGTGGCTCTGGGGGAACGCTCGTACCAGGTGCGCATCGGAGCCGGGGTGCGCTCGGTGCTCCCCGACGTCATCGCCGGGATCGGAGCGCGGCGGGCCGTCGTCGTCTCGGCCAGGCCTCCGGAGTGGACCCCCGATCCCGGGGTGCCGTCCATGGTGGTGCCCGCGCGGGACGGCGAGACCCGCAAGACGCTGTCGCAGGTGGAGGACCTGTGCCGCCGCTTCGCCGACTTCGGGCTGACCCGCTCGGACGCGGTCGTGTCGTGCGGCGGCGGCACCACCACCGATGTCGTCGGCCTGGCGGCGGCGCTCTACCACCGGGGCGTCCCCGTCGTGCACCTGCCGACCTCGCTGCTGGCGCAGGTGGACGCGAGCGTCGGCGGGAAGACGGCGGTGAACCTGCCGCAGGGCAAGAACCTCGTCGGGACGTACTGGCAGCCGCGCGCGGTCCTCTGCGACACCGACTACCTCGACACCCTCCCCCGGCGCGAGTGGATCAACGGGTACGGCGAGATCGCGCGCTGCCACTTCATCGGCGCGCCGGACCTGCACGGGCGTCCCGTGGAAGAGCAGATCGAGGCGAGCGTCGCGCTCAAGGCGTCGATCGTGGCCGCCGACGAACGCGACGCGGGGCCGCGGCACCTGCTCAACTACGGGCACACCCTGGGCCACGCGCTCGAACGCGCCACCGGCTACCGGCTCCGGCACGGGGAGGCGGTGGCGATCGGCACCGTCTACGCGGGGCGGCTCGCCGGGCGGCTCGGCCGGATCGGCCCGGCCCGCGTCGCCGAGCACCGCGCCGTCGTCGCGGCGTACGGGTTGCCGACCGAGCTGCCGGCCGGGACGGACCGCGACGCGCTCGTCCGTCTGATGCGGCTGGACAAGAAGGCCACGGACGGGCCGGCGTTCGTGCTGGACGGCCCGCGCGGGGCCGAGCTGGTGACGGGCGTGCCGGAGTCCGAGGCCGCCGCCGCGCTCGCGGAGATGCCGGTCGGTCAGGGCTGAGATGGGGCGGATCTCGGGCACCACCCGGCTGCTGGCCGTCCTCGGCGACCCGATCGAGCAGGTGCGGGCTCCGGCGCTGGTCAACCCGCTGCTGGACCGGCTCGGCCGGGACGCGGTGCTCGTCCCGGTGCATGTCCGGCCGGCGGACCTCGGCGAGGTGGTCGGCGGGCTGCGGCGGATCGGCAACCTGGACGGCCTGCTGGTCACCGTGCCGCACAAGATCGAGATCTGCCGGTACGCCGACGAGCTGGCGCCGGCGGCGGCGTTCACCGGGAGCTCGAACGCCTTGCGCCGCGAGCCGGACGGGCGCTGGCGCGCCGACAACTTCGACGGCGTCGGTTTCGTCCGCGGGCTGCGGGCGCGCGGCCACGAACCGGAGGGCCGGCGGATCTCGCTGGTGGGCGCGGGCGGGGCGGGGACCGCGCTGGCGGCGGCGCTGCTGGAGAACGGGGCGGCCCGCCTGTCGGTCTGCGACACCGACGCCCGGCGCCTGCACGCGCTGCTCGCCCGCCTCGGCGAGCGCTGGCCGGGCCGCGCGACCGGCTCGGCCGTCCCGCGGGTGGAGGACGCGGACATCGCCGTCAACGCCACCCCGCTCGGGATGCGCGCGGACGACCCGCTGCCGTTCGACCCCTCCCGCGTCCCGCCGGGCGGCGTGGTCGCCGACATCGTCATGAAGCCCGCCGAGACGCGGCTGCTGCGGACCGCGGCGGCGCTCGGGCGCGCCGTCCATCACGGGATCCACACGCTCGATCACCAGCTGGAGTGTTACGCGGCCTACTTCGGCCTCGCGGGTTGACCCGAAATGCAGTCAATACCGATAGAATTAGTATGAAATACCCGCCAAGACGAGACGGTCGACAGGGGGACCCCCTTGCGATTCAGCCTGCTCGGTCCGCTGGAGGTGGTGCGGGACGGCCGGCCCGTCCCGCTCGGAGGGCTCAACCAGCGCGCGGTCCTGGGCTGTCTGCTCCTGCACCCCGGCACCGTGGTGTCCACCGGCGACCTCATCCGCGCCCTGTGGCACGACCCCGTACCGCCCACCGCGCGCAAGATGGTGCAGAACGCCGTCGCCGGAGTGCGCCGCGCGCTTCCCGCCGACGGTTCCTGCACGCTCGAGACCACCTCGCCCGGATACCTGCTCCGCGTCGACCCCGACCTCATCGACGTCACGCGGTTCCACGCGCTGGTGGAGCGCGGCCGCGCCGACTTCCGCGCGGAGCAATGGGAGCCCGCGGCGCGGCGGCTGCGCGAGGCGCTCGCACTGTGGCGCGGCCCCGCGATGGCCGACGTCGTCGAGTCCGTCACCGGGTGGCCCGAGCTGACGGCGCTGGAGGAGGCGCGGCTCGCCGCGCTGGAGGACTGCCTCGAGGCCGAACTCGCCCTCGGCCGCCACCACGAGCTGATCGGCGAGATGACGTCCCTCGTCGACGAGGAGCCCGCACGCGAGCGGCTGTGCGGCCTGCTGATGCTGGCGCTCTACCGCGGGGGGCGCCAGCGCGAGGCGCTCGCGGTCTACCAGGGCCTCCGCGACGTCCTGCGGGACGGCTTCGGGCTCGACCCCGGTCCCGAGCTCCGGCGGTTGGAACGCGACATCCTGACCCAGCACCCGCGGCTCGCCGTCGCGCCGCGGACGGCGCCGGGCATGGTGGACGGCGGGTTCCCCGAGGGCGCCGTGCTTTCCCGCGTGGCGGGCTCCGGCGGCGCGGCGGACCGCCCGGCGACCGCGCCTCCGGCGAGGACGCCCTGCGGCAAGACCGCCGACGCGCACGGCCGGGTCTCCGGCGGCGGCACCGGCGAGCGTCCCGTCTCCGAGCGCAAACGGGCCAGCGTCCTGCTGGTGCGCACCCGCATGGACGTGGTCCACGACGCCTCCGAGTGCGTGGACGAGACGCTCAACGACCTGGCCCACGTCATCGCCGAGGAGGCCCGGCGCTTCGGCGGGGTCGTGCGCGAGACGCTGGGCTCCGTCCGGCCGGTGGTGTTCGGCTTCCCGCAGTCGCACGAGGACGACCCGGAGCGCGCCGTCCGCACGGCCCGCGCCATCCGCGCGCGGATCGCCGACCGCGTCGCGGCGTTCCTCGGCGTCCAGATCGCCGTCGCCACCGGCGACGTCCTCGCGACCTACCGAGACGAGCACGACCCCGCTCCCGCGCATCTGGCGGGAACGGTGCCGCACTCCGCCGAGCGGCTGCTGGCGCGCACCCCGCACGGCGGTATCCAGATCTGCCCCGCGACCGCCCGCGCCGCGGGCCTGCACGCCGCACCACCGGAGGGCGACCCGGCCGGCGGCGTCGCCGTCTCGCCCGGACACGGACCGGTGCCGGGAACGCCCCTCCCGGCGCGTCCCGGCCGGCTGGTGGGCCGGGACCGCGACCTGGAGATCCTCCGCGGCCTGCTCGGCGACGTGCGCCGCAGGCAGCGCCCGCACCTGGTCACCGTCCTCGGCGAGCCCGGCATCGGCAAGAGCCGCCTGATGGCCGAGTTCGCCGCGGAGATTCCGGGATCCGTGCTCGTCGGGCGCACCCCGCCCTACGCGGGCGGGATCCTCGCCCCGCTCGCCGACGCGGTGCGGTCGCGGCCGGACGGCGCGGAGGCGGCCCGGCTGATCGAGCGGCTGCCGGCGGAGGCCGGTGCGGCGGCCTGGCGCCGCCACGTCGCCGACCTCGCGCTGGAGGGCCCTTTGACGATCGTCCTGGAGGATCTGCACCGGGCCGACGCCGCCCTCCTCGACCAGGTCGAGGACCTGACCGAGCAGCTCGCCCGGGTGCCGGTCCTCATCGTGGCGACGGCCCGGCCCGAGCTGCGGCAGCGCCGGGCGGGCTGGGGGTGCGGCAAGCGCGACGTCACCACGCTCACGCTCGACCCGCTGTCCGACGAGGAGGCGCGCGCGCTCCTGCCCTTGCCCGCCGACGCCACGATGCTCAAGCTGGTCGGCGGCAACCCGCGGCACGCCGAGGAGTACGCGCGGGCCGTGCGCGGGCACGCCGGCGACGCCTTCGACGGCGCCTACTACGGAGCGCCCGTCCCCGGGCCGCTGCGCGCGCTCGTCGCCGCCCGGATCGACACGCTGCCGCTTCCCGAGCGGGCCGTCCTGCGGGACGCCACGACCTTCCCGGAGAGCGGGTTCCGGGCCGAGGGCGTGGCCGCTCTGTCCGCCCGTACCACCGAGGAGACCGCCGCGGCCCTGCGCGCCCTGGAACGCAAGGACTTCCTCGTCCGGCGGCCTTCGGACCGTTCCGGCGCGCCGGAGTACGCCATCCGGCAGCCGCTCCTGCGCGAGGTCGCCCACGCCCAGCTGCCGCGCAGCCGGCGGATCGACCGGCACCGGCGCGCCATCGGCTGGGTCCAGACGCTGCCGCCGGACGAGGCCGACCTCCTGATCCACCACTACCGGCTCCTGGTGATCCTCAACTCGCCCGACCTGGCGTTCGACACGGTGCGGCAGGCCCATCACGCGCTCCTCGCCGCCGAGCGCCGGGCCGCGGCGGCGGGCGCCCACGACACCGCCGCCCGGTGCCGGCGCGCCGCCCACGACCTGCGCCGCGGGCGGTCCCACTCCGCGCCGTCCTGGGCTGCGGCGTTGCACCGGCCGCTGCCCCACCGCATGGAGGAGTCACCGGTCGCCACCTACCACTGATCCCGCCGCGCTACCGTCCCGCGGCAGCAGCAGGGCGATCGCCAGCGCGAGCAGGAGCAGCACCGCGCCCGCGGCGAAGCCGATCCGGTAGCCCTGCGTCAGCGCGGCCGGTCCCGCCGCGCCCGAGGCCGCGGCGTGCCGGGTCCCGGCCGCGGCGAGCGCCGCCATGCCCGCGAGCCCCAGCGCTCCGCCGACCTGCTGCGCGGTGCCGATCACCCCGGACCGGACCCCGGAGTCGGCGTCGGACGCGCCGGTCATGGCGAGCGCGGTGGCCGCCGGCAGGACCAGTCCCGCCGAGACGCCGAGCGCCAGCATCGCGGGCAGCACGTCGATCGCGTAGGTGCCCGACGCCGGCGCCCGGGCCAGCCAGCCGAACGCCAGGACGCCGGCGGCGAGCCCGGCCGGCAGGACCCGCCGCACGCCGAACCGGACGATCAGCGGCTCGGCGAGCGCGAGCGAGGTCGCCCCGATCACCGCCGAGGCCAGCAGGTAGGCGAGCCCGGTCTCCAGCGGCCCGAGGCCGAGCACCTCCTGTAGGTACAGCGTCACGAGGTACTGGAAACCGAACATCGCCCCGACGAAAAGCGCCTGCAGCACGTTCCCGCCCGACCAGGCCCGGGAGCGGAACACCGCCAGGTCCAGCAGCGGCGCCGGGGCCAGCCGCTGGCGCAGCACGAAGCCCGCGAGCAGGGCGAGCCCCGCGGCGGCCGGCGCGGCGACTACAGCCGCCCCGGAGCCGCCGGGCCCGAGGGAGCCGACCGCGAAGACCACGAGCATCAGACCCGCGGTGACCAGTGCCGCGCCGAGCAGGTCCGCCCCGGCGCTCCAGCCGATGCCGCGGTCGGGGCGCAGCGTGCGGCGGCCGAAGGTCAGCAGCAGCGCCCCGATCGGCAGGTTGACCAGGAACATCCACGGCCAGCCGAGCAGGTCGGTGAGCACCCCGCCGCCGAGCGCGCCGACCGATCCGCCGCCCGCCGCGACGAACGCGATCACCGTGATGGCCCGGACGCGCTCGCGGCCCTCGGGGAACAGCACCACCGCCATGCCGGTGATGACCGAGCCCGCCATCGCGCAGCCCGCTCCCTGGACGAACCGCGCGGCCACCAGGACCGTCGCGCTGCCGGCCGCGCCGCACACCGCCGACGCCGCGGTGAACACCGCGATGCCGGTGAGGAACACCCGCCGCCGCCCGAGCAGGTCGCCGAGCCGGCCGCACAGCAGCAGGAGCCCGCCGAAGGCGACCAGGTACCCGTTGACGACCCAGGACAGCTGCGCGCCGGCGAGGCCGAGGTCCGCCTGGATCCGCGGCAGCGCCACCGCGACGCCCGTCCCGTCGACGATCAGCATCAGCTGCCCGGTGGCCAGCACCGCCAGGGCCGGCCAGGGGGAGCGCTCCGTCCGCACCGCGGTCTCCGCGACGTCCATCCCGCCTCCCCTTCTACTGCCGCGATCGTGCCACCCGGAACCGAATTCAGAAAGAAGGAACATCGATGTAACCACGGGAAGGAAAAGTGCCTTCTTCCGCCCTTCTCCGGAACTGGTGAAGGATGGGATCACCCGAAGCACAGGGAGTGGAAGAAATGACGAAGATCGCCATTATCGTGGGCAGCACGCGGCCGGGCCGGATCGGGCTCCCGGTGGCGGAGTGGGTGCACCAGGTCGCGTCCAAGCGCACCGAGGCCGAGTACGAGATCGTCGACCTCGCCGAGCAGGGCCTGCCGCTCTACGACGAGCAGATCCCCGCTGCCGTCGGCCAGTACGCCGGCGAGCACACCAAGCGCTGGGCCGGGGTCGTCGCCGGGTACGACGGGTTCCTCGTGATCACGCCGGAGTACAACCACGCGCCGCCCGCCGCGCTGAAGAACGCGTTCGACTTCGTGCACGCCGAGTGGGCGAACAAGGCGGTCGGCTTCGTCGGCTACGGCGCCGTCGGCGCCGCCCGGGCCGTGGAGCAGCTGCGGCTGGTCGCGACCGAGCTGAGCGTGGCGTCGGTCGCCGCGCAGGTCACCCTGCTCATCCCGGGCGACTTCCCGAGCTATCCCGAGTTCGCCCCGCAGGAGTTCCGCGAGGCCGAGCTGGAGCGCGTGCTGAACCAACTGGAGTCCTGGTCGAAGGCGCTGGCCACCGTCCGGGCGTGAGCCCCGCGAGGTGAGGGCGGGCACCCGGTGGGTGCCCGCCCTCGCCGTCGTCCCGCCGGGACGTCACTTCGCGGGCTCGGGCGGGAACGCGATGACCTTGTGCGGGACGATGCGGACGACCACCCGCGAGACGTCGTCCACGTCGTGGACCTCGTCGAGGTACTTCAGCGTGAGCTCGTCGGCCAGCTCCTTGCCGCCGCCTTCCAGGACCTTCGCGGTGCCGCGGATCTCGATCGAGGTGACCGGGTTCCCGATGTCGAACACCGACAGGTTGACCCGCGGGTCGCGGGAGATGTTGCGCTCGGTGCGGCGGCCGGCGTGCGTCACGAACAGCAGGGAGTCGTCCTCGTCGCGCTTGATCAGCACGATCGACGAATGCGGGCTCCCGTCCTCGTTCACGGTGGCGACCACGGGGAAATTCTTGTTGTCGACGAATGCCCGGGTCTTCTCATCGAGTTTCTCAGCCATGCGGCAAAGGTATATTCGGGAACGGTCTCCGGGCTCCCCTGATCACCCCCCTATTCGCCCGGTCCGGGAGGGGCGGCGTCCAGCCACCGGCCGATGACCGCCGCGGCGGCGGCGCCGTCCACGTCCGCCAGTTTCCGCGCGACGAGGCGGCGGGCGCCGGCGGAGGTCTGGCAGCGGAACGGCGGGGCGGCGGACTCCAGCAGGTCCGCGATCGCGGCGGCGACCTCGGCGGCCGTCTGGGTCGCCGGCAGCCCCGGCAGGGTGCCGTGCCGGGCGGCCGCGTTGTCGGCGTACTGCCGCAGCAGCCCCTCGTAAGGCCCCGCCCCGGCGAAGACGCGCGCCCAGTCGGTCTTCCGGACCGCGTCCGTGTCGATCGGCCCCGGCTCCACGACCGACACCGCGACCCCCACGCGCCGCGCCACGGGGGCGAAGCCCTCCAGGATCCCTTCGAGCGCGAACTTCGACCCGGCGTAGGCCTCCTGGAACGGCAGTCCGAGCACGCCCGCGACGCTGCCGACCGCGACGAACCGGCCGCCGCCGGCACGCAGGTGCGGGAGGCTGCTCTTGAGCAGCTTGACCGGGCCGAACACGTTCACCTCGAACATCCTGCGGTAGCTCGCGAGGTCCTCGTTCTCGAACGTGTCGACGCCCGTGACGCCGGCATTGCTGACGACGGCGCGCAGGCCGCCGTGGCGGGCCGCGACGCCGTCCACGAACGGCGGGATCGAGGCTTCGTCGGTGACGTCGAGCTCCGCGACGTCGACCTCCGCGCCGGCTCGGGCGGCGAGCTCGTCGAGGCGCGCGACGCGGTCGCGGGAATGGACGGCCGCCACCACCCGGTGGCCGCGCTCGGCGAGCCTGACGGCCGTGCTCGCCCCGACCCCCGACCCGGCGCCGGTGACGATCACCGCTCCGGCGGTCGGCCGCGCGGTCACGACGCCGCACTCCGCGCCGGGGCGCCGAGACGGGCCTCGATGACGTCCGCGGCCCGCCGCGCGCCGCCGGCGGCGCGCGCGTGCGCCTGCAGCTCCAGCATCCGCCGGACCATGGCGCCGTCCGACGCGACCGCCGCCGCCTCGGCGACGAGCCGGTCCGCGTCCAGTTCGGACGGGTCGATGACGCGGCCCGCGCCCAGTTCGACGGTCCGGTCCGCGTAGGGCAGGAAGTCGGGTGCCGGAGGGACGATGACGACCGGCGTCGCGGTGTACCAGGCCTCGACGAGCGAGCCGCTGCCGCCGTGGGTCACGAACACGTCCGCGTGTTCGAGGACGCTGACGTTGGACACCCAGCGATGGACCTCCACGTTGGGCGCGAGGCCGGCGATCCGCTCGACGTCGGTGTCGGCGAGCCCGTCCCCCACCGTCACGACGACATGCCACGGCTTTCCGGCGAACGCGCGGGCCACCGTCTCGAAGAATCCGGCGTCGCCGTTGCGCACGCTGCCCAGGGACACCAGCGCCACCCGCGCGGCGTCCGGCGGTGGAGTCCAGGTGCCGAGGAAGTCCCGCTTCTCGACGCTCGGCCCGGCGAAGACGACCTGCTCGGGGTCGAAGGTCTCGTACTCCGGCTGCATGCGGGGCGGGACGAACGAGATCGTGAGCTCCCGGACCCGCCGGGTGCTCCACAGGAAGTCCTCGACCTGGTCGCCGAGCCCGAATCCGGCGAGTGCCTCGGTGATCTCCTCCACCGGGTCGGCCAGCCGGTGGCCGGGCGCGAGGCGCTCCATGTGGTCGAAGTAGGAGTAGTGCTCGTTCGACACCACGCTCGGGGTCAGCAGGACGGGCGGCAGCCCCCACATCCTGGACAGGATGCGGCCGGCCTGGAAGGCCGCCTCGTCGTAGGCGACGGCGTCGGGGCGCTCGTCGCCGAAGTGCTCGCGCGCGGCGCGCAGGATCTCCAGGTTCTCGCGGAAGAACGCCCGGGTGGCGGCGGCCGGGTCGTCCTCGGCGAGGCTGGCCAGAGGGTTCAGGGAGGGATAGGTGACGACCTCCGCTCCGAAGCGCCGCACCCGCTCGGCGGGGCCTCCGGCCACCACGTAGGTGATCCGGTGCCCGCGCCGGACGAGCCGGTCGACGAGGTCCAGCTTCGGCAGCACGTGCCCGTTCGAGGGGATGTCGAGGACCAGGATGTGCAAGGTCATGGGATGCTCCGATCCGCCGCGGCGCGGCACGTCAGGGGGCGAGGCCGTACACGTCGCGCGCGGCGGCCTCCGACACCAGCCCGTCGCGGACGTCGGCGAGGACGGCCTCGCGCGACCGTTCCCGGGGGTCGCCGTAGCCGCCGCCACCGGAGGTGTGGATCTCGATGACGTCGCCGCGCTCCAGCACGAGGGTGCTGTTGGTGCGCGGCACCGTGACCCGCCCGTCGCGGTGGCGCACCACGCTGCGGTTCGCCGGGGCGGCCAGGCCGCCCGCCAGGCCGTAGGGCACGGTCTGCTCCAGCGCGCCCGAGCCGATGCAGACGACGGGGACGCCGTCCTGGTCGATGCGCCATCGCGAGAAGCCGCCGAGTCCGCCGCGCCACCGTCCCGCGCCGGCCGAGTCGGTCGCGAAGCCCTGGTGCAGGATGGTCGCGGGCGCGCCCAGCTCGTGCAGCTCGACGTCCACCTCGCGACCGCCGCCCATGGCGACCGGCGGCCCGATGGCGTCCCATCCGTCGCATCCGAGCACGGCGCCAGAGCCGCCTTTGAGCGCGCCGGTGGCGCCGAACGGCCGGCCGGTCCGCTCGTCGATCCCGACGGCGGCGAACGCGTACCCCCGGCACCAGCCCGCGTGGGTGAGCGCCGGGTCGGCGCTGGCCAGCGCCAGCCACACCGCTTCCACGATCGCCTCGCACGCGGTGATCGTGCACAGCGTGGTCGCTGCGGGTTCGACCGCGTGCGCGATCGTGCCCGGCCGGGTCAGCACGTCGATCGCCGAGAGGGCGCCGCTCGTGCGGCGCTGCGCGGGGTCGGTCACCCCGAACAGCGCGACGAGCACCGAGGCCACCGTGTTGGCGCGGGTCGAGTTCGCGTACCCGGTCACCTGCGGGTCGGACCCGGTGAAGTCGAAGGCGGCGCGCTCCCCCGCCACGGTGAGCCGGAGCCGCACCGCGATGGGCTCGCGGTGGTGCTCGCCGCCGTCGTCGAGGTGCCGGACGGCCTCGTACACGCCGTCCGGCCAGCGCGCGATCTCCGACCGCATGTGCCGGGCCGCGGCCGCGAGCTGGAACTTCACCGCCTCCAGGACCGGTTCGACGCCGAACGCGTCGAGCATCGCGATCAGCTCGCGCTCCCCGAGCGCGGCCGCCCCGATCTGGCAGTGCAGATCGCCTTCGACCGCGTCGCGGAGGCGGAGGTTCAGCAGGATGAGGTCCCAGACGTCGTCCTGCCGCTCGCCGCGCCGGTACAGCCGGACGGGCGGGATCCGGAGCGCGTCCTCGTAGCAGTCGCGGGCGCCGGGGTTGTAGCCGAGCTCGCCACTGCCGCCGACGTCGGCGTGGTGGCCCTTCGTCGCGGTCCAGAAGCGGAGCACGCCCCGGTGGAAGACCGGTTTGAGGACGGTCACGTCGGGCGGATGGTTGTTGCCGTGGTACGGGTCGTTGAGCACGAAGACGTCGCCTTCGCCGACGTCCCCGGCGAACTTGGCGAGGATGCCGTCGTAGGCGCTGGGCAGCGACCCGGCGAGGACGGGGATGAAGTCCTTGGTGGCGATCCACGCGCCGTCGGCGTCGAAGATCCCCGTCACGAAGTCGCGGCTCTGGAACGCCGCGGACCGGCAGGACCGCAGCATCGCGTCCGCCATCCGCGCGGCGATGGCGTGCAGCCGGTTGTCGACCACCGAGGCCAGGATCGCCGCGGTCACCGGACCGGCTCCAGCCGCGTGCCCCGCAGTCCCGCCAGCACCTCGGCCCGTTCTCGGTCCGCCGCGAACACCAGCGTGGTGCCGCTCGCGGTGACCTCGAACGCGAACCCGGGCGGGACCACGATGGTGGTGCCCGAGCCGGCCAGCAGTGCGGGCCCCTCCTGGCGCTCGTCCACCGGCAACGACCCGGGGCTCCAGACGGGCACCTCCTGGAAGCCGCCGTCGAACCATGCCCGCTGCACCTTGTCCCCTTCCGCCAGAACAGGCGCGGCCGTCGGTACGTCCGTGGACGACGGCAGGCCGGTGAGCGCACGCGCTTCCAGCCGGACGTTCACGAGTTCCACGGGCGCCTCCGGCTGCGCGAAGCCGTACAGCCGCTCGTGTGCGAGGTGGAAGTCAGCCGTGACCTGGTCGAGCGCCGCAGCGTCGACGAACGCGCCGGGCCGGAGCGGCACCGTCACCTCGTGGACCTGGCCGACGTACCGGACATCGGCCAGCCGGGTGAACCGGAAGCTCGAAGGCGACGCCGCGTCGTCCAGGGCCAGGTCCGCCTTCGCGCCGTCCTCCAGCCCGGCGAACGCGGCGGCGACCTCGTCCGGGTCGGTGCCGGTGGCGCGCGGGTCGCGCCCGCGCCCGAGCAGCGTGTGCACGTGGTAGCGGACCAGGTCGGCGCGGAGCATGCCGCGCGCGCAGAGCACCGAGGCGCCCGCCGGGACCACGACCAGCGGGATCCCCAGGTCCCGGGCGAGCTCCACCGCGTGCACCGGACCGGCGCCGCCGGCCGCGACGAGCGCGAGCCGGCGCGGGTCCAGTCCGTGCCGGGCGATCGCGAGCCGCAGGCTGTCGGCCATCTCCGCGTCGACGGCGCGGCGGACGCCCGCCGCCGTCTCGATCGTCCCGGACCCGAGGCGCCGCCCCAGGTCCCCGATCGCGCGGCCCGCCAGGGCGGCCGACGGTTCGAGGCCGTCCCCGAACCCGCCCGCGAGATGCCCGAGGAGGAGGTCGGCGTCGGTGACCGTCGCGTCCCGGCCGCCGCGCCCGTAGCAGGCCGGACCCGGGTCCGCTCCGGCGCTGGCCGGGCCGACGCGCAGCAGCCCGCCGGGGGTCGTCCAGCCGACCGAGCCGCCGCCCGCGCCGATCGTGGCGATGTCGAGCATCGGCACCGAGACGGGGTGGCCCGCCGGCTCGGCCCGCGTGGTGATCCCGGTGGCGCCGCCCGACGACAGGCTGACCTCGAAGCTCGTCCCGCCCATGTCGATCGTCATGGCCTCGGGCACGCCCAGTTCGGCGACGATGCGCGCGACGGCGGCGGGCGCGCCCGCCGGCCCCGACAGGAGCGTGTTCACGGCCCGCTCGGCGGCCCGGTCCAGGTCCACGACCCCGCCGTTGGACTGGACGATCAGCACCCGGCCGGTGTGGCCGAGGTCCGCCAGACGCCGCGCCAGGCGGTCCAGATGGTCGCGCAGCACCGGGCCGACGTAGGCGTTGAGCACCGTGGTCGAGGTGCGTTCGTACAGCCGCACCTCGGGCGCCACCCGCGACGACACCGACAGGAACACCCCGGGCAGTTCCGCCGCGAGGATCCCGGCCGCCCGCCGCTCGTGCGCGTCGTTGAGGTAGGAGAAGGCGAAAGCCACGGCCACCGCCTCGACGCCGGCGTCCCGGAACCGCCGCGCAACCCGCCGCACGCCCTCCTCGTCCAGCGGCGCCGTCACCTCGCCGGTGCGGTCCACCCGCTCCCGGACGGTCTCGATCAGGTGGCGGGGCACGAGCGGCGGGGGCGGTGCCGACCGCGAGTCGAACTGCTCGGCCCGTGATCCCTGCCGCGCGAGCAGGACGTCGCGCAGGCCCTCGGTCGCCAGCAGCCCGGTCCGCGCGCCCGTGGCGGTGACCAGCGCGTTGGTGGTGATGGTCGTGCCGTGCACGATGACGCCGGTGCGGGCGAGCAGCCCGGCGAGCGGCAGCCCCGCCTTCTCCGCGAGGCCGCGGAGGCCCGCGACGACCCCGTCCGCCGGCTCGTCCGGCGTGGAGCCGGTCTTGTGGTCCAGCTCCACGCCGTCCGGGCCGAGCAGCGCCAGATCGGTGAACGTGCCCCCGACGTCCACGGCGATGCGGTAGGTCACGACAGCCAGACGTCCTGAAGGGTGGGCAGCCGCGAGTCGGCGTCGAGGGCGAAGCCGTGCACCTTCTTGCCGACCGCGACGACGGCGGTGTCCTCCACCAGCGGGGTGAACAGTCCCTCGCCGATGATGCGCTGCTGGGCGTCGGCCAGGATCTTGTTGCGGGCCGCCTCGTCGGTGGTGGTCGCCTGCTTCGCCAGGAGCGGCTGCAACGGGGCGTCCTGGACGTTGTAGAAGTTCGGCGGCGCGGTGCTGAACGTGCCGAGCAGGCTCACCCCGGCGTCCAGGCCGCCGGCGACGCCGGACAGGAACAGGTCCCACTTGTGCGCCTTCAGCGCCTCCACCGACTGGGCGGCGGTCGCGAGCTGCGGCTTCAGCTCCACGCCGATCTTCTTGTACTGGGCGGTGACGAGCTCGACCAGCGGCTGGTCCCACGGGTTGCCGCGGTTGAGCCAGCCGAGCGTCAGGGTGAGGCGCTTGCCGCCCTTGGCCCGGATGCCGTCGCCGCCCGGTGCCCAGCCGGCCTGGTCCAGGAGCGCCGCCGCGGCCTTCTGGTCCGGTTTGAGGAGCGCGCTCTCGTCCGCGTGGCCCACGACGGCGCCGGTGACGACGCTGTCCGGCACGCCCCACTCGGGGGTGAGCAGCGTGTCGCGGATCTGCTTGGTGTCGACGGCCTTCACCAGCGCCTGCCGGACGGCCGCGTCGTCCAGCGGCGCGCGGTCGGCTCCGGTCACCACCAGGCCTTCGGCGAGCCGGGGGTTGCGCTGCGCGACGATGGCGAACCCGGCCGCGCGGACCGGCGCGATGTCGGAGGGGTTGAGCGCGCCGGCGAGCTGCACCTGGCCGGTCTTGAGCGCGCCGGTGCGGACGCTCGGCTCGGTGATCACCTTGTAGACGACCTTGTCGAGGTAGGCGTCCCCGGCGTGCCTGGCGGTCTGCGGGCCCCACGTGTAGCCCTTGCGCTTGGTGAGCACCACCTGGCTGTTCCGGGTGTAGGACTGGAGCACGAACGGGCCCGTCCCGACGACCTTGTCGTAGCGGTCGTCGAGCGGCAGCGCGAGCGTCTTCGGCGCGAGGACGCCGAAGGCGGTGCCCGCCGCCCAGAGCGGCCAGGTCGGGTACGGCTTGGCGAAGTGCTGGACGACCGTGTGCTCGTCGGGCGCGTCGGTCCCCTTGTAGCCGCCCTGCTCCAGGAGCGAGACGGACGTGGAGCCCGCGGACTTGGCCTTGTTGGCGATGATGTCGTCGAAGTTGTCCTTGACGACCTTCGCCGTCAGCGGCGTGCCGTCGGAGAAGGTGACGCCGCCGCGCAGCTTGAAGGTGAACTCGGTGGCGTCGGCGTTGGCCTTGAACGACTCGGCGAGCCAGGGCACGGGCTTCTTGGTGGCCGGGTCGAGCGCGAGCAGCGAGTCGACGATGGGCCGCGACACCTCGCGGACGAGGGGCGTGACGGCGCGCGGGTCGATGGTGACCGGGTCGCCGCCGAGCGCGACGGTGAGGGTGCCGCCGGCCTTGGGCGGGCCGCCCGCCTTGGAGCCCTCGCCGGACGAGCCGCCACCGCACGCGGCCAGCAGCAGCGCCGCGGACGCGGCGGCCGACGCGAGTCTCAGTTTTCCGACCGTTTTTACCTGGAACACGGTTCGGTTCTCCTTGTCGTGGTGATCGGCCGCGTCAGCGGCGGCCGGGGATGGCGTCCAGCAGCTCCCGCGTGTGGTCGTGCCGCGCCGCCGCGAAGATCTGCTCGGTGGGGCCGGACTCGACCAGCCGGCCCCGGTGCAGGACGCCGACCTCGTGCGCGATGTGCCGGACCACCGCCAGATCGTGCGAGATGAACAGGTAGCTCACGCCGAGCCCGGCCTGCAGCGCGGCGAGCAGGTCGAGGATCTGCGCCTGCACGGAGACGTCGAGCGCGGACACCGGTTCGTCGCACACGACGAGCTCGGGGTTGAGCACGAGCGCCCGCGCGATCGCGACGCGCTGGCGCTGCCCGCCGGACAGCTCGGCCGGCCGGCGGCCCAGTACCGAGGCCGGGAGTGCGACGAGGTCCACCAGCTCCTTGGCCCGGCCGCGGCGCTGCGCCCGCGAGCCCAGCCCGAACGACGCCAGCGGGTCGGTGACGATCTGCTCGACCGACCGGCGCGGGTCCAGCGACGCGAACGGGTTCTGCTGGACGATCTGCATCCGGCGGCGCAGCAGCCGCTGCGCGGCGCCCCGCGTCCCGGTGATGTCCTCCTCGCCGAGGAGCACGCGCCCGCCGGTCGGATCGGCCAGCCGGAGGATCAGCCGCGCCGTCGTGGACTTCCCCGATCCCGACTCGCCGACCAGCCCGTAGGTCCGGCCGCGGGGGATCGTGAAGCTCACCCCGTCGACGGCCCGGATGGCGTCGGGACGGCCCGCGGAATGGGGCGGCCGGAACTCCTTGACCAGCCCGTCGACGCGCAGGACGGGCCCTTCCTGCGCGTCGACGGCGTCCGTGTCGGCGGCGGTGCGCGGTTCGGCGAACGGGTCCCCGGCAGCGCCGCCGGGGATCGCGGTGAGCCGCACCCGGTGCGCGCGCGGCGTCCGGGCGAGGCCGGGCGCCGCGTCGATCAGGGAGCGGGTGTAGGGGTCGCGGGGGTCGGACAGCACCTCGCCGGGCGTGCCCTGCTCCACGATCGCGCCGGACCGCATCACCAGGACGCGGTCGGCGCGCTCGGCGGCGACGCCGAGGTCATGGGTGATCAGCAGCATGCCGGTGCCCGACTCGCGGACCAGCCCGGCGATGTGGTCGAGGATGCGGCGCTGCACCGTGACGTCGAGCGCGCTCGTCGGCTCGTCGGCCACGATGAGCCGGGGGCGCGCCGCGATCGCGATCGCGATGAGGGCCCGCTGGCGCATGCCGCCCGACAGCTGCGACGGGTACTGCCGCGCCTGGACCTCGGGATCGGGGAGCCCCGCGTCGGCGAGCAGTTCCAGGGTGCGGGCGCGGGCGGTGCGCCGGCCGGCGCCGCCCGACAGCCGCAGCGCCTCGGCGACCTGCGCGCCGATCCGCTGCACCGGGTTCAGCGACGTGCCGGGGTCCTGCGGGATGAGCGCGATCTCCCGGCCGCGCAGTTCGCGCCATCGGCGTTCGGGCAGGCCCGCGAGGTCCCGGCCGCCGAGGCGGATGCGCCCGTGTACGACGCGGGCCGACCGCGGGAGCAGGCCGAGCAGCGCGTACGCCGTCGTGGACTTGCCCGACCCGGACTCGCCGACGATCGCGACCGTCTCGCCCTCCCCCACCGCGAAGCTCGCCGACTCCACCGCGCGGACGTCCGCGTGGCGCACGCGGTAGTGCACCGCCAGGTCCTCGACCTCCAGGAGGCGCGGGCTCATCGCGGTCCCGTCCTTTCAGCGTCGAAGGCGCGCGAGACCCGGTTGGCGGCCAGCACGGTCAGCGCCACCACCGCGCCCGGAAGGAGGGACAGCCACCAGGCGCTGCCGAGGAAGTCGCGCCCGGAGGACACCAGCGAGCCCCATTCCGGCGTCGGCGGCTGGGCGCCGAACCCGAGGAAGCTGAGCGTGGTCACGCCGAGGATCGCCTCGCCGAACAGCAGCAGGGTCAGCACCCACACCGGCCCCATCGAGTTCGGCAGCACGTGCCGGAGCACGACGCGCGTCCACCGCGCCCCGCCGGTCCGGGCGGCCTCCACGAACCCGCTCTCGGACACGCGCAGCACCTCGGCGCGCATCACCCGCGCCGTGCTGGCGATGGCGGCCACGCCGATGGCGACGCCGACGTCGAGCGTGTCGCCCTTGCCGAGCACCGAGACCAGCATCAGCGCCAGCAGCAGGCCGGGGATCGCCAGCAGCACGTCGACCAGGCGCATGATCACCAGGTCGGCGGCGCCGCGCAGGAACCCGGCCAGCAGGCCGAGCAGCGTGCCGGCGCCGAGGCCGATCGCCGTCGCCAGCGCCGCCGCCGGCAGCGTCCGGCCGGTGCCGTGCACCGTCTCGCCGAACAGGTCGCGGCCGAGCCGGTCGGTGCCGAGCGGATGGCCGGGCGACGGGGCGCGCAGGTGCGCGGCGGTATCGACGGCCAGCGGGTCGCCCGGGGCGAGCAGCGACGGGGCGACGGCCGCGACCACGACGAGGCAGATCCAGAGGAGCGACAGTGCGAGCCCGGGGTCGCGCAGGAGTCCCGCCAGGGAGCGCAGCAGGCGGGCGGGGGTCCGCGGCCGTCCCGCGGGCTCGGGTTCCGGGAAGCGCTCGCCGGCCGGCAGGGCGACGTCGGTGACCGACATTCAGCTCACCCCCCGGCCCGCGAGGCCGAACAGCGTGAAGCGCCCCACGGGGCGCCGCGCGACCGCGAGCCGCGGATCGAGGACCTGGTAGAGCAGGTCGACGGCGAGGTTGACGGTGACGAACACCAGCGCGCCGAGCAGCACCACGCCCTGCACGACGGGCAGGTCCTCGGCGGCCACCGCACCCTGGGTGACCTGGCCGAGGCCGTTCCGCGAGAACACCGCCTCCACCACGATCGCGCCGGTCAGCAACCCGCCCACGAGCAGCCCGGCGAGGGTCAGCGTCGGCAGCGCGGCGTTGCGCAGGACGTGCCGGACGTTGACCCGGAACGGTCCCGCGCCCTTGGCGCGCGCGACGGCCACGTAGTCCTTTCCGAGTTCGTCGCCCATGCTCTTGGCCAGGACCTGACCGATGAGGGCCGCGGGCTGGACGGCGATGGTGACGGCGGGGAGCACGAGGCCGCGCAGGCCGCCCTCCCCGATGGCGGGGAACACGTTCCAGGTGAAGGAGAGCCACTGCAGCAGGACCAGCCCGATGACGAAACCCGGGATCGCGACGCCGAGGGGCGGCAGGCCGAGCAGCGTCTGCCGCAGCCACCGCGAGCCGGTCACGGTGGCGAGCACCGCCAGCCCCGTCCCGAGGAGCGCCCCGAGGACGAGCCCCGCCCCCGCCACCGCGAGCGTCGGCGGGAGCGCCCGCCCGATCAGGGAGGTGACCTGCTCGCCGGACTGCAGCGAGCGTCCGAGGTCCCCGTGCAGCGCCCCGCCCAGCTTGCTCAGGTACTGCTCCGTCAGCGGGCGGTCGAGGCCCATCTCATGCCGGAGCTGGGCGAGCTGCTCCGGTGTGACGCTGTTGTCGGCGCCGGCCGCGATCGCGGCCGGATCGCTCGGCAGCGCGTACAGAACGGCGAACGAGAGCGTGTACGCCGCCCAGAGCACGAACACGCCCTGGAGCACCCGTCCGGCCAGAAACCGCGCCATCGATCCGCAAGCCCTTCCTCCGCCGGTGGACCCGGCAATTCCGATTGATGCAACAGGCTGCCGTGAACGGCAGATCCGGATCCCCTTCGGCGCCCCCCTATGCCACCCCTGAGTCGGCGGGCGCGGCCCGGACGGCGAACGCGTGGGCGCCGGGGCCCGCCTCCGCCCGCGAGCCGTCGGGGAGGACGACGTCGGCGGTCGTGCCGGGCGGGACCGTGACCTCCAGTGAGAACCGGCCCCGCTCGGCGCGCCACGCGGCCTCGATCCGCCCGTAGGGGCAGTCGTATTTCAGCTCGGCCCAGGTGAGGCCGCCGCCCGGCTGCGGCTCGACCCGGAACCGCCGGTAGGCGGGCACCTCGGGGTCGAGCCGCACGCCGGCGACGTGGCCGTGCAGGAACTCCACGACGCTCGCCCGCGTCGGCATGTTCAGCGCCAGCATCGTGGCGCCGCTCGGGGCGATGCCGTCCCAGGTCTCCCAGAACGTGGTGCCGCCGTTGTCGATCACCGACATCCAGGACCGTGGCCCGCTGCGCAGCAGCAACTCGTAGGCGAGGTCGAGGTGGCCGTTCTCGGCGAGGACGGGCAGCAGCAGATGCGTCGTCGGCAGCCCCGTGCCGGGCCGCGTGCCCGCGGCGCGGATCAGTTCCGCCAGCCGGTCCGCGGTCCGTGCCCGCAGCGCCTCGGGGACCAGGTCGTAGGCGAGCGCCCGCAGATGCGTGGCCTGGGTGTCGCAGGCCAGCCGCCCGTCGGCGGTGATGAACTCGGCCTGCCACGCGCCGCGCACGTTGTCGGCGAGGCGCCCGTACCGTTGGGCGTCCCCGGTCCGGCCGAGGACGTCCGCGATCCGGGACAGCAGCCGGGCCGACCGGTGAAAGTAGGCGGTCGCGAAGGCCGCGTGGTCGCGGGCCTCCATCTCCTCCACCACGGCGGCGGTGAAGGAGTCCAGATCGGTGGCCCAGGTGGTCCGGCGTCCGCCCAGCGAAGCCGGGCGCCGGGGCGACACCGGGCGCTGCGGCGGCGCCGGTTCGAGGTGCTCGCCGAAGTGGTAGCCGGTGTCCCAGAGGAACTCCTCGTGCGGCGCCGGGACGGGTCGCACCGCGCGCCGGTCCGGGTGCCTGCGCTCCCGGGCGATCCGGGCCACGCGGTCGACCCACGCGGTCATCGACGGGTACTGCCGCTCCAGCAGGCCGTCGTCGCCGTAGGCCCGCCACGTCTCCCAGGGCACCACCACGGCCGCGTCGCCGAAGCCCGCCTGCCCGTGCGGGATGGCGAACCGCGCCGTCAGGCTGCGCGGGCCCAGGGGGTCGGGCGCGTAGTTGCGCACCGTCCCGTCGGGCCACTGGTCGGCGGCGAGGTCCGCCAGCCACTTGGCGCTCAGCCCCGACACGTCGTTCAGCAGCCGGGCGCCCCGGATGTTCCACCCGAAGTCGGTCCAGCCGGCGAGCTCGCGGGTGATCTCGGCCGTCGGGACCTCGCACGCCTGGTTGCGGTAGGTCCAGTAGGCGATCTCGTGGAGCCGGTCGAGCCGGTCGTCGCTGCATCGGAACCAGCCCGTGCGGGGCAGGTCGGAGCTCACCGCGACCGCCGTCACGCCGTCGGCGGTGATCGGGCCGGGATGCCCGTCCACGCGCAGGTAGCGGAAGCCGTGCCGGGTGTGCCGGGGCTCGAAGGCGGGGCCGTCCGGGCCGGCGGAGACCACGCGGTCGGTCTGGATCCCGCGCGCCGGCGCGTACCAGTGCAGGGTGGCCTGCCCGCTGGCGGTGTTGACGTCGGTGCCGTCGGGGGTGAGCGCCTCGGCGTGGGTCAGCGACAGCAACGTGCCCCGCGGCCCGGTGTCGGCCAGCCGCACCCAGCCCCCGAGGTTCTGGCCGAAGTCGATGACGTGCCGGTCCGGGGCCGGGCGAGTGATCGCGACCGGCCGCAGTTCCTGGAGCCGCCGCACCGGCGGAGCGGGCGAGGAGACCAGCCGGGCCGTCGGACGCTCGCGCGCCGCGACCGGCGCCCAGCCGCCTTCGACCGGCCCGGGACCGCTCCACCCGGCCGGCTCGTCGCGGAGGTCGGCGGCGACGCCGTCGAAGAAGTCGGCCGCCTTGACGGCCCCGACCGCCGACCGCCAGTGCGGGCCCGTCCCCGCCACCGTCGAGGTCCCGTCCTCGTGGTCGGCGTGCAACTGGACCAGGAGCGCGGTGCGGTCGCCGAAGCCGTCCGGAAGGCGGTGGTAGGACGTCCGGCCGCGGAACCAGCCGTCGCTGAGAACCGCGCCGAGCACGTTGGCGCCGGCGCGGACCGCCGCGGTCACGTCGTACGCCTGCACGTGCAAGTGGTCGCGGTAGGCGGTGAAGCCGGGGGCGAACTCGGCGTCCCCGACCCGCTCGCCGTTGAGGAACAGCTCGTACACGCCGTGCGCGGTGGCGTACACCCGCGCCCGGACGACCGGGCGCTCGACGGTGAACTCGCCGCGCAGCAGGTAGCCGGGGCGGAAGCCCGCCGGCGGCACCTCGTCCTCCGCGGGCCCGATCCACTCGGCGCGCCAGTCGTCCGGATCGAGGAGGCCCATCTCCCAGCCGGCCGGCTCCGACCAGGCACTGGCCCCGGCGTCGGTGCGAACCCGCACCGCGCATCGCACGGGCTCCCGCGACGCGAGCGGCGGGCCGCCATAGGGGACGAACAGGCTGCGGTCCGAGGCGACCCATCCGGTGTCCCACGGCCGGTCGCCAGCCAGGCCGCGGATCCGGTAGGCCCGCTGCGTCCGGGTTCCGGGCGGCAGCCGCCAGCTCAGCCGGGGCGACCGTTCGGTCAGCCCCAGCGGCGCGGGCCGGTGCTCCAGCCGCAGATCGGTCGGTGCGGACACACCTCACCCCGTTTCGGACCATTTCGGATCGCAGCTGTGCCAAGGAAAACACGGGACAGGGTGGTAACAGCAATGTTCCTTCTTCCGGTGCCGTCCCCCACCGCCTACGTTTGGCGACTGGAGAAAGGCGATCCGCCTTCAACGGAATCGCGGCACGGACGAATGGGAATACGGCGGTACCGATCGTGAAGTTCTTCGGGGTGGCTCCCATCCGTTTCCTGGATTCCGCGGGCGCGGACGAGCCCGCCGCGACGCGGGCGAGCTTCGCCCGCACGGTCGCCACGGCCCGGTACATGGAGGAGCTCGGCTTCGACGGCTTCGGTGTCGGCGAACGCCACCACTGGCCGTTCCTTTCCAGCGCCCCTCCGGTCGTCCTGGCCCACGTCGCGGCGCTGACCGGCGGGATCCGGCTGTTCACCGGCGTGACCCTGCTGTCGATGCTCGACCCGGTGCGCGTCGCCGAGGACTACGCGACCCTGGACCAGCTGTCCGGCGGACGGCTGGAGCTGATCGTCGGCAAGGGCGCCGGGCCGGGCGGCGCGATGTTCGGCCTGGCGCCCGACGAGCAGCGCCCCGCCCTCGCGGACAACTTCCGGCTCCTGCACGAGCTGTGGACCAGGGACGAGGTCTCGTGGCCGGCGGGACGGCGGCCGCGCCTGGACGGTGTGCGCACCCTCCCCCGGCCGCTGCGCGGCCGCCCCAGGATCTGGCACGGGAGTTCGTCGTCACCGGAGTCGGTGGCCCTCGCCGCCGAGTACGGCGACCCCGTGGTGTTCTCCAACGCCGGCCTGTCCAGCGAGAGCGCCCGCCCGCTCGTCGAGCACTACCGCGCCGAATGGGCGCGGCGCGGCCGTCCCGCCGACCGGCTCTTCACCGGCGCGGGCACGCCCGGGTTCCTGGTGGCCAAGACCTCGCAGGCGGCGGTCGACGCGTACCGTCCCGCCTACGAGCGCCTGATCGCGATGCAGCGCGGCATCGGGGCCCGGCCGGCGTTCCCCACCGTGGAGGAGTTCGCCGCGCGCTCGCCGGCGCTCATCGGCAGCCCCGAGCAGGTGATCGACAAGGTGCACCGCCAGCACGCGGTCTTCGGCCATTCGCTCACCGTGGTCAGCGTCGACCCCGACGGCCTGTCCGAGCAGGACCACCGGACGTCCCTCGACCTGTTCGCGACCGAGGTGGCGCCGGCCCTGCGCACCGCGCTCCCCGACCCGCCCCCCTGACCCACCCCTGCCCGGCGGGGTTCGGTTGCCCGCCCGGACGGGCGCGTGCGACGCTGAGTCGTCCGCACCGGGGAAGGGAGCCCGATGACAGCAGGAGCCCGGCTGCCCGACGACGTCGAACCGGACACGTGCGCGGCGTTCCGCGACGCCCTCGACCGGGTCGGCAGCAAGTGGGGAATCGCGATCATCGCGGCCGCGAGCGACGGGCCCATCCGGTTCGCCGAACTGCACCGCTCGATCCCCGGCATCAGCCGCCGCATGCTCACCCTCACGCTGCGCACGCTGGAGCGCGACGGGCTCATCACCCGCACCGTCCACCCCACCGTGCCCCCGCAGGTCGAGTACACCGCCACGGCGCTCGCCGAGGAGCTGTTCGCCTCCACCCGCGCCCTGTCGGCCTGGGCGGAGAACAACCACGCGAAGATCGCGGCGGCCCGCGCCGCCTACGACGGCGACGAGACCGCCCGGCACGAGGACCACGGCGCGGCCGCGACCCGGACCCCCGCCGGGCCGCGGCCGTGATCCGGGCTACCGCCGGCTCGTGACGAACTCCCTGATCGTGCCGATCACGTAGTCGATCATCTCGTCGGTGAGGCCGGGGAAGACCCCGATCCAGAAGGTCCGCGCGGTGATGACGTCGCTGTTGCCGAGACTTCCCGACACCCGGTACTCCCTGCCCCGGTAGGCGGGCTGCCGGGTCAGGTTGCCGGCGAACAGCATCCGGGTGCCGATCCGCCGGTCCTCCAGGTGGGCGACGATCTCGTCCCGGTCGAACGGCGCGTCGGCGGTGACGGTGATGACGAAGCCGAACCAGCTCGGGTCGCTGCCGGGCGTGGGCTCGGGCAGGAGCAGGCCCGGCAGGCCGTCCAGGCCCTCGCGCAGCCGCCGCCAGTTGCGCCGCCGGGCGGCGCCGAACTCCGGCAGCCGCCTGAGCTGCGAGAGGCCCAGCGCCGCCTGCAGATCCGTCGTCTTCAGGTTGTAGCCCACGTGCGAGAACGTGTACTTGTGGTCGTAGCCGTACGGCAGGTCGCCGAACTGCTGGGTGTAGCGCTTCCCGCAGCTGTCGCAGTCCCCCGGCTCGCACCAGCAGTCCCGGCCCCAGTCGCGCAGCGACTCCACGATCCGCGCGAGCCTCGGCCGGTCGGTGGTGACGCAGCCGCCCTCGCCCATGGTCAGGTGATGGGCGGGATAGAAGCTCACGGTGCTGAAGTCGCCGAACGTCCCGGTCGGCCGCCCCCGGTACCTGGCGTCGACGCCGTCGCAGTTGTCCTCGACGAAGAAGAGCCCGTGCTCGGCGGCCAGCTCGGCCACCTCCGCCGCCGGGAAGGGGTTGCCCAGCGCGTGCGCGATCATGATGCCGCGGGTGCGGGGGCCGATCGCCTCGGCGACCCGCTCGGCCGTGGTGTTGTAGGTGCCGAGCTCGACGTCGACGAAGACCGGCACCATCTGGTTCTGCAGGATCGGGTTGACCGTCGTGGGGAATCCCGCCGCGACCGTGACGATCTCGTCGCCCGGTTTCAGCCGGGCGGCGCCGATCTCCGGCTGCGTCAGCGCGGTCAGCGCCAGCAGGTTGGCCGACGACCCCGAGTTGGTCAGATGGACCTTGCGGCGCCGCAGGGTCCGCCCCAGCTCCCGCTCCAGTGCCAGGGCGCTCGGACCCGCGGCGATGCGCAGGTTGAGCGCGGCCTCGACCAGCGCGGCCCGGTCGTCCTCGTTCAGGTCGGCGCCCGAGGGCATCACGAGAGTCTCGCCCGGTACGAAGCGCCGGCTCCGTTCCTTTTCGCGGTGGTATTCGCGGACCAGTTCCAGGATCAGGTCCTGGGAGTCACCCATTATCGCCTCCAGGCGGCGCCATGAAGCACGCTCCTCGCCCATCAAAGCAACGCACCGCACGACCGCGCCCCCTGTAGGCCCCCCTCAACATCCGGACGAACCGCGAACGGCGAATCGCGGGGAGACGGCAATATGACCGGCTGCGGTCAGAGGGACTTCTCCATGCAGATCGAGAAAGTCAGCCACTCGTACGGCGGAAAAACGGGAATGCGGGTGTAGCCCTCGCGCTCGTACAGCCGGACGGCGTCCGGCTGCCGGTCCCCCGTCTGCAGGACGACACGGGACGCCCCGAGGGATCGGGCGGCCCTCTCCGCCGCCGCCAGCAGCGCGGCGGCGACTCCCGAACCGCGATGCGCGGGCGCCACGTACATCCGTTTCAACTCGACGTCGCCGCCGTATCGCCGCAGCGCGATGTGGCCGACTCCGGTTCCGCCGGCATAGGCGACGCCGACGTACACCACCTGCTCGGCCTCGACGCCGAGCGTGCCGTCCGCCTTCCGCTCCGGGGCCGCCGCCGCGGCGAGGATCTTCGCGACCCGGTCGGCGTACCGGCTCTCCATCTCCGCCTGCATCGCGTCCCGGAGGGTCGCGGCGACGGGATCGTCCCATTCGGTGGCGCGAACCTCGAAACCCCGGTCATCCGCCCTTCGCATCGGCATCCCCACCAATGTCTACTTTTTCGACCTATTGAGAAGGGATATTAGGGCACTCCGGCCGCGGCGGGCTTCACCGGGAGCCCGCGGCACGGCCGGGAGCCGCCTTCTGGCATCGTGGCCGTGATCGGGCCGGCGGTCCGCCGACCGAGGCGCTCGCCAAGGAAAGGGAAGCCCGATGAGCACCCACATCGTCGTCGGGGCCGGCCTCACCGGCGCCGCGACCGCCTGGCAACTGGCCCGGCGCGGCCACGCGGTCACCGTGCTGGAACGCTCCACGCCGGCCAACGGCGAGGGCAGCTCGCACGGGTCCGCCCGCATCCTCCGCTACGCCTACCCCGACCCGTTCTACGCCCGGCTCGTCGTCGACGCGCGGGACGAGTGGGAGGAGCTCGAGCGCCTCGCCGGCGAGCGGCTCATCAGCCCGACGGGGTCGGTGGACTTCGGAGCCGGCCGGGCCCCGGGCGCGCTGGCGGCCGTGTTCGAGGAGGTCGGCGTCGAGCACGAACTGCTCACCGCCGCCGCGGCCTCCGCGCGCTGGCCGCAGTTCGACTTCGGCGGCGGCGACGCGGGCGTGCTGTGGCACCCGGCCGCCGGTGTGATCGACGCGGAGTCCGCGGTCTCGGCCATGCTGCGGCTGGCGCGGGCCGACGGCGCCCGCGTCGAGACCGGCTGGCCGGTGGCCTCGGTCGAGCGCGTGCGCGCCGGCCTCCGGGTGGTCGGATCGGACGGGCGCACCGAGGAGGCCGAGAAGGTCGTCGTCGCCGCCGGCGGCTGGCTCCCCGACCTGCTCGGCGGCCTCGCCCTGCCGGAGTCCTTCCTGGCCGCGTTCCCGCCGCTGCGGGTGATGCGGGAGAACGCCTACCACTTCCCCTACCGCGCCGAGCCGGGCGGGCCGTGGCCGACGTTCATCCACGACACCGGGGCCATGCTGGTCTACGGCCTGCCGGGCGGGCGCGACGCCGTCCTCCCGGACGGCCGGAACGGCCTGAAGGTGGCGGAGTACAACGGCGGGCGGCCGATCCGCAGCGCGGCGGTGCGGAACGGTGGCATCGACCCCGCCAACCGCGCCCGGATCGTCGCGTACGTCCGGCGGACCCTGCCCGGCCTCGTCCCCGAGCCGTACGCCGAGACGACCTGCCTCTTCACCAACACGCCGACCGAGGATTTCGTGGTCGACGGCGTGGACGGGTTACCGTCGCCTCGCCCTGCTCGGGGCACGGCGCCAAGTTCGCGCCGCTGCTCGGCCGGATCATCGCCGACGCGGCGTCGGGCGAGCGCGCCGCACCGGAGAGATTCCGAGTATTCCGGCGGGAATAGTGCGGCTTCCTCCCGGGTTGCCGCCGACATGACGATCGGAGTGGTGCTCAACCCAGGTGAGACCGGCAACGCGGTGGACGACGTGGTCGCGGCGGCGAAACGGGCCGAAGCCGCGGGGCTGGGTTCCGTCTGGCTCGGGCAGCGGTTCGACTACGACGCGGTCGCGCTGGCGGGCCTGGTGGGCCGCGAGGCGCCCGGACTGGCCGTCGGGACGTCCGCCGTGCCGATCTTCGCGCGGCACCCGATCCTGGTCGCGAGCCAGGCGCAGACCTCCCAGGCCGCGACGCACGGCCGGTTCACCCTGGGACTCGCGCTCGGGGCCAGGACGTTCGTCGAGCCGGTGTTCGGCGTGCCGCACGACCGGCCCGTCACCCGGCTGGCCGAGTTCCTCACGGTGCTGCGCTCCCTGGCCGAGACCGGCACCGCGGACTTCCGGGGCGAGACGCTGACGGCCGCGCCACCGATGCCGACGACCCTGCCGGGCGCGGAGCCCGCGGTGCCGCTGCTGGTCGCCGCGATGGGCCCGCAGGCCCTGCGCGTCACCGGCGAACTGGGCGACGGCACGCTCCCCTTCCTGGCCGGTCCGCGAGCCCTCGGCGAGCACATCGTCCCGGCCGTCACCGCGGCCGCCGCACGCGCCGGACGTCCGGCACCCCGCGTCGTCGCCCTGGTCCCCGGGCTGGTGACCGGCGACGTCGACACCGCGCGGAAAGCCGCCGACGAGCAGCTCGCCTTCTACGACCGGATTCCCTCCTACCAGCGGGTCGTCGCGCTCGAAGGCGCCTCCAAGGCGGCGGAGCTCTTCGTCGCGGGCGACGAGGAGACCGTCGCCGCCGAGGTCCGGCGCTACTTCGACGCCGGCGCGACCGAGGTCGTCTTTTCCCAGACCGGCCTCACGGGGCCGGCCGACCAGGCCAGGACCTGGGGCCTCCTCGGCGACCTCGCAGGCGGCGCCGCGGCCGAATGAGCAGGCGCGCCACGGCCGAATGAGCGGGCTGCGCGTCAGCCTTCCGGCGGGGTCGTGCGCAGCTCGGCGGCGTGCTCGGCGGCCCACCGGCCCAGCGCCGCGAGCTGCTCGCGCAGCGACGCTCCGACCGCGGTCAGCGCATACTCCACACGGCCCGCCCTGCCGGGGGCCGGAGTCCGGCTCACGAGCCCATCGGCCTCCAGCGTCCGCAGGGTGCGGGTGAGCACGCGGCGGCTGATCCCCTCGATGGCGCGGTCCAGTTCGTTGAAGCCGTGCGGCCGGTCGGCGAGCAGCCGGATGACCGCGGGGCTCCACCTGTCGCCGACCCGCCGCAGGACGGCCGTCACCGGGCAGGCGCCGTACTCGGCGGCGGTGACGACGAGCCCGCGCGTCCCCCCTCCGGACGTCGCCGGGCGGGCGGACGGCACGTCAGTGGACATGAAAGTTCCTTCTTCCGGTCGCGCCGGGATCGTCACGAAGATCAGCGTATGCACACGTTCGACATCGGCGCGGTCTCGGTGACCCGGATCCCGCACTTCGAGAACCTGCCCCTGACCCCCGCCGCACTGCTCCCCGGTACCGGCCCCGGCGTCTGGGAGGCGAACCGCGCCTGGCTCGCTCCCGACCACTGGGACCCCGGCTCCGGCCGCGTTCGCATCTCCGTCCACAGCTGGCTGCTGCGCAGTGCCGGGCGCACGGTCCTCATCGACACCGGCCTTGCCCCCGGCCCCCGCCAGGAGGGCGTGCCCGCCGGCGGCGACCTGCCGGCGGCGCTCGCCGCCGCGGGCGTGGCCCCCGGCGACATCGACCTCGTGGTGTGCACCCATCTGCACGCCGACCACGTCGGCTGGAACACCCGCGAGGACGACGGCGGCCACGTACCGTTCTTCACCCGGGCCCGGTACCTCTTCTCCGCCCCCGACCTCGCCTTCTTCGCCCCGGACACGCTGGTGGAGGAGCCCGGGCGCAGCGCCGCCGTCCATGCCCGGTCGGTGGAGCCGGTGCTGCGCTCGGGGCAGGCGGTCGTCTGGGACGACCACTTCATCATCGACGAGAACCTGCGGCTCGACCTCGCACCCGGGCACACGCCCGGGCACGGGGTGCTCACCGTGGAGTCCGAAGGCGAGCGCGCGTTGTTCGTCGGCGACCTGCTCCACACGCCCGTCCAGCTTCTGGAACCGGACGCCTCCAGCTGTTTCTGCCACGACCCGTCCGCCGCCGCCCGAACCCGCCGCCGCATCCTCGAACGGGCCGCGGACACCGCCGCGCTCGTCGTCCCGGCCCATTTCTGCGGGCCGGGCGCCGTCGAGATCGGCCGCGACGGGACGCGGTTCACGGCCCGCCGCTGGGTCGCCTGACCGCCGGCGTCCGGGAGCCTCCCTACGGATTCAGCGGCGGCAGGGCCAGGTGCTCGCGCAGGGTCTCGCCCTCGTACGCGGTGCGGTACGCGCCACGTTCCTGCAGTTCGGGGACCAGCTTGTCGACGATGTCCTCCAGCGCGGAGGGGATCAGATACGGGGTGATGTTGAACCCGTCGGCGGCACGGGTGCGGACATAGCGGACCCATTCGTCGGCGATCTGCGACGGCGTGCCGACGAAGGCCGGGTGGCCGGGCGCGACCTCCCGCGCCAGCTCCAGCATCGACAGGCCGCGCTGCTCGGCCTGCTCGCGCCATCCGGCGATCAGCGCCAGCTTGCCGGTGCGCCGCTCGATGGGGATGGTGCCGCGGGACGGGTCGAGTTCGCCCTCGACGGGCTCGATGTCGGGAAGCGGCCCGTGCGGGTCGTAGCCGGACAGGTCCGTCCCCCAGTACTGCTCGAAGAACGTGATCGCGCGCGGTGCCGACATCTGCTCCTCGCGCACCCAGCGGGCCCGCTCGCGGGCCTCGTCCGGTGTGTCGCCGAGGACGACGGAGGCGCCGGGCAGGATCCGCAGCGAGTCGGCCGGGCGCCCGTGCCTGGCCAGCCGTTCGCGCAGGTCGGCGGCGTAGGCGACGGCCTTGTCGTACTGGGTGTTCGCCGAGAACACCACGTCGGCGCGGGACGCGGCGAGCTCCCGGCCCCCGGCGGAGTCGCCGGCCTGGAAGAGCACCGGCCGGCCCTGCCGGCTCGCGGGGACCGTCGCGACGGCACGGAGGTCGACCAGGTCGGTGCTTCGGGCGACCTCGCCGATGGAGCCGGGGCGGGCCCAGCTCTTCGCCTCCCCGGTGTCTGCGACGGCGGCCGGGTCCCATGCGCCCCACAGCGCGGTGACCGCGTCGACGAACTGGCCGGCCCTGTCGTAGCGGCGCTCGTGCTCCAGCCACCCGCCGTGGCGGAAGTTCGCGCCCGTCCAGGCGTTGTCGGTGGTGACGATGTTCCAGCCGGCGCGGCCGTCTGACAGCAGGTCCAGGCTCGCGAGCCGGCGGGCCAGGTCGGCCGGGAAGTTGTACGTGGTGTTCTGGGTGGCGACCAGCCCGATCCGCTCGGTGACCGCGGCGAGCGCGGACAGCTGCGTGATCGCGTCGGGGCGGCCCGCCACGTCCTGGTCGTGGACGCGGCCCCGGTTCTCCCGCACGCGCAGTCCCTCGCCGAGGAAGAACGCGTCGAACAGGCCGCGCTCCAGCAGCCGGGCGACGCCGGTGAAGGTCTCGATCGCGACGTGGTCGGCGGCGGACGGATCGTTCCAAACGAGCTGCGGGCCCACACCGGTGTAGAAGACGCCGAGGTGCACGCGGGCGTGCGGGTCGTAGGGGGCGCCCGTGGAGGCTTCGGTCATGGTCGGGTTCTCCTCAGGAGGCGGCGGTGAACCTGTTCGCGGGACGGGGCAGGCCGAGGGACTCCCGCAGCGTCGCGCCCGGCGCGGGCGGACGGTGCAGTCCGGCCGCCTCCAGGGCGGGCAGCACGTGCTCGGCGAGCAGGGGCAGGTCGGCGGCGAGGACGGCCGGGTGCAGCCGCACCCCGTCCACGTCCCCGGCCAGCGACCGCAGCAGGCCGGCGAACCCGACGGCGGAGCCCACGTACCGGAACCGGCCGGTGTCCGGCCAGGCCGCGGCCTCCTCCAGTTGGGCGGCGCGTCCGGCGGCGGACGCGTCGGTCTCGGCCAGGACGACCTCGATCTCGGCGAACGCCAGCGGGGCGCCGGCCTTCCTGGCCGCCGCCGCGCGTTCGCGGAGCGCGGCGGTGTCGCGCCCGCCGACCAGGGCGATGTCGGCGCGGGCTCCGAGGCCCAGCGCGGCCGGGGCGAGGACCACGACCTGGCCCTGCGGCGGCCGAGGCGTGATGAGCGGGCCCTTGACCGTGAACCGGGCTCCTTCGAAGTCGACGTGGTGCACCCGTGCGGCGTCCAGGAAACGGCCGGTCGCGGCGTCCTTGATGACGGCGTCGTCCTCCCAGGAGTCCCAGAGCAGCCGGGCGGCGTCGACGACGTCGCGCACCTCCCGCCGCAGCTCCTCCGGTGCGAGCGGGGCGGCCCCGATCGTCGCCGCCGACTCCGGGTCGTTCGCCGCCCCGACCAGCCATGCCGCCCGGCCGCGGCCGGCGTGGTCCAGGCTCGCGAGCTGGGTGGCGAGATGGAAGGGCTCGGTCGTCGTCGCGTGCAGGGCCGGGGCGAGTCCGATCCGCTCGGTGATCGTCGCGGCGAACGCCGCCCGGGTGCCGGCCTCCAGCCGCCCGGCGGCGTTGACGGCCGCGTGCGGCGGGACGGGCGTGTCGTCGAACGTGGCCAGCGTGAACCCGGCCGCCTCCGCGGCGGCGACGCCCTCGCGCAGCGCGCCCGCGGTGAGGACGGCGCCGGGGCGCCGCCCGGAGTACCGCCACGCGGCCGGGTGAGCGCCGTCCCCGTCCAGTTCGATGGCCGCCGGCAGGCGGGGTTCCCTCATGCGTCACCTTCCGGCTCGCGGTCGGGGCCCGTCCTCCGCCGGCGGCCCCGCACCTGTGCCGCGAACATAGGCACCACCCAAGGTTATCGTCAATACCTACCGTTAAAGTAGGAAATAAGACACCCTGGCGATCTTCGGCGACCCCACACGGAGGAGGCATGCGCCAACGTTTGGTTTGAGTGTCCAAAACGAGACGCTGGACCGGCGGGTCGCGGTCAAGGTGATTTCGCTGCTCGGCGGGGGCGGGAGCCGCGCGAGTGAAGCGCGTGCCCGGTTCCGACATCCAGGCGTCATTGCGGCAGTGATCGAACTGAGTGCTGAGCACGAGGGCGATCACCTCCTGCCCGATGGGAGCCGATGCGACGGCCTGGCCAGGAATGACACCAGCCAGGCCGGCGAGACACTGAGGGAGGGAATCCGCCGGCCTGGCTGGATGTGCTGACGCAGAGCGAGACTGTCTTGCTGCTGTCCCTCCTTCCCATCGCCACTCTGTCGGCGACCAGACCAGCGCCAGGCGGGCGGAACGAGCACACCGGCCGCACCCGCCCGCTCGGTGCCGTGCTGCCTTTTGCCTGGAGTCGCTGCGCCGAGGGCGCGGGCGGCGCCGCCGGGTGCGTCACGGCCGACGTCGCGGGAAGCCGGCCTCCAGGATGACGGCGCCACCATCGACCTGGGACGTGATCGGCGGAGGTGAACGTTGACGCCGGATCGTGCTGCCGGTGGCGGTGGCCAGGTCCCGGCCCGATGCCCGGGCAGGGACCTGGGGCACCCGATATCGCCACGGTCGCCCGGTCGGCGGAGTAGCGGGAGGCGCGGGCGGCCCCGGCCGGGCGGGTGGCGCGCCATAACTCGCCGCGATCAGGGCGTCGAACTCCTCGCGCAGCCACTGGTCGTCGGCGCAGATCAGCTCCGCGAACTCGCGGCCGACCCGCCGCGGCACCCATGTCGGGGCAACGCCCACCATTTCGATCACTCCCCTGGAACCTCTGCCAGCGTCGCCAGGTCAACGACCGATACAACTTTTCTATACCCACGACTACAGGAAAATGTCAAGCATGCACCGAGCAGGACCCTGGATAAGCGCGGCTCGACGCCCCTCCCGACTTCAGTGGCTGGCCTTGGCCTCCTGCGGGTCCTCGCCGGAGAAGACCAAGGCAGCACCTGCCGCGTCTCCGTCCCGCGCCAGCCACGCACCCGTGAGCGCCTCGCCGTCCACTACCCGCGCCCCCACCCCCACCCACCC